>JAINDL010000155.1 GCA_019931245.1 Bryobacteraceae bacterium CoA2 C42
CCTCAACGAGGCGTGGGCCAAGTCGAAGTATGGCAACGCGGACAAGATGCACTTTGAGACGCCGCTGACGACGCTGGTATGGCTGACCTCGCTGATTTCGGTGGGTCTGACCTACGGGGTTTCGAGTCTGCTGATTCCGGCTCTGGGTGGCGACATGTCGCTGTGGTGGAAGCTATCGAGCGTGATCACCTGCGGCACGCTGGCCGGGGCGATTATTCCCGAACTCGTGAAGGTTTTCACTTCGACCGAATCGTCGCATGTGCGCGAAGTCGTGATCAGTTCGCGGGAGGGCGGCGCGTCGCTGGATATTTTGTCGGGCCTGGTGGCGGGCAATTTCAGCGCGTTCTGGCTTGGCATGGCGATGTTGCTGTTGATGGGCGCCTCCTAGTTGGAGTCAGAGCCGAAGTCATGCCCGAAAGTTAAGGAATTTAAAGGGTCGGCATACATCGGGTGCCGGGTGTTTCGCGAGAAAGATACGGGCGTTCGGCGCATGCTGGTGTTCGAATGGCCGTGCACCTGATCATTACAAAATCGACATCATGATGCCGCCGAGTCAGATCCGAAATCAGGACGTGGTTCGGGATATCCGGCGGCTGGCGGAGGCGGTGCGTTCGAAACTGGACAAGGCGCACCGGGCACGGGATCCTGGGTGCCCAAGACCGGATCGCCGCGTTGCCAATCGTCGGACCGCTCTTGACAGATGCGGACCTGTATGAAGAGGAGGGTTTGCCGCGGTGACGACTGTTGTCGATGCGTCGGCGGTTGTTGTGATCTTTATGGATGAGCCTAAAGCTGGTGTTTTGAAAGCAAGAATTGCAGCGGCTGATGCTGTATTCATGAGCCGAGGGAACAACTGGGAAGTCACGAGCACGGTACGAGCGCGACGTGGCGAGTTGGCCTTCCGCTCGGTTAAGCGATTAATGTCGTCGCCGGAACGCGCCAAGGGGGGCGTTCCGGCGAGGTTAGGTTGATCGGTCAGCGGCGCATTCTTAGCAGACTAATGTTGCCGGTATCGTCATAACAGGCGTCGACCAGCAGTTTACTGGCGCGGGCCTTTTCGAAGAAACGGGTGAAGACTACATTGATCGGCTGACGCTGGGAGCATGTGGGGCAGAGTTTGATGGAGCCGAGTTCGATTTCGTCCGGCTGTCCGGCGAACTCTTTCTCCAGCGACCGCGTCACGCTTTCCACTGAGCCCGAAAAGCAACGCAAGCCTTCTGGAAGCGTGCCATCGGGCCGGCCCTCCACCGAGACTTGCACCGGACGGCTTGACACCCCGCCCACTTCAAGCACCAATGGATAGTTTCCGCTGGCAAGAAGCGCGGGGACTTCAATATTGGCTTGCGCCAGACCGATGGCGCCAGGGGTTAACCCGAGGAACAGGATTCGCGCTGGCGAACCGCCCAAGTACGCCTGCGCGTTCACTTGCGGTCTCGCCAGTGGTGAACTGGGAGCTACGGTACCTTCCGGGACAACAGGCTGCGTGATGCCGATGCCGGTAAGGTAAACCGTCAGCACCTCCCCGCGCTTTGCCAGGTTGGAATCGGCGTTGAGCGAGTAGTCCTGGTTTTGAACCACTCCTCGATTGGCGCCGTATTGGAAGATACCGGGGGCAGTGGCGGCCACCGTGAAGTTCGTGGCCGCACTGGTCGCTGTTCCAACGGTGACGGTCAGCGATGCCGAGCCGGTTGCGATGCGGGCGGGGAGTTGGAAGTTCACCTGCGTCGGGCTAACGAAGGTGAGCGGAACGGGTTGTCCGTTGACGCGGACGGTGGTTCCGCCGAGCGTTGTGGGAAGCGGGACTTGTTCGGCGCCGGCTGTGGCTGTGGCGAGCGCGGACCCGAAAAGCGTCGCCAAGGTGCCGGGGGCGAGCGGACCGGTGAAGTCGGCCGCTTGCCCGACGCTGGTGACGCGGGGTTGGGCGGTGAGAGCGGCCGCGAAGGCGATTAGCAGTAGAGTTTGCCGCATGGATCACTCTTTACTTTGAGAGCTTGATCTGGAAGATGCTGCCGGCAGAGTCATAGCAGGCTTCGACGGCGTTGCCGGCATTCATCGCTGCATCAAGACGCGCGGCCATTTCTGTATAAATGGGCGCCTTAACCTGGCAAGAGGGGCAGACGCGCTGGCCGCCGATGGTCAATTCGTCCGGGATGCCAAGTGCGATGAACTGGAGGGAGTACGTGATCGATTCGACCCGGCCGGAAAGGCAGCCGGCGCGGGTTGGATTGGGAAGGGCGATGGGTGTACCGGTGGCGGAGATTTGGAGGCGGTAGCTGCCGGAACCTCCCCCGAAAAAGACGTTCAGGAAGTAGACGCCGGTAGCTGGAACGGTAAAATCGATGCTCGCTGTTTCATTACCGCGACAAGCGCGGTCCCCTGCGACTCTTTCCCCCTGGGCGACCGAACGAGACGTCGGACTGTAGAGCGCGAGGCTGCCGCACCAGCTGTTCGTTTGCGTCATCGTTCGGGTGAAGGTGACCCGTTGGCCACGAGCAAGATTGATGCTGTACACGCGATCGGAGCCAGTCGCGGCGCTGCCCGCGTCTTCAAAATTCTGTCCGATGAGAATTGGGACGGCTGTCGCGATGTCTTTGCCGTCTGGTAGTTGTGCGAAGGTGCTGGCCGAGAAGGCAGCCAAAAGAAGGGTCTGGTAAGCGAGTTTCGTGAATTATTGTTTCCGTGGCGCAGGATGCGCGGCTGAATTGGTATGCGCGAAAACTCCGCGAACGTGCGAAATTAGGCGTTGATGGGGGCCTGTGCCGCGTCATGATATAGTGGTCATCATGATGCCGCCGATTCAGATCCGAAATCAGGACGTGGTTCGCGATATCCGGCGGTTGGCGGAGTTGAAGCAGCAGCCGATCACCGATGTGGTGGCGGAGGCGGTGCGGGCGCAGCTGAATGAGGCGCAGCGGGCGCGGGAGGCGCGCACGCTGGAGCGGATGCGTGGGATCCAGGAGATCCAAGCGCACATCGCCGCGTTGCCAATCATCGGACCGCTCTTGACGGATGCGGACCTATACGACGAGGATGGCCTTCCGAAGTGACGGTCGTTGTTGATTCGTCTGCTTTTCTGGCAGTTTTGCTAAAAGAGCCGGACGAGGGTCTGTTCCGGGCCTTTTTCGCGGAGACGGAATCGCTTCGGATGAGCCCCGTGAACTATTGGGAAGTGATGGAACGGGCGCGGGTCCGGTTGGGACCTCCGGGCGTGGCTGACGCGGAGAGATTGATCGAGTTTCTGGATATCAAGATCGAGCCGTTGACGGAAGAGCAGGCCCGCGCCGCCGTGGTCGCCGCCAGTCGATACGGCAAGGGCCATCCCGCGAAGCTGAACATGGGCGATTGCTTTGCCTATGCCCTTGCGAAAACGGCGGGCGCGGCGCTCCTTTATAAGGGCGCCGACTTCCCGCACACCGACATTGCTTCGGCGCTTTAGCCCCAGAGGCTGCCGGACTTCGCTTTGCGGGCGAGGCCCTTCATGATCCGCTCCATGCCGGTGCCGAAGGGCTGATCGACGGTCAGATCCGTCCACGTTGCGCCGCGGCGCGGGGGCGTGGTTTCGCCGTTGGCGAGGCGTTCGGCGGTTTCGTGATCCACCTGTTGCCAGAGCTGGGTGAACAGCTCGTCGACGCGGTGGAGGAACTCGCTCAATGGCTCGCGGCCGCCGAGGTTGAGCCAGGGGAAGCCGCTTTTGAGGTGGGCCACTTCTTCGAGATAGCAGGCCCAGGCTTCGTCAATGGCGTCGAGGCGAATCGGCCATTCCGGTTCATTGGGTTCGTTCTCGCACCTTTGAAGCACTTCTTCGCGGGTCTGGAGGAGCGCATGGCGCTGGCCTTCGATGACCCTTTCATACTTGTGGAGGAAGAGCCGGGCGTCCAGATGCCGGCCCTCGGCGCGGCGCTGCAGCATGTGGCAGTCGGTGAGGGTCTGGATCTGTTCGCCATCGTCTCGGAAGCGGCGGATAAGCTCATCATCCAAGGCGAGAAAGTAGCGGGTGGAGCCGGGGTCGCCCTGGCGTCCGGCGCGGCCGCGGAGCTGGTTATCAATACGGCGGCTATCGTTGCGGGCGGTGCCGATGACGTGGAGGCCGCCGAGCGCGGCGACGCCTTCGCCGAGCACGATATCGACGCCGCGGCCGGCCATGTTGGTCGATACCGTTACGGCGCCTCGCTCGCCGGCGCGGGTGATGAGGGCGGCTTCGATGTCCCCATGCCGGGCGTTGAGGACGGTATGGGGAATATCGGGCAGGGCGCGGCTGATAGTCTCCGACGCCTCGACGGATTCCGAGCCGATCAGCACGGGGCGGCCGGTCGAGTGGTGGTCCCGGATGGATTGCGGAACTTGGCGGGTTGGGTGGGGAAGAGGGCGTCGGGCGGGTCGATGCGGATGCGGGGTTTGTCGGTGGGGATGACCTCGACGGGGAGCCCGTAGATCTGCTGGAACTCGCTGGCTTGGGTGGCGGCGGTGCCAGTCATGCCGCAGAGGTGCTCGTATTGGAGGACGTAGTTTGGGAGGGTGATGGAGCCGAGGATGCGGCCGGGTTCCTGGATTTCGAGCCCCTCCTTTTCTTCGAGCGCGGCATGGATGCCGGCGGGCCATCGGCGTTCGCGCGCGGTGCGGCCTTTGTATTCGTCGATGGGGATGATGCGATGGTCGCGGACGAGGTAATCGATGTCGTTTTGCAGGAGGGGTTGGGCGTGGAGGGCGGTGAGGAGGCCGTTGGGGGCGTCGTGAATCTGGTCGACCTGGAGGATGTCCTCGGCGCGCGCGAGGCCTTCGTAGGTGATTTCGATCTACATCAGCCTGCTGGGTTTGGCCAATCTGATGATGGCGCCGGCGGTTTTCGCCTTTGGTCTGGTGGCGTTCGGGTTTCTGGGCATGGGTCCGGTGACGATTGCCGTCGACAGCTACGGCCCGGTGACGGACAACGCGCAGAGCGTCTACGAACTTTCGCAGATAGAGGAGATCAAGGGGATTGAGAAATCCGTGGAGAGCGAGTTTGGCTTCCGGCCGATGTTTGAGAAG
>JAINDL010000102.1 GCA_019931245.1 Bryobacteraceae bacterium CoA2 C42
CCTCACCGGCGCCCTCGAAGACTACTACTCCTCCCCCGTCGCCGCCGGCGGCAAGCTTTACATCGCCAGCGAACACGGCAAAGTCGTCGTCCTGTCCGCCGCCGGCGACTGGGAACTCCTCGCCGTCAACGACTTCGACTCCCCCGTCTACGCCACCCCTGCCCTCGACGAGGGGCGCCTCTACCTCCGCACGGAGAACGCCCTCTACGCCATCGGCACGCCCCGCTAGTTTCCCCGCTACTCCACCAGCGCCTGATAAACCGACGCCAGA
This sequence comes from Bryobacteraceae bacterium CoA2 C42, assembly GCA_019931245.1. Lineage (GTDB taxonomy): Bacteria > Acidobacteriota > Terriglobia > Bryobacterales > Bryobacteraceae. The sequence continues at coordinate 272 of JAINDL010000102.1, forward strand.
TACTTGGCTTGAATATCGGTCCCGTTCGGCATCTGCTGAATCATCAGCACCACCACCATCCGGCTCTTCGGATCCACCTGATACGTCGTCCCGTAAGCCCCGCTCCAGCCGAAGGCGCCCACCGCCGCCAGCCCGCTCGCCCCGTAGCGGTCGATCGTCTGAAAGCCAAACCCGAAACCCAGGCCCGTCGTCGAATGCAGCGTCCCGGACTGGTTCGTCGTCATCAGCCCCACCGCCCGCGGCCCCAGAATCCGCGCCCCGTCCAACGCCCCGCCCCGCCGGATCGCCTCCAAAAACCGCGCATAGTCCCGCGCCGTCGAGGTCAGCCCCGCCCCGCCCGAGAAGCTCTTCCGCGGCCCGTCCACGTAATGTCCCTGCCCGCGCGCCCCCTCGGCCGCCCGCACCGCCTTGCCCTCCGCGCCGGTCGCATACACCACCGCCAGGCGATCCTTCTCCGCCGCGGGCACAAAGAACCGCGTGTCCTTCATCCCCAGCGGACCCGTGATCCGCGTGCGCACAAACTCATCGAGCGGCATCCCGGAAGCCTTCTCCACCACGCAACCCAGAATGTCCGTGTTGTAGCCGTACACATACGCCTCGCCCGGCTGCGCCACAAACGGCAGCGTCCCCAGCCGCTCCATCGTCTCGCAGATCGGCTCTTCTTTGTCCGCCGTGTACCACCCGTTGCCCGCCGCCGGGCCCAGCCCCTTGGCTTCGTACAGCGCCGCGATATGCGGTTCCCGGCCGTAAGAGATCCCGGCCGTATGCGTCAACAGCTGCGCAATCGTGATCGGCCGCCGCGCCGGAACCACCCGCGCCCCGCCGTTGTCCTCCTTCTCGGCCACCATCGTCTTCTTGAAGCTGGCGATAAAATTCCCCACCGGTTCGTTGATGCCCACCTTGCCGTCTTCGACCAGCGCCATAATCGCCGCGCTCGTCACCGCCTTGCTCTGCGAAGCAATGCGGAACAGCGTCCCGGTGGTCATCTTCCGGCCGGCCTCCTTATCGCTCCAGCCCACGGCCTTCTCGTAAACCGGCTTGCCATCCCGCAGCACCAGCGCCACGGCGCCGGCGATCTGCTCTTTGTCCACATACTGCTGCAGCAGCCTGTCAATGCGGGCCGCGCGCTCGGGCGGCAGCCCCGCGGCGGGCTGCGCCCATCCAATTTCCGAAATCAGGCCCAGGGCCAGAAGAAGCCATACCGATCGCTGCATCTCGATATATTACTCCGCCGGAATACTCACACAGTGGCTCCGGCCAGAAATGCCCCCCAGCGGCGTCCCCCTCCCGCTTGGCTGGCAGGGTTCCGTATCACAACTTGCACACGCCGGATTCCGCGCATACGCCAGATTCCAGAGGAGCGGCACACAAAAAATCGAGCCGAATCCAGGAATCCGCGCCAAGAAACCTAGTACCAAATATCGGCGAGTTTGCCCGATTGCCCACTACTTTTCGCCGAACGGAACGCTACCATTCGTCAGCCAAAATTCTGTCGCGAGGAAAACTCCTTAAACGGCTGCAAACGAGAAGAACCCAGCTATACTCTGGCTTAATCGTATTTCAAACTTGCATTTGAAATCGAGGTTGTAAACATGCGTCTTTTCACACGATCTTTCCTGATTATTGCCTTCAGCACCGCGGCCTTCGCCCAGGATCAGATGGCGAATCTCACTGGCGAAACCGCTCGCGTCTTCGCCACCACACGAGGCCAGACCCTCACCGGAACCCATCCCTCCGCCCGCGCCGCCGTCGATACCTTCCTGCGGGGGCAAGGCCGTTCCGCTGCCGCCCTCGCCTCACTCCAGTTGCGGAGTGAGAGCCGTGATGCCGCCGGCCTCACCCAGCTCAAGCTCTCGCAGTCCTTCGACGGGCTGCCCGTCTACGGCGCCTATGTTAAGGCCTCCGTCAACTCCTCCGGCGAACTCGTCCACCTGATTGACCAGCTCGTCGAGCCTCGCGGTCAAGCCGCCCGGTCCACCATCACCGCCGACGGCGCCATGGCCGCCGCCGCTTCCCGCCGCTTCCCCGGCGAGCGGCTCTCCTTCCGCCTCGTCTCCGACAGCAACGGCACCGCCCGCTTCTCCTCCGGCAATACCTACTTCCATCAGGACCCCACCGCCACCCGCGTCCTTGTCCCGCTCGAAGGCGGCGCGCTGCAAACCGGCTGGCTCGTCGAAACCTGGACCACCCAGGCCAACCAGCTCTGGCATACCGTCATCGGCAACGGCGGCCGCGTCCTGCAGGAAGAGCTCCGCACCGCGAATGAATCCTATCGGGTCTTCCCCGAACACCCGGTCGTCACCCTCGGCGGCGTCACGGTCGGCTCGCCGGAGGTCACCCTCGCCGGCCCCGGCAGCAGCACCGCCTCCCCCAACGGCTGGGTCTCCGCCGATGGCCGCACCGCCGGCGTACAGTCCCAGTTCCGCCTGGCTGGCAACAATACTTACACCTATCTGGACCGGGACGCCAATAATGCGCCCGACGCCGCCGGCGTCACCATGACCGACGGCAACTTCACCGCCGCCGCCAACCTCACCCTGGCCCCCACCACCGCACCCAACCAGCAGGTGGCCATCCAAAACCTCTTCTACTCAGTCAACTTCGTCCACGACAAGCTCTACACCGCGGGCTTTAACGAATTCGAAGGCAACTTCCAGGAAAACAACTTCGGCCGCGGCGGCTTCGCCCTCGATTCGGTCAGCGCCGAAGCCCAGGACGGCAGCGGCACCAACAACGCCAACTTCTCCACCCCCGCCGACGGCTCCCGCCCCCGCATGCAGATGTACCTCTGGAACCTGACCTCGCCCAATCGCGACGGCGACGTCGATAGCGCATCGTCTTCCACGAATACGGCCACGGTCTCACCTGGCGCATGATCGGCTCCATGTCCGGCTGCATGTCCGGCGCCATCGGCGAAGGCGCCTCGGATGCCGTTTCCATCCTCCTCAACGGCGACGACGCCGTCGGCGAGTACTCTTACAACAGCAGTAACGGCATCCGCCGTTACCGCTACACGAACTACCCGCTCCGCTACAACAACCTCACCGGCACCTCCGTCCACAACAACGGCGAACTGTTCGGCGCCATCCTGTGGCGCGCTCGCGAAAAATACCTCGCCGCCGGACTGTCCGTCGACCAACTCCTCAGCGATTTCGTCGGCGGCATGAAGTACATCCCCGCCGCGCCCCGCTACGAACAGATGCGCGACGGCATGGTCCAACAAGCCGGCGGCGCCACGGGCGGCCCCACCTCCCGGGGCTGCATGCTCTATAAGTCGTTCGCCGAGTACGGCGTCGGCCAGGGCGCTTCCGGCCGCTGTACCTCGGGTGGCCGCTGGACCGTCACCGCCTCCACCACCGTCCCCACCGCCTGCCGGTAAGCGGCGTCCGCCGGGCGAACCCGAGGCAGCCTTGCGGCGCTCCTCCGGTTCGCCCGGTGAACTCGCTCCACCCACTCACGGCTAGCCACTTCTTCATCGCTGGCGACGTCTCTGACGGACGCCCCATCCCATCCGGCGCCGGAAGCGATGGGCCATCCCGCCCCAGATCGCTCGACCGACTCCTTCGGTTGAGCGAGCCTACTTGCGAAGGAGGCGCCTGGCGCGCGACCCCGGACGCCCTTCCTTCGCGGCCAAAGACTCCTGCGCCCTCGCTGCTTCTCCCCTGTTCGCCACGCGCCAAGCCCGCCACCACCTTGCCGGCCGTCGCTCGCTCTTCTATCCTGGGATTACTCTCTCTCCTCCCCTCTCCGCATCGCGAAGGCAACCCCGCCGACGTCACACTTCCCACCCAACCCATTCCCGAAGGTGCCCATGGCCGCCGATTCCCCCTTCCCGCTCGCCCCCGTCGCCCCCTCCGAACGTCTCTCCTCGCTCGACCTTCTCCGCGGCGCCGCCCTCCTCGGCATCGCCCTCGTCAACATCATCTTCTCCGGCCTCCCCCTGGCCGCGGGCTACAACCCCAACGTCGCCGGCGGCGCCACCGGGCCCAACCTCCTGGCCTTCTTTCTCCAATACGTCCTGTTTGATGGAAAAATGCGCGGGACCTTTTCCATCATGTTCGGCGCTGGCTCGTATTACATGATTCAGCGCGGCCTCACGCAGGGCAACGCCGTCCAGGCCATCGCCACCCACTACCGCCGCACCCTCTGGCTCATGCTCTTTGGCGTCGTGCACGCCTTCCTCATCTGGCACGGCGACATCCTCTACCCCTACGCCCTCCTCGGCCTCCTCCTGTTCCCGCTCCACTCCGCCAAACCCCGGCAACTCCTCCTCGCCGCTGGTGTCTTCGTCCTCATCATGACCGGCTTCGACATCGCCCGGGGGTTTGATCTCCAGAAAACCCACCGCCTCTACCTCGAAGCCCGGCAGGCCGAAGCGGCCAGGAAACCCCTAACGGAAGAACAGACCAAAGCCAAGAAAGCTTGGGAGGAGCTGCGCAAGGACTTCCAACCCACCCCCGAGGACCTCAAAAACGAAGCCGCCCGCTACAACGGCTCCTACGCGAACCTGGTCGAAAAACGCGCTGCCGTTGTCAAAGATTGGCATTCCAGGCCCTTCTATTTTCTCGATCTGGACATTCTGCCGATGATGCTCATCGGGACCGCCTTTGCCCAACTCGGCCTTCTCGCCGCCGCCCACCCGCGAGCGTTCTATTGGAAAATGCTCGCCTGGGGCTACGGCTTCGGCCTCCCCGTCGGCGCCATCTCGTTCTGGCTCGCCTGGCGCCAGAGCTTCGATCCGCTTTCCACCGTTTTTACCTTCTGTACCTACCAGCCCGCGCGCGTCGCCACCACCCTCGGCCACATCGCGCTCGTCTTACTTCTTTGCCAGTCCGGCGCCCTCGCCGGACTCCAGCACCGCCTCGCCGCCGTCGGCCGGATGGCCTTCTCGAACTACATTCTCCACTCGCTCGCCTATGGCTTTGTCTTCTACGGCTACGGCCTCAATCTCTACAACCGGCTCGAGCGATACCAGCTCTACTTCGTCGTCCTCGCCCTCTGGATCATCTCCCTGATCCTCAGCCCCCTCTGGCTCGCCCGCTACCAGTTTGGCCCCCTCGAATGGGCGTGGCGCTCCCTTACTTATTGGCAGCGTCAACCCCTGCGCCTCGCCCCTGCCGAAACCAGCGGCGAGTAAAGCCCTAAACCGGATACACGCACCAACTCCCCGTGCAACCATAACCCCGCCGCACATGCAGCCGCCGCTCCCCCGGCTCGGCAATGTACCCCGCCACCGTGTGCATCCGCTCCGCCCCGTGCCGGCAGATCCCGCCCGGCTCGCCGGCGTGATCCGCCAGCATCTCCTTCATCGTCTCCACCGAAATCCGCCCCCACCGCTCCCTCGTCAACTCCCGAATGCGCTCGAGCCGCGGCTCGGAATCCGGCAACGTCCCGTCCGCGAATCCCGCAAACTCTCCCGTCACATAGTGGTTCGTATGCACACGCCGGTCGGGATGCTCATCGGCAAACACCGCCACCCCCGCCGGCCGCACCTCCACATCGGCAATCCCACCCGCCCCGTCCGCCAGCACCAGATTGTATGCCGTGCAGCTCCGGATCCGCCGCAGCAGCTCCACACAATCGTCCACCGACCGCTGCTCAAGCAACGCCCGCCGCACCGGATACGACGGCAGCCCCGGCTGCCAGCGGAAGTTGTAAAGTGCGTTGACAAAATTGCAGACGCCGTATTCGTTGATCCCGGCGTAGCCAAGCTGCCCGGCAAACGTGAACTGCACGGCCCGCGGCCGCCCGTCATTCGGCCGGAGCTTCAGCACAATCCCCACCGCGGCGTACTCGCTTTCGAGATCCTGATTCTGTCCGGCGATCGACTGGCCGTCGACGGTCCCGCTGCGCGTGACGGCCAGGGCCGTGCAGCCGCCGTCCCACTGCTGCGCCGCCTCGGCCCGCGTCTGGCAGAGCATCGCATCGGCCAGCGGAATCCCGGCGCCCGCGGCGAGTCCCCGGACCTCTTCCATGTATCGCGGGCTGAACGCTTCGATCACCGGCCCAAACCGCATCGCGTTCTCCCGCAGCATCGCCCGCGGCTTCCCGGTCAACCGGTCGATCCAGTCGAGATACCGCCCGATCAGCGCCGCCGCCTGCCGCCCGTGCTGCTCGCCCATCGCAAACGCGCTGCCGCTTACCTCCACCACCGGAAAGCTATTCATATCGTTGTTCCACTATACACACCCACCCGCGCCGGCGAAACGAACCGTAATACGAAGCTGGCGCAAGTGCTACGATAACGAGTTTCATGATCTTCCTCAGGCACTTGGCCGCGGCCCAGAGCCCGGAAACCGGCCCGGGGCCGGAACCCGCCAAGACCAGCATTGTGGTGACGGCCACCCGTTCCACCATGGAAACGGAGAAGAGCCCCGTATCCATCGGCGTCGTAACCCGCCAGGAGCTCCGCGTTCGCGGCCAGCAGCTTTTGGACCAAAGCCTGGACCTGATCGAGGGGGTTTATGCCAATCGCGGCAAAGGCTTCCAGGACACCCAGTCCGGCGTCGGCATGCGGAGCGTCTCCGGTCGCGGATCGGCGCAGGCGCGCACCCTCATCCTGCTCGACGGCCAGCCCCTCAACGATGGCTACACCGGCCAACTCAACCGGGCCACCGTGCCCATCGGCGAAGTCGACCGCGTCGAGGTCGCCCGCGGCCCTTTCATCTCCCTCTCCGGCGGCAACGCCATGGGCGGCGTCATCAATATTCTCACCCGGCCGGTCACCGAACGCGCCCTCGAAATCACCGGCCAACGGGGCTCGCAGGAGACCAATCTCTACTCCGCCCGGTTCAGCGACCGCTGGTTGCGGCGCCTCGGGATCGCCTTCGGCGATCAGCGGCTCCAGAGCGGCGGCTATGCCACCAACGGCGTCTTCAGCCCCGGCGCGGCGGGCGCCTCGGGAGTTCCCGTCTCGGGCGCCATCCCGCGGCTCACCACCACCGGCACGCGTACCTTTGAGGTCGGCGATACCGGCCGGAACTGGTGGAACCAGCATGTCTACCGGCTGCGAGGCGACTACACGCTCAACGAGCACACCGTCGTCACCATCCAGGCCATCCTCCAGCGCAGCGGCTACGGATACGACAGCCCGCACTGCTACGTGCGCGATCCGCAGGGCACTCCCGCCTGCTCCGGCCCGGTCGTCTTCCCGTTCGAAGGCGGGCTGCGCCGTCTCACGCTCACCCCGTTCCAATTCCTCGCCGGCGACGGCGGCGCCGTGGCCAACCTGTTCAACGCGAAACTCTATCGGACCCTCAGCCCCCGGCTGCGCCTGCGCGCCGGCTTCGGCAGCAACGATCAGCCCCAGTCCTACTTCGCCACGCCCGCCACCTCAGCCGCCGCTCCCAGCCTCATCAGCGACCGGCCCGCCCGCTCCTACTTCGGCGATTTCCAATGGAACTGGTACGCCAGTTCCCGGCACGCTCTCGTTGCCGGCATGGACCTGCGCAAGGACAGCGCCGGCCTGCGCGAGTTCTTCGTCCCCAACTATACGCGGCGTGCCATCGGCCGCCAGCAATCCGATGCCGCCGACGGGCAATCCCTCAACCGCGCCCTCTACGCGCAGGACTCCTGGCGCCTCACCGAACGCCTGCTCCTCGTCGCCGGCGCCCGGTACGACTACTGGCGAACCTACGGCGGAGCCAACAACTCCTTCGGCGCCACCAACCTTCCGCCCCGGCAGTACCCGGCTCGCTCCGACGGCGCCCTCACCACCAAACTCGCCCTCAACTGGCAGTTACCCGGCGCCTTCAACCTGCGCGCCAGCGCCGCCAACGCCTTCCGCTATCCCACCGTCTTTGATCTCTATCGCACCTGGCGCTCCTCGGCCGGCACGCTCTTCGTGTCCAACCCCGGCCTCCAACCCGAACGGATGAAAAGCTGGGAAACCGGCGTCCGCAGATGCTTCGCGGGCCGCGTCGGTCTCGACGCCGCCTACTTCGAAAACCGGATCAGCGACCTCATCTACCGCGTCACCGATTTCGCCGCCGACCCCACCGGAGCCACCCGGCCCGTCACCAATGCCGCCGAGGCCCTCACGCGAGGATTCGAGTTCGGCGCGGCGGAACGCTGGCGGTCCGCTCTCATCTTCAAACAAACCTACACCCACACCAACGCCACCATCGTCAAGAACCCCCTGCTCGCCAACACCGCGGGCAAGCGCATCCCGAATGTCCCGGCCAACGTCGCCAGCTTCGGCATCCTCGCCACCAAAGCCGGGAACGGCGGCGGCGCTCCCGCCATGATTGTGAATGACCTCCGGCGCCGGGGACGCGAATCCGTCAAGGGCCTCCAGACCTTTCTCGCCGAGGAGTTGCATGCCCGCTCCTGGAATCCCAAATGGATCAGCGAGATGAAGGCCGGCGGCTACGCCGGCGCCCGCGAAATGATGGACAACCTCGAGAACCTCTACGGCTGGCAGATGACCTCGCCCGAGCAGATGGATTCCGCCTTCTGGCAGAACTCCTACGACGTCTATATCGCCGACAAGCACGGCCTGGCGCTGGAGCAGTTCTTCGAACGCGCCCGCCCCACGTGCGGCAGATGATGCTGGCCCGCCTGTTGGAGGTTGACCGGCAGGCGATCCACCGCTTCTCCGCCGCCGAACGCGCCCGTCTGCTGCGTGACTATGTCAGCTCGGTCAATCGCGTCGGGGTAGCCTGCCCGGCCAACACCTGCGGTAATCGGAGCCTGCTCGAAGCGATCCGCCGCGACGCGCCCCAACTGTCGGGTCTCGCCCCCGCCGAACTGGCCCGTTACCATCAAACGGTCGCCCGCGCCATCTCGCCCATCCCCCCGCCGGGCTCGAGAGCCGGCCGGCCCGCTCCCTCCCCGGCGCCCGGCCCCCGGCGCCCGCCCGGCCCTCCTCCGGTTACCGGATTCAAGATGGACGAGAGGACGCTCAGTCCAACGGCCCCGCCCTCGCCCCCGGGCCTGCCGGCCCAGCCGTATGGATACCTCCTTGGGGCGGCCCTGCCCGGCGCCGGTATGCTCAGCGAGCGGTTGCGGGTTCGTTAGAACCTATCGATGGGACGCCGGCAGGACAAATCTTCGGCCCATCGTTCCATCAGGAAGTGCTGATTCGGAATCCCTATCCCGCGTCGCCGCTCCCTGCGAGCACCAGAGCAGGAAGCGCCCCGCACGCCGGCTACTATCCCTCTCCCGCTTCCACTACCGGCCACTCAAACCGGTAAATGTCGTCCATCTTCGCACCCGGCCGCATACTCGCAATCTCATTTACGTAGCCGGTCCGCAGATCATACACCCAGCCATGAATCACCGGCCGGTTCTCCGCCTGCCACGCCTTCTGCACAATCGAAGTCTCCGCCAGATTCTGCACCTGCTCGACTACGTTCAACTCCACCAGCCGGTCAAACCGCTTCTGCGCGTCGTCAATCGTTTCCAATTCGCGATGGTGCAGCCGGTAGACATCTTTGATGTGCCGCAGCCACTTGTTGATCAGACCCAGATCCTGCCGCCGCATCGCGTTCGAAACACCGCCACAGTTGTAATGACCGCACACAATCACATGCTTCACCTTCAAGACCTCAATGGCGTACTGCAGCACGCTCAGCATATTGAAATCGGTGTGAATCACCAGATTGGCAATGTTCCGGTGGACAAACAACTCGCCCGGCTCCGCCCCGGTAACATCTTCGGCCGGAACCCGCGAATCCGAGCAGCCAATCCACATAAACTCCGGCCTCTGATCGTAGGCATTCTTCTGAAAGAAATCTGCCTGCGCCGCCAGCCGTTCCCTGACCCAGGCCCGATTCCCCAACAATAATTTCTTGTAGGCTTCCATGGTGAGTCCCCCCGCTACAGCTTCTTGACTTCCAGCGTGACGTTCTTATACGGCGCTAACTTGCGAAAATCCTCGATGACCTCATGGATGTCCCGGTCAATGAACATCGCTCGGGTTCCGTCGAGAATCACATGCGAGTTGTCCGGCAGCGAACGTAGCTTCGTCCGTAGCTCGCTTTTGTTCACGAAGGACGCATCCTTGTTGAACCGCAGCAGGTAGTAATCCCCCTCGTTGACCATCGTGATCGCATCGTGGTGATTCATGCGGATCACAAAAAAAATCCCCACCACCAGGCCAATGATCACGCCCTTCAGCAGATCCGTAGCCACAATCGCCACCACCGTCACCACAAACGGCAAAAACTGATCCCATCCCGCCCGGTGCATCTCCACGTACAGCTTCGGCGCCGTCAGCTTGTAGCCAATCGCGATCAGGATCGCCGCCAGGCAGCACAACGGCGTCAGATTCAATACCGTTGGAATCAACAGCGTCGCCCCCAGCAGGAGCATGCCGTGCAAAAACGACGACATCCAGGTCCGCGCGCCGGCATAGACGTTTGCCGAGGTCCGGACCACCACGCTCGTAATCGGCAGCCCACCCAGCAACCCGCTCACCAGATTCCCAATCCCCTGCGCCCGCAACTCCCGGTTCGGCGGCGAGATCCGTTTGAACGGATCCAGGCGGTCGGCAGCCTCCAGCGAGAGCAGCGTTTCGAGACTCCCTACCAGCGCGAGCGTAGCCGCCACCATCCAGACCTTGGGATTGGCGAGTGCACCGAAATCCGGCCGCACAAAGTGCGCGAAAAGCGCCTGCACCGACGTGGCCACCGGCAGCGAAACGATATGTTCGGCCTCCCGGATTTGCCGCTCGGGCCAAAACGTACCCAGTGCCATGTTAGCGAGAATCCCGAATACAACCACCATCAACGGACCGGGAACCGACCGCAGAAGCCGTGGGGTATTAGCCACCAGGCGGTCCCAAAACACGAGGAGCAGCAGGCTCGCGAGCGAGATCGCCACCGCACTCGGATGCATCGAGAACACCGCCTCGGCCAGATCCGTGAAGGTATTGCTTTCGCCTTTTTCAAAGAAAGCAAAATCGCCCTCGAAGTCCGTATCGCGGCCCAGGGCGTGGGGTATTTGTTTGAGAACAATCACCAGCCCGATTGCGGCCAGCATCCCTTTGATCACCGAGTTCGGCACATAGTCGGCAATGATACCCAGGCGGGCCACGCCGAACAGAAACTGCATCGCCCCGGCCAGCACGACGGCGGCCAGAAAGGTTTGGTAGGAGCCTAAATCCGCAATCGCCGTGGCGACAATCACCGTCAAACCGGCCGCCGGGCCGCTCACGCTGACTTGAGAACCGGAGAGAACCGAGACGAGAATCCCGCCGACCGCCCCGGCGATGATGCCGGCGAACAGAGGCGCACCCGATGCCAGCGCGATGCCGAGGCAGAGCGGAAGTGCAACCAAAAAAACCACCACGCCCGCGGGGCCGTCGTGTGCGATCAAATTGCGGGATGTCGGCTCCAGCGAGACGGCGGGCTTTCTATCTGGATTCACTGTTGAAAATAGCTATCACAGAAGCTTTTTTTCGGCCAAGCTTCGTTCTTTGAGAGAATACAACAGCGCTCACCGGGATGGCAACGAACCGCTCCCTCCGTAACCCGGCGACTCCCCATCAGAGCTTCTCAAGAAAGCGGATCACTTCGGCGGCAAAAGCCTGCGGCTGCTCCCACGCAAAGAAATGACCGCCCGTTGGCGACTCCTCAACCTGCTTCAGATTGCCGAACAACCGCAAATCCGCGAGCGATCGCGGCTTCGACCACGGATCCCGCAGCGGCAGCAGGATCCCCGTGGGCATCCGCAGCGGCTCGCCCGTCACGTCAATCCGCAGCGGACGGTTCTCCCAGTAGTACCGCATCGACGGAAGAATACATCCCGTCAGCCAGTACAGCGTGACGTTCGTCAGCAGCGAGTTCCGCTCGAACGTGCCCCAGAAATCGTCCCCGTGTCCGCCCCACTCCCAAAACTTCTCCGTCAGCCACGCCAGCAGCCCGAGCGGCGAATCGTGCAGCGCATAGCCGAGCGTCTGGGGCCGCGCTGTCTGAATCTGTCGGTAAGCCGAGGCGGTCTCCCGCAGCCGCTGCCGCCGCGCGAAAAACTCCGCCTCAAGCGGCGAACGCGGCCCCTCGGGCAAGGGATCCACCTGGGGCGCGTCCTGCAGTTGCAGCGCGGTGATCGACCCGGCGTGCCGGCGGCAAAGCGCCAGCGCCGCCAAGATACCAAAGTCCGTGCCGTGCACCGCGAAACGCTCATAGCCCAGCGCGGCCATCAATTGATGGATCCGGTCCGCGACCGCGGCCATGTTCATGCCTGGCTGCCGGGGACTCTCGGAAAACACAAAACCGGGCAGCGACGGAATCACCACATCGAAGCCGGGCCCCCCCGGCCGGCCGCGGCGGATCAATTCCCCCGCCGCCGTAAACTCCAGGAAACTGCTCGGCCAGCCATGCAGGAACACCACAGGAAAGGGCGCCCGCCGCGCCGGGTCGGCCCGCATCACCACCGCGTGCATCTGCTCGCCCCCAATCAGCCCGCGAACGTGCGTCAATTGGTTCAACCGCCGTTCGGCCGCCAACCAGTCAAACCGCCCCCGCCAGTACTCGAACAACTCACGGAGAAACGAGTCGGAGATTCCCGCCGCCCACCCCGTCTCAAAAGGCATCTCCGGCCAGCGCGTCCCGGCCAGCCGACGCCGCAACTCCCGGATCTGGTTGCTCGAAAACCGGATCCGGTACGGTTGCATCCCGGGTGCGCCGGCGGCCCGCCCGGCCGCCAAACAGGTCGCCGCCGAGGATTGAAAGAAACTTCTGCGCGTCAGCATCATTTACTCATCCGGTTCAGCGGGCCGTGCCCGCCTCCCCCGCCTCCTGCAAACACCGGTCAATCTGTTCCACTGCCAGCCGCAGGTGGAAAGGCGCCGGCCACCGGCACGACCCTCCCGGCCCCATCGGCCAACCGCAGGAAACCACCACGGTTCCCGCTGACGGATCGAGCCGGAACATCGGCCCGAGCTGTCCCGGGGCTCTCTGCTGCACAATCCCGCCGCCGCGCGCAGCCGATTGGCTGTAGGGCCGGGATTGCTCGAAAACCCGCAGCCCCGGCCCCGTCAGGTTCTCCGCCATCGAGGCGGGTGCGACCGCGCGCCCTCCCGCCGGCGCCACGCACAGCCGGCCTGTCAACGTCTCGAGATTCCACGCCAACCCCAGGGAGGATGAAGAGGTGTAGCGCACTGCCCCGTCCTTCTCCCCCTCCGGCCGCGGCAGACGCTGAATCGTCGTCAGAACCTGCTGCGCTCCCCCGCGCCAAATCCCATCGTCGTCCCACCAGCCCACCGACCAGAACGGCACCTCCGAACGATAAGGATCCTTCCCGCGCAGTTTCACCGCGGCATCCCTACCGGCCGCCTCCGGCACCGGGAAACCGCCATCGCCCTTTCATCGCGGGCCACGCCGCCCTGCCCCCGCCGGCTGGCCCGGAAGCATGTTCCACGCCCTCCGGGACACCCTGGCCGATGGCTGCCGTTGGGCCAGCGTTGCCCTTGGGAAATCCATCCCGGCATAGTCCGCAAACACCATCTGGTCGAGCCGCACCACCAGAACACCCGGCGGATTGTTGCACGCACCCACTTCGCACAAAGCCACCGGAACCTCCTCGCCGGGAAGGGCCCCCGCGAAACTCCATCCGGAGACGGTCGGGCCGTTCCGGGACGCGGGCCTCGACAAACTGGAAAAGCGGTCCGTACCCGGGCGCCATCTTCCCCGGCGGCACCACCCGGTGCAGATTCAGCATCGCGCACCTGGACGCCGCAAAAAAACCGGCCGGATGCGCACCGGCAAACAGCCACCGCCGGTGTCGCTTGCCGGACTCGACCGCCTCCCCTCCCAGAAGAGGACCGGAACGACTCTCCGCGGGCGCCGACGGCGCTTGGGCAGAACCAGCGCCGGGAAGGCGAACGGCGGGGGCCAAGGGAACAGATCGGCGCATTAATAACACAAGATCGATCATAACATCCCACCTCCTGCCCTACTCCCTGAAATTCACCGGGCGACGTCTGCATAATGGTAGCAAGCATGACGGCTCCCTCTGGCCAACTCACCCTCACCACGCTCCGCCGCCAAGTGGCCGATCGCATCCGCGGCGAGATCCTCGCCGGCAACCTCCGCGCCGGAGAGAAGATCGTCGAGAGGAAGTTCGCAGCGCAGTTTGGGACCAGCCTTACCGCCGTCCGCGAAGCCGTCATTCAATTGGAGGCCGAAGGGTACATCCGAAAAAAACCCAACGCCGCAACCTATGTTACGGAACTAACCCTCAAAGATTTCGAAGATCTCCTGCTGGTCCGCCGGCTGCTCGAAGGCCAGGCCGTGGCGATCGCCGCCGAACGCGCCAGCGAGGAGGATAAGGAAAAGTTGCAAAACCTGTTCCTGCGGTCGGCCGAAGCCGCCCGCGACCGGGATGTCCAGGCCTACATTCGGCGGGATCTCGACTGGCACGAAGCCGTCTGGGCCATCACCCGGAACGATTGGCTCGTCGAAGCGCTGCGCCGGGTGGTCTGTCCCCACTTCAGTTTCGCCTGTATTCTCATCGCCTCGCAGAAGACCTTCGATCTAGTGGAAGACTCGAACTCCCACATGCCCCTCCTGCAGGCCATCCGGCGCAATCAGCCGGAGGAAGCGCGCCGGGCCTTTGAAACCGGACTTGAACTCTGGCGCCAGCAGGCAGTCGATTACTACACCGAGGCAGAGTCCACCGCCAAAGCAAACTAGCGGCGGCCGAACGCAGCCAAGCCCGCCCCGCTGCGCCTCTGGTGTCGCCGCGGTGGCTCCCGCGCGCCCGCCCCATCGCCGGCCCAGGGCCGTCCGCCCCGCCCTCTTGGCGACGGGCTCCCTAGACCGCATCCCCGGGCACACCACGCCGTGCCTGACCGGTTGGCCGGTCAGGCACTCTCCATCCCTGCAGAACTCCTCCCTGCCCCGCCCCCCGGTACCAGGTGCGCCCGGGGACCCTCGCAACGGCTAGAATTCGAGCCGCAGCACCATCTGCGTATTGCGGTTCTCCGTGGCGGTGCTCGTGATGCGCCCAAAAACAGCCCGCGCCGACCAGGTGCCCTGGGGCTCGCCAAAGTTCGCCCGATTCAACACGTTGAAAAATTCGGCCCGATACTCAAGGTTCCATCCCTCCCGCAGACGGAACCGTTTCTGGATGGAAATGTCCCACTGGATCATGCCGGGAATGCTGATCACACCCTTCCCGGTATTCCCGTACCGGCCCGGCGCCGGCAAACCAAACGCATCCGGGTTGAACCAGCGGGCCACCTTGTCCGACTTCGGACGGTCAGACGGAAGACGCCAGTCCCCGATCACATCCGGCCGGTTGAGCGTCGCGCCGGTCATCACCGTATCCACCCCCAGCCCGAAGAACCACGACCGGAAAGGAGGACCGGTCTGGAACGTATTCATTCCGGCAATCTGCCAGCCGCCCAGCGTCTGCTGGGCCAGTCTGTTGCTCGCGTTCCGGAAGAACGGCAACTCGTAGACATAGGTAAAGTTCGCGCTGTGCCGCCGGTCATTGTCCCCGCGCCCACGGTTGTAACGCCGGTCGTTGGGATTAAAGATAAAGCACACCTGGAACTCACCCGTGCATTCATCAATCGCTTTCGACCAGACATAAGTACCTGTCATCGTGAAGCCGGTGCTCAGGCGCTTGCGCACCATCGTCTGCAGGCCGTTGTAGGAGGCGTTCGAATCCGAAGACAGGCCCGTGATCGAACCGAATGTCGGCCACAGCGGGCGGCGCTGATTGACGTTCAGCGGCGTCGAGATCGGCTGCCCCTGGGCGTTATTCCCGGGCAGGTACGGAGCCAGGTTCATCCAGTTGAGCATCCGGTTCTTGCGTGAAAAGTTGCCGACGTAGCCAACCTGCAGCAGCCAGTCGTTACCCAGCTGATGCTGCAGAGTAAGACTCACGTTCTGGTTATACATCGGCCGGACGTTCATAAATACATTCCCCACCGTGCCCGGCGTACTGAACCGCGCATTACTGGGGTCCACTATATACGGGAACGGATTCGGCACCCGCTGATAGACATTCGACAGGGTACCCACGGCCTGCTGCGCCGAGCCGAACGTAAACGGCTGGTTGATGTTAATACCGTCCTCGGCCGTGATGTTATCGAAGGACACCGCGTATCCGCCGCGCAAACTCGTGCGTCCTTTGCCGGTCACGTCATAGGCAAACCCTACGCGGGGACCGAGGTTCAAGTAGTCCCCTTTGTAGTTATACTGCGGATCATTCTGGTAGATGAGTCCCGGCAGTGCGGTGGGAAACACGGTGGACCTTGCACCGGGAATATAGGTAGCCCGCTTGTTATCGCGTTCCCGCCAGGGCGTATAGATCTCCCAGCGCAGCCCCAGATTGATCGTCAACCGGCGGCTCCACCGGAAATTGTCCTGGAGATAAAACCCCGGGTTCCAGTAACTGCCGCTTGAGATCGCCACGGCGCTCTGGGTGACCGACGCGAAGGTGCCCAGCAGGAAATCGGCCATTGCATTCAGCGTATTGCCGTTCCGGGTGAGGTCCCCCGTGAATCCGAAGATACCGGAACTGTTGCTGTTGCTCAGGGAGTAATACTGGTGACGCTGGAAACCGCCCCCCCACTTGATCTCGTGACGCCCGCGAATCTTGCTCCAATCCTGCACCAGATCATGCACGTAGCCCACGCGCTGACTGTCCGCCGCGGGGGAAGCAATAAAGCGGCCAATCACGTCCAGCTTGGGTAACCGCGGCGGTCCACCCGCGTTGACGAAGTTCCGCGCCCCCAACTCCTCCATCGGAATCCGCACCGCGTTCTCCGCGTAGTAGACAAACCGCATCAGCGAAGCCCGCGTTGTGCTGACGAGCGAGGGCGACCAGGTTCGGGTATGCGTCAGGGTGATCGCCGTCGTATCGTCCCGGAACGGCGCTGGCGAGTAGCCAGGAACATTGTTCGGGTTCCCGCCTGACACCGGAAACGGGTTCCGCGTGCGGACCGGATTGAGATAGTACCGCGCGGCCAGCCGGTCGGAGTTGCTGATGTTGTAATCCATCCGCAGCAGCGAATTGTTCACCGTCACCGGAATCGGCTCCACCGCCGCCAGTACCCCGGTAGGCTGATTCGGCAGCGGAATCCTTTCCAAAAGCCGCTGTGCTACCGGGTCGAGCCGGGTCGTGGGAATCTGTGCGTTCGGAAACGGCTGCCCGTTCAGCGGGTCCAACGGCGGCACCGGCGCGGTCCGCGACAGGTCGCCCCGCCGCTCCGCCGCCGTTGGAGGAAACGCACTGCTGATCAGCACCTCCCGCTGGGTGCGAAACCCCTGGAAGGAGCCAAAGAAGAACAGTTTATCCTTGATGATCGGCCCGCCCAGTGTCCCGCCAAACTGGTTAAAGCGCAGCTTGGGCCGCACGGGCGCGAAGAAGTTCCGCGCATCCAGCTTGTCGTTGCGGAAGAACTCGTAGGCTGATCCGTGAAACTGATTCGTACCGGACTTCGTGACGGAGCTTACCACCGCCGCGCCCCGCCCATACTCAGCCGTTACCCCGGAGGTCACCACCTGAACCTCCGCAATCGCATCCGGAGGAGGCAGGATCACCGTCGAACCCCGGTGCGCGTAAAACATCGGCGTCCCGTCCAGTTGCACATTCGTCGAGTACGAGCGGAGTCCATTGAAATTCAACTTCTGCTGCTCGAATCCGCCTTCGTTCTGGAGGGCGATCCGGTCCACCCCGGGCACCGTCTGTGCCAGGTTTAGAATGTTGCGCCCGTTCAGCGGAAGATCCACAATCCGCGTGCCATCAATCAGGTTCGCCAGCGTCGGCGACCTCGTCTCCACCAGAGCGCCATCACCCGTGACCTCCACGGTCTGCTTGGAATCCCCGATCGCCAGCTGAATATCCACGCGCAGGTTGCCCAGACTCACCACATTCAGGCCCGAACGAATCGACTTCTGAAAACCGGGATGCTCTACCGTCACCGTGTAGCGGGCCAGCGGAAGCGCCCGCGCCAGAAAGCCCCCCTCCGCATCGGTCTGGCAGCAGATACGGCTCTCGCCTGTGCTCTCATTCCGCAGACCGATCTGCGCACCCACCACCGCCGCCCCGCTCGGATCGGTGACGGTACCCACAATCTGTCCCGTGGGTGTCTGGGATAAGCAAACGCCCGAAGCAAAGCTGAAAAGGAACAACGTCCGGAGAAGCCCCCCGGCCATGGACCGGGACACGTTTGGGCCAATGGAAAAAACGAACCGCATGATCAGCTCCAGGTGTGAGAATTGACCCTGCCGCAGCCGGACTCAGATTCTGTCTACGGAACTACCTGCTAGCCAGGCAAGACGCGAGCCAAGCGAGATGAGAGCCGAGCGACAAGGCAGGGAATAGAACGAACCAGAGTAATGATAGATCATACATCACTCTGTCGCCCCCGTCAACGCCCCGCGGGACCTGCAAACAGCCAAAGCACGAATCCATCGGCATGCCTCCCACTTTCTTGCTGGCCACGGTGAACGAAGCAGTCGGCTCCCCGCCTGCGCGGCCTCTCGTCGCCCCGGAGGAATCATCGCAAACTGCCGCCCGGCCTCCGCCATCGGGCCGCTGGGAATCACGCCCCCATCCACGCTCCCCCCGCGACAGCGAAACGAGGACCGCAGAAACCTGCTGGCCGTTCGAGGCAGCGGCACGCCCGCCTCCGGAACAACTACGTCAGCGGCATGACGGCCATTTCGCAAACGTAGCGGATCTCCGGCAAAGTGAGCGTTGGGCCGGCCGATGACTTCGCTCAAGCCGATGACTATACGCGGAGCAAGCAGAGGCCTTGGGATAAGATTCTTCGCTCTTGGGTCAATGGAATCGCCGTACCAACCCTTATCGAGTCAGGAGCTTCGGCGCTAACCAAAAGTTGACCACTTGTGCTCGGATAAAGTTGACCACGTCGAAAACACCCATTGCCACGTGGCACGGCACGGCGAGCGTTGGTTCATCACCCCCGCCGCAGGCTTATAAGTCCTTTAATGGGTATCGCGGGGGCGTTCTCATCCGCGCGGCGCGGCCGGGCGCCACGAGACCTCACTCGGCGCGGATATTGCGGAATCTGGCCCCGACGGGTGGTCAACTTTGGGTCAGCAGGGGTGGGTCATTTCTCGCGAGCGCCGAAG
>JAINDL010000141.1 GCA_019931245.1 Bryobacteraceae bacterium CoA2 C42
CGCCCCCATCAAAGCCGTCGGCATCTGGCTCCTGCTCGGCGTCTTCGCCTATCTCGTCATGGTCAGGCGTCCCGCATCTGCTGTGCCAGCTGCTGCGCCGCCAACCGGAGCAGCATAACGTCCGTCCCCGCCGTCAGGAAGCGGAAGCCCATCTCGCGATAGCGCCGGGCCTCCGCTCCGGAAGCCATCAGAATCCCCGCCACCCGCTCGTACCGCGCCGCCGCCGCCAGCGTCCTCGCCAAAGCCGCCTGATAGCGCGGATGCCCGTAATCCCGGAACACCCCCAGGCTCGTCGAAAGGTCCATCGGCCCGATGTAGAGCACGTCCACCCCTTCTACCGCCGCAATCTCCTCCACGTTCTCCAACGCCGCCGCCGTCTCAATCTGGATAATCGTCAGTAGCTCCCTCCGCGATTCCTCCCGGTAGGCCTCATACCCCGGCCCGTAACCCGCCGCCCGCACCACCGTCGCCACCCCCCGCACCCCCTCCGGCGCATACCGCATCGCCGCCACGCACCCCCGCGCCTCCTCCGCCGTCTCCACCCGCGGAAACATAATCCCCTGTACCCCTAAATCGAGCAGCCGGTGCACCCGCTGCTTCTCGAGCGACTCCACCCGCACCACCGGCGCCGTCCCGCTCCGCCCCAGCGCATGCAACTGCCCCAGAATGTCCCGCTCCGACCCCATCCCGTGCTCCAGGTCAATGATGAGGTAGTCAAACCCCGCCATCCCCATCAGCTCCGTGTTCACCGCGTAGCCCGTTGAAAGAAACGCGCCGTGCAGACACTCCCCCCGCGCCAGCCGGCCCTTCACGCGGAAACCACCTGCCGCGCCACCTGATACCGCTCCAACTGCTCCGCCGGCACCGCATAGCCCAGCCCCGGCCCCTGCGGCATCGTAATCATCCCGTCCCGCACCGTCAACCGCGGGTCGATGATGTCGTCGTGATACCAACGCAAACTCGCCTCCACATCGGTCGGATAGTCGCAGCCGGCAAGCGACGCCATCGCCGCCGCCTGGGCCTGGCCGACCCCTACCTCCGGCATCGTCCCCATCCAGATCGAAAGCCCCAACTCCCGGCACCGGTGATACAGCCGCAGCGCGTTCCGGAATCCCCCCACCCGCTGAATCTTGATGTTCGCAATCCGAAACGAACCCAACTCCGCCGCCCGCTCCAGGTCCGCGAAAGTCTCCAGGCTCTCGTCCAAACAAACCGGCGTCCGCAGCGCACGCTGCAGCACCGCCGAATCCTCGAGCGCCCCACCGCCCAGCGGCTGCTCAAACATCCGCAGCCCCATCTGATCGAGCTCCCGGTAAATCTCCAAATCGTCCAGCGTATAGGACGCATTCGCATCCGTCATCAGCGGAATGTCGCCAAACCGCGCCCGCACCGCCCGCACCAACTCCACATCATGCCCCGGGCAGATCTTGATCTTCACCCGTTTATAACCATCCGCCAGATACTTCCCAATCGTCTCGAGCAGCCGGTCCGTCGAATCATACAAACCCACCGCCAGCCCCGACTCCACCGCCTCCCGCGTCCCCCCCAGCAACCGGTGCAGCGGCATCCCCCGCCGCTGCGCCTCCACATCCCACAGCGCCGTCTCCAACCCCACCTTGGCAAAGTTACTGCCCGGCTGACCGTCAATCCACTCGCTCGCCTCTTCGAGCGAAGCAAACGAACGCCCCACCAGCGCCGGCGCCAGCGCCGTCGTCAACTGCTCCCAGCACGACGCCGGCGTATCGGCCGAATAGAAGCTCCCGGGCATGGGCGAAGATTCGCCCAGCCCAATCGCTCCCTCCGCCTCTACCGCCGCGACGATCCCTTCCTTCTCCACCACCTCGCCGTTCGAAATCCGGAACGGCTCGTGCAGCGGAATCCGCACGTGCGTCAGCGTAATCCGTTCAATTCGCATCAGAAGCTCTAGAACTGCACCTTCAAAACAATCTGCTGGTAAGTCCGGCCGCCCAGGCCCGAGAAACTACCCTGGTTGCCCGTAATCTGGCCAAAGTTCTGCCGCGTCGCCGCCCGCAGATCCACCGCCGTCGTCGGATTGTTGAAGAAGTAATACTTGAACGGGTTGTTGATGTCGTACCGCACCAGGCCCGTGAACCGCTCCTTGAACTTGAACGACTTCGAAATACTCACCTGATGCCACAAATTACCCGGACCCGTCAAAACGTTCCGCCCCGAGTTACCCGCCGTAAACGCCGCCGGATAAGCAAACGCATTCACGTCCGCCCACGGCGGCCGGCACGAAGTCTGGTGGCGGCACGGGCCCTTCCGGTCCCAGTCCAGCCGGATGCTGTCGTACGTGC
The DNA here is from genome assembly GCA_019931245.1 of Bryobacteraceae bacterium CoA2 C42. GTDB lineage: Bacteria > Acidobacteriota > Terriglobia > Bryobacterales > Bryobacteraceae. The sequence continues at coordinate 2,319 of JAINDL010000141.1, forward strand.
GGCCCGGCGCCATGTCCGGCCGGCCCGCCCCCGGCAGATAGTTGAACGGCGAACCGGTGAAGCTGAACGTCATCGGCACCCCGCTTTCGAGTGTCTGAATCGTGTTCAACTCCCAGCCCCCCAACACCCCGTTCACCAGCGGGTTGGCCGAGTTCATCCACTTCCGGCCCTTGCCGAACGGTAGCTCCCACAACGCGTACGTCACCCATCGGTGCGTCACATCGTAACTCGACCGTGCCTTTTCGAGCCGCCGGTTATAAAAGGTAATCCCCCCGGCCGCCCCGTCGTCCGACGCCTCGTCAATCGACTTCGCGAAAGTATAGAACGAGGTCACACTGTAACCCTTCGAAAACCGCTTCTCCACCTTCAACGTCCCCGAATGGTAGCTCGAGTGCCCGTAATTGGCATAGTGGAACACACTCCCAAACTGCGGATACGGCTTAAAGTTCTGCGATGCCCGGAAGATCTCATTCAACCGCGCCGGGTCCGTCGAAATGTTCAGCGGAATCTGGTTGATATCCCACCGGTTCAACAAACCCACCCCCGCCGAACCCTGGTACGTAATCTCGGCCAGCAACTGGCTGTTCAACTGGTGCTGGAAGCCCCCGTTCCAGTTCATCACGTACGGCAGCCGCATGTTCGGATCCCGCCACGAAGCGTTCCGCGAACTGTAATTGGTCCCGACAAACGGCGCACTCCCGTCCGCTTGAATGTTAAACTGTGTCCGCGGCGGCCCGTTTCGTAGATAAAACGCCACATCCGGATTCCCCGGCGCCTGCTCCACCGTCGCCGTCGCAAAGTACTCCTCGAAGTTCTCCGTCAACCCCGCCGTCCACAAGTCCAGCGTGTTCAACGCAAACCCACCCCGGAACACCGTCTTATCGCTCAACGTATAAGCCATTCCTACCCGCGGCTGGAAGTTATTCAAATCCCGCTTCGACAGCAAACCCTTGCCGTGCAAAATCGCCCCCGGCCGCCCCGTCAACGGGTCCGTCGCCGTCGGGCTGAACTGGCTCTGCTGCCCGTACTTGGTCGAAAACGGCGACTCATACTGCCACCGCACCCCTAAGTTCAACGTTAGCCGCCGGTTCACCCGGAAGTCATCCTGGAAGTAAGCCGCCTGGCTCCACCACCGCGGCAGCCACGACGCCAGATCCTGTGTGAAGTCCGCCTTCACCACCGACCCCAGCATGAACGCCGCATACGCATTCCCCGTATTCGGCCGGAACGGGAAATCCGTCCCGCCAAAGTGATACACCCCCGACGGGTTCGACGCAATCCGCACGTTGTGCCGCGTCCGCATCAGCTCATACCCCATCTTGAACGTGTGCCGCCCGCTCACCTTCGTCAGGTTGTCCTGCAAGCTAAAGCTCTCGTTTACGTCGAGCGACGACCCGCCCGGAAAATCGATAATCATCCGCCGCCCCGCCACGCCCGACGAACACTCCGCCGTAAACACCGCGGCACATACAAAGGTCGGCATCGTCGCCGCGCTCACGTTCGGAATGCCGAACTGCTGCGCCCAGTTCTGCCCCACGCTCCCCGGCGTCCTCTCGTTGAATCGCCGGTTGAAGCCCAGCCGCACCTCGTGAATCATCGTCGGGCTTAGCGTAAACGTATCCGAGATCACAAACTGGTTGTGGTCAATCGGCAGCGGCACTGTGTTGAAGTCAAACTCCCGGTTCGCCGCGCCAATCTGCCACCGCCCGTTGAACGACCGGTGCCGGAAGTACGACCACCGCCCGAAAATCTTATGCCGGTCGGAAAACGAGTGGTCAATCTTCGTGTCAAAACTCGTCCGGTAACTCCGGAAAACCGTATCCGCGCTCAAGTTATCCCGCGGCCCCACGTTCGTCATAAACGCCTGGTTGAACCGGTTATTCTCCGGCGTGAACGGATTGAAACTCATAAACTTCTGATACGCCGGATCCAACCGGCTCAACGGAATCCGGTTGCCCGGAAACTGCGTCCGCTGATAAGCCCCGTTCACCAGCGTCAACGACGCCGGGTCAAACACCGGCTGCCCCACCCCGTTGAAGCTGAAATCCCCGGCCAGCATCGCCGGACTCGGCACGTTCGTGTTGGCGTTCTCGGAAGCCTTCTCGTGGTGCCGCTGAAACGCCCACATGAAAAACGTCTTGTTCCGCCCGTCATAAAGCTTCGGTATCCGCACCGGCCCGCTGATCATCGCCGACATCAGGTGAAACCCGAAGTTATTCGTCGGCAGCTGCGCATCCTGCCAGTTCCGGTGGATGAAGTGACGCGCCATGTAGCGCTCCTCGGCTACGCCATGTAAGTCGTTGCCGCCGCTCTTGTAAGTGATGTTCATCATCCCGCCCCCCGAGTGCCCATACTCCGCCGGCAGCGCCGTCGTCAGAATCTTAATCTCCTCCATCGCATACTGCGACGTCGACATATTCCGCCCCGTCCCGATCGACCCTGTCCCCGGCGTCATCCCCGACACCCCCTCATTCGCAATCACAAACGCCCGCGACCTTCCCCCCGCCGAATGTCCCGCGCCCGCCTGCGACGTCACCCCCGGCACGTACCACAACATGCTCTCCACCTTCATCTGCGGCGTCGGCAGTTTGGTCAACTCCACGCCCGTCACCAGGTGGCCCGTCATCGACGTCTCCGCCTCCAGCATCACCGCCCGCGCGCTCACCTCCACCTGCTCGGCTACCGAACCCACCTCCAGCGTCACGTCCAGCCGCGCCGTCTCCGACGACCGCACCTGAATTTCGTTCCGCACCAGTTTCTTAAATCCCTGCACCTCGTACGTCACCGTGTAAAACCCTGGATTCAAATACGGCGCCCGGTACAGTCCCTCCGTGTTCGTCACGGTCGTATAGTTAAACCCCGTCTCCTTGCCGCTCAGACGGATGTTGACGTTTGGCACCGCCGCGCCGGAAGAGTCCGTCACCGTGCCCGTGATAATGCCCTGGCCGGTCTGGCCAACCAGGGAAAACGCGCTAAGCGCCAACAGCAACCATCGCTTCAAGGAAACCATGGGGAATCACCTCCAAAAAGTCCCGCCATTATATACCCATCCGCGCACCCGTGATAACATCGCAGGGTCATGAGAGCCCAAGTCGCCCTTTTCCTCGCCCCCCTGCTCGCACTAAGCGCCGCCCCCCTCGCCGCGCAGATCTTCGCCCCCGGCGCCAAACTCGAAAAAATCTACGAAGGCGGACACCTCACCGAAGGCGTCACCGTCGCCCCCGACGGCGCCGTCTTCTTCAGCGACATCACCTTCACCACCGAAACCGGCATGCAGGCCGGCCACATCCTCCGCTTCGACCCCGCCACCCGCCGCACCACCGTCTACCGCTCCCCCAGCGGCATGTCCAACGGCCTCAAATTCGACGCCCAGGGCCGCCTCCTCGCCGCCGAAGGCGCCGACTACGGCGGCCGCCGCATCACCCGCACCGACCTCGCCACCGGCAAAAGCGTCATCCTCGCCGGCCTGTTCGAAGGCAAACCCTTCAACTCCCCCAACGACATCACCCTCGACGCCCAGGGCCGCATCTACTTCAGCGACCCCCGCTACCTCGGCCACGAACCCCTCGAACAACCCGTCATGGCCGTCTACCGCCTCGACCCCGACGGCCGCGTCCACCGCATCATCACCGACGCCTCCAAACCCAACGGCGTCGCCGTCTCCCCCGACCAGAAAACCCTCTACGTCGTCACCAACGACGACGGCCTCCTCGGCTTCGACCGCCTCCCCAAAGGCACCCCCGCCCGCAAAGGCCGCATGGAACTCTCCGCCTACGACCTCCGCCCCGACGGCACCGCCACCTTCCGCCAGCGCCTCGTCAACTACGCCCCCGAAGACGGCCCCGACGGCCTCGTCTGCGACACCCGCGGCAACCTCTACGTCGCCGTCCGCAACGAAAAACGCTTCGGCATCTCCGTCTACTCCCCCAAAGGCGACGAACTCGCCTACCTCCCCACCCCCGAACGCCCCACCAACGTCGGCTTCGGCCGCGGCCCGGAAGCCACCACCCTCTACATCACCGCCGGCGGCAGCGTCTACCGCACCAAAACCCTCATCCCCGGCCACCATCTCCCCACCCGCCCCTAACATGCCCACCAAAATCCGCTGGCGCCTGTTCGCCCTCCTCCTCATGGTCGTGACCCTGACGTTCATCGACCGTTTCAACATGAACGTCGCCGCCAAGTACATCCAGCAGGAGTACTCGCTCTCCGACCTCGAAATCGGCTCCCTCCTCTCCGCCTTCGTCCTCGGCTACGCCCTCTTCCAGGCCCCCGGCGGCTGGCTCGGCGACCGCTTCGGCGCCCGCCGCGTCCTCACCGGCGCCATCCTCTGGTGGTCTCTGTTCACCGCCCTCACCGCCCTTGCCCCCGCTCTCCGCCCCGGCCCCTGGCTCTCCCTCGCCGCCGCCTTCTGGATCGTCCGCTTCCTCATCGGCGTCGGCGAAGGCCCCGCCCTGCCCTGCACCAACAAAATGATCGGCCGCTGGATGGCTGTCTCCGAACGCGCCCGCGGCAGCAGCCTCTTCCTCATCGCCGTCGGCCTCGGCGGTGCCTTCACGCCTCCCGCCATCGCCTGGGCTATGACCCAATGGGGCTGGCGCGCCTCCTTCGTCGCCTGCGGACTCCTCGGCCTCGCCGTCGCCGCCATCTGGCACTGGCAATCCACCGAAGACCCCGCCGCCCACCCCGGCGTCAACGCCGCCGAACTCGCCCTCATTCAAGCCGGCCGCTCCCCGGCCGCCCACCCCGGCCCGTTCCCCTGGCGCCGTCTGTTCGCCTCCTCCAACGTCCCCGCCCTCGCCCTCGCTAACTTCTGCCTCGGCTACGTCACTTACATCTTCTACACCTGGTTCTTCCTCTATCTCGTCAACGTCCGCCATCTCCCCGTCATGGCCGGTAGTTACTGGTCCACCACCCCCTTCCTTGCCATCCTCCTCGCCGGCCCCCTCGGCGGCTTCGTCTCCGATACCATGGTCCGCCGCCTCGGCCAGCCCTGGGGCCGCCGCCTCCCCGTCATCCTCGCCGCCGCCTCCTCCTGCCTCCTCCTCCTCACCGGCTCCCGCATGGACGATCCCTACGCCGCCATCGCCCTCCTCGCCCTCGCCGCCGGCTGCAACTCCGTCGCCGCCGTCTCCAGTTGGGCCCTCCCCAACGACCTCTCCGAACGCCACTCCGGAACCCTCGCCGGCGTCCTCAACACCGCCACCAACCTCGGCGGCGCCCTCTCTCCCGTTCTTACCCCCTACCTCGCCGCCCGCTTCGGCTGGATCGCCGCCCTCGACTTCGCCGCCGCCTTCATGGCCGCCATCGCCCTCCTCTGGCTCCTCGTCCACCCCCAACGCCAGATCGACTAACCTACCCCGCTCCGCCGTACGGCTGCGTACCGCGACCCCGCTGGTACCATTGCGGCATTGGCGCCCTCCCTCGAAACCGGTAGCATAAATCCATGCTCCTGCGCGTACTGATCGCCGCCACCCTGGGCGCCACCCTTCTCCCGGCCTTCTATCCCTTGCCCCCCGCGCCCACACCCGCCACCCGCCCCCGCAAACTTGTCCGCCCCACCCGCTTCCGCCCCAAACTCCCCGCCTCCCCTCACCCTAACGCCGCAGCATGGGCAGCAGCGACTGCTGTACCGAAAACCCCACGCCGATAAACCACTCCGCTCGCGCCCCCCGCACCGTCCGCCCCACATACGCATCCACCTGCGCATGCCGCCCCACCGGATGCGTCACCCCCGCGTCCACCGCCGTCGCATACCCGTGCGCGCGGTCAATCCGTTGCGAGTACGTCTCCACAAACCCGCTCCACGCCTCGCCCAGCGCATGACCCACCGTCAACGAATGCGCCCGCTCCCAACTCCTCCCTCGTTCCCCCACCAGCGACGACACATTGAAATTCGCCCCCAACACCACCCCCCCCCGCCACATCCTTCTCTGCGCATAGTTTCCCCTCCGGCTCCCATCCCGACCGCGCATACTGCCGGCCCCCCCGCACCGCGCCCACATTCCCCACCACGGCGAGATCCGGCCGCCACCGCCCCTGCTCCCACACCTGCACCTTCCCCCCCACCACAAAATCCGTCATCCCGCCCACCGTCTCGCCCCCCCGGTGCTCTCTCCGGTAACCGTCGCCCGTAAACCGCAACTCCACCCGCCGGCTCACCCCCAAACGCAACAACGGATACGGCCCCACCGTCGACGTCGTCCGCTCCCCGTCCATCCCTATCCGCCCAAACTGAAAGCCGCTCTCCCACTGCAGCATCCCCGCCCCCAACACCGCCGCCGACTCGGAAAACCCCGGCCGGTCCGTCACCATGCCCCCTTCACCGGGCACCGGCAGCCTCTCAGCTGCCAGCGCCAGGCCCGCCCAACTCAAACCAATCACCAATTGTCGCAGTGCGCGCGGAAGCAAAAAGTTCGTGCCTTATGCCCACACACCGCAACGTGGCGGAGTGGAGGGAGCCCTTCAGGAGAACTATGGGAACTCTTCTCATATCGCTCCGCCCCGCACTTCGTTTAGGAAATTTCTGACGCCAATAACCCTACTTCGCCCGCCCCCGCCGCAGCGGACCGCTCGACCGCGTCTGGTCCCACCACGGCTCCCCCTGCGGCTGATAATCCCCCAGCTTGTCCCAACTCTCCCGCGTCCGCCCGTTGGCGTCGTAGATCACATACCCGTCCTTCAGCGTCAACTCATTGCCTAGCCGCTGCGTCCCCCGCAGCCCCGCTCCCCACGAGTCCACAAACCCGAAATCCCCCTTCTCCAGCCGCAGCACCGCGATATCCGCCACCGCCCCCACCGACAGATGCCCCAACTCCTCCCGGTGGATCGCCCGCGCCGCGTTCCACGTCGACCGGTACACCACATCCGCCAGCCCCAACCCCATATTCAAAAACTTGCTCATCACGTTCAACTGGTTCTTCATCCCCGCGTTCAGGCTCCCCGAGTGCACATCGGTCGAAATCGTATCCGGCGGAAAACCCTGCCGCACCGCCCGCGCCGCCTGCTTGAATTCAAACGCCGCCCCGCCGTGCCCCACGTCGAACAGCACCCCCCGCTTCCGCGCCTCCCCCAGATACGGCAGCAGCTTGCCCGCGGCATCAAAGTACGGCACCGGCGCATAGAACGCATGCGTGTAGATGTCCCCCGGCCGCAGCTTCTTGAGCACCAGCTCCTGAAACGGCCGCGCAATGTGGAACGCGCCAAAGTCGATCATCACCGGCAGCTTCGCCATCTCCCCCGCCTCCACGCCCCGCTCCACCGGCGTCCAGTCCGGCCCGTTGTAGTGCGCCACCTTGAAGCCCACAATCACGTCCCGGTTCGCCATCGCCACCGCCGCCGCCGCCTTGGCGTCCATATCGTCCACATCCTGTTCGTGGCTGTCCCCCGTCATCCCTTTGCCGCCCACGTTCAGCAGCACCAGCACCCGCGTCCGCGCCCGGTCCACCACCGTCCGCCGGAACTCGGCAAAGTTATGCCGCCCCGAAGACCCCGCGTCCACCACCGTCGTCACCCCCACGCTCTGCGCAAAGCTGTCCGGATGAATGCTCGAATCCCCGCCCGCCAGCATGTGCCCGCCCGTCCCGGCAAACACGTGCGCGTGCAGATCAATCAGCCCCGGCGTCACGTACAACCCCGGTATCAGAATCGTCTTCCGCGCCTGCGCCGCCGGAATGGAAGCGGCCACCGCCGCCACCTTGCCGTCTTTAATCGCCAGATCCCGCGGAGCATTGATCCCGTTCTTCGGATCAATCAAATGCCCGCCCTTGAGCAGAATGTCATACTGCGGCTGCGCCGATAATCCCAAACAACCCAATGCCAGCAGCAAATAAAAACGGGGATGCGTAGAGAGCATCCCCATATCGTATCCGAACCGCCCAACACCGCACGCTCCCCCCGGTCGCCCGCTCGTCGCCGCGCTCGAAAAAAACGGGTTCGCCCCGTGCGGAACCTTCATGTACCCCCCCCCAATCCGGCGCCGTTGACTCATCATCAAATTTCCTGGATTGTTAGTAAGGATTTGAGAAGTGACCCAGCCCACAGCGTAACCCGCCCAGCCCGCCCCTTGGCCGGCCGTCCCTCGCTGGATAAGTACTTTTGTCCTGATTCTCGCCGCCGCTCGTGTAACCACCTATCCCTCAAAAGTTCCATTTTTCGCTGGAACCCGCGTACGGGAATAGGTGCCATCGGCCTTAGAGTAGGCACAACGACTAAGTACCTCCGCCCGCGCTGCTCCCGCTCGCCGTAAACTAAAGCCAATGCGGCCCCTCGCCCTCCTCCTCCTCGCCCTCCTCCCCACCCCCGCCCTCCCCGCCCCCG
>JAINDL010000002.1 GCA_019931245.1 Bryobacteraceae bacterium CoA2 C42
GCAAACTCCTCCGCACCGCCGTCTCCCTGCGCCCCGACGATCCCGCGCTCCGCGAAAAACTCGCCCTCCTCGAAAAAGCCCTCGGCGACCTCCCCGCCGCCATCACCCACCTCGAACGCGCCGTCGCCCTCGACCCCCTCTCCCCCCGCGCCTGGTTCCTCCTCGCCGAATGTCAACCCGCCCAACGACGCGCTATCCTCAGCCGCTTCCTCCGGCTCCTCCCCCAAAGCCTCCTCGCTCGCGAAGCGCTCCTAACCCCCTGACACCTGCCGCAACAGCCGCCGCACAAAATCATCCTCCGGAAACAGCTCCATATACTTCGTCAGCGTCTCCTTCGCCTCCGCGTACCGCTGTAACTGGATCAACCGCACCGCCAGCGACTTATACAGCACCGCATGAAACGGCGCCACGCCGATCCCCTCCCGCAGCACCGCCACCGCCCGCTCGCCCTGCCCCGTCCGCCCCAACGCCTCCCCCCAATCCTCATAAGTCGTCGCCACCTTCCAGCCCCGACCCATCGCCCGCTCCAGCAACTCCGCCGCCACCCCGTACTCCTTCCTCCGCAGCGCCCGCCGCCCCAGCGTCGCCAGCACCAGCCCGTCCTCCGGACTCTCCTTGGCCGCCCGCTCCAACCGCGCCTCAAACCCCTTCATCCACTGCGGCCCCTTCTCCGCCACCATCCCGTAGGCCTGCATCTCTACCAGCGCCCCCCACGGCTTCCCCGCCCGGTTCACCGCCACCAGCTCCTCCCCCGTCTCGAGCGCCAACTTCGCCTCCGGCCGCCTGGGAATCCGGTGGTTCGTCAACGCCGCGTGCGCAATCACCCCCACCTCTCGCTTCGGCATATGGCACCCCACACAGTTACTCTGCGCCGCGTGCTGCGCCGCTAACTTCCCCCCGTGGCAGCTCATGCACTTCGCCTGATAATCAACCGTTTTCTCGTGCGGATTATGGCAGCTCTGACAACTCATCGCCCCACTCTTCTGGAAACACTTACTCAGCCGCATCGACTCGTGGTGCTCGAGCAAATCCGTCTCCTTCTGCCGCGGCAGCCGGAAGATCGCCAGCGTATCTCCCAGCCGCTGCCCCGGCCGGTAATCCGCCTCCACCTTACCCGGCAGCAGCACCCGCGCATCCCCGCCCTGGTGGCACCGCATGCAGATCTCGTCCGCCCGCTCCCGGTCCAGCCGCTTCGGGTTCACAATCGTCGCCTTCCCCCCGCCCGCCGCCACATGCTGCTTGCCCGGCCCGTGGCAGGCCTCGCAACCAATCGCCAACTCCGCGAACGGCGGATCCGCGTACTTCCCGCTCGTCTGCGCCACCGGCTGCGGCCGCCCGCTGTGGCAGTGAATACACCCCGCCGCAATCGGCCGGTTAAACCCATAATCGGCAAACTCGTAACCCGGCGACAAACCCCACTGCCCCACCCGCGAGTAATACGACAACGGAGCCTGAAACAAGTGCTCCCCCCGCTGCACCACAAAGCTATACCCGTTCACCCCGGAACCAATCGCCCACCGCACCACCTGCTCATGCGCGAACCCCTCCCCGCTCTCCCGCTGCTTCATCACCCCCTGCTCCACCCGCACGCTGAACTCCCGCCGCAGCCGCTCCGCGCTCACCTTCACCTCCCCGCCCCCCACCTTCCCCGCCAACTCCCCCGCCGCGCTCATACTCCGCCCCATCGCCGACTGCTTCCAATGGTCGCTAATCGCCCGGTGGCACGGCGCACACCGCTCCGACCCCACATAATCGCCCCCCCACAAACTCGCTCCCACTAACAGAAGCCACATCGCCCTACCCTTTCTTCTTCCAGGCCGTCGCCTTCACGATCCCCGCCCCCTCTTTGATCTCCACTAACTGCCCCGCCGCCACCTTCCGAAACAGCTCCACTCCCCCCAGCGGCCACCGCACCTCCACATCCACCACCCCCACCGATCCCAAACCAAAGTGCAGCCGGAAATCGTTCACCGAATAAAAACTCCCCTGGCTCATCACCTCCTGCACCTCCCGCTTCCCCCCGTAACTCAACGTCACCCGCGCCCCAATCGCACTCCGGTTCGACTTCACCCCCTCCAGCTTCACCTTCAGCCAGTTCCCTCCCCCCGTCACATCATTCCGCAGCAGACTCGGCGGCTCATGCAGGTTCACCACCAGCACGTCCATATCCCCGTCGTTATCAAAATCCCCGAACGCGCACCCCCGGCTCGAATGCGCCTCCACCACCCCCGGCCCCGCCTGCTCAAACAACTCCTCAAACTTACCCCCGCCCAGGTTCCGAAACACCACCCGCGGCGTCTTGAACGGATACGCCGGCAGCTTCGGCTCAATCTCCGGATACACATTCCCGGTCACGAAAAACAGGTCCGGCTGCCCGTCGTTATCGAGGTCCGTCATCCCCGTCCCCCAACTCACATACCGCGTCTCCACCCCAATCCCGCTTCGCGTCGTCACGTCCTCAAAGTTACCCTTCCCATCGTTCCGGTACAACACATTCGTGTCATCCGCGAAGTGCGTCTTGAACAGATCCAGGTGCCCGTCCAGGTCAAAATCCCCCACCGCCACCCCCATCCCCGCCTGCTCCATCCCGTCCTCGTTCACCGCCACCCCCCGCTCGAGCGCCACCTCCTCAAAGGTGCCATCGTGCCGGTTCCGAAACAGAAAACTCGCCGTCGAATCACACGCCACGTAGATATCCGGCCAGCCGTCGTTATCAAAATCCGCCGCCACCGCCGTCATCCCGTAGCTCCCCCGCGCCTTCGCCACGCCCGAGGCCACACTCACATCGGCGAACTTACCATTCCCCAGGTTCCGGTAGAGCGAATGCACCCCCGGCGCCAACCCCCGCGGCCCGCAATTCACCGGAATCCCCTTCCAGTTACAAAACGAGTTCTCCCCCGGCCGCGGCACCTTCTCCGGATCAAAATCCACGTAATTGGACACAAACAGATCCAGATGCCCGTCCCGGTCATAGTCCACGAAGGTACACCCGGCCCCCCACCGCCGCTTCGCCTCCCACAAACCCGCCTCCTTCGTCACGTCCGTAAACGTCCCGTCCCCGTTGTTCCGGTAGAGCACATTCTGCCCCCAGTAAGTCACAAACAGGTCCGTCCACCCGTCGTTGTTATAGTCCCCCGCGCACACCGCCGACGCCCACCCCGTCCGCTCCAACCCCGCCGCCCGCGTCACGTCCGTAAACGTCCCGTCCCGGTTGTTCCGGTACAGCCGGTTCGTCGCCTTCGAGCCTTCGAGCAGCGTGCCGTTCAGCAGGAAGATATCCAGCCACCCATCGTTATCAAAATCAACCAACGCCGCCCCGCAGCCAATCGCCTCCAGCAGATACTGCTTCGCCTTCTCGCCCCCGTAAGTGCAGGGCTCGAGCAACCCCGCCTGCTTCGCCATATCCACTAACTTCGAGTGAAACGGCAGCCCCGATGGCTTCCCCCGCTGCTGCGGCCGCACGACGCGCGACACCACGCCCTGCCCCTGCGCCGCCCACGCCCCCGCCAGCAAACTCAACCAGCTCCGCCGCGTCGTCTCACCCATTCCGCAACCGCGCGAGCAGGTTCCCCTCGCCGCCCACATCCGTCAGCCGGAACTCCCGGCCCTGGAAAAAGTAAGTCAACTTCTTATGGTCCAGCCCCAGCAGTCCCAGCATGCCCGCATGCAGATCATGCATATCCACCTTCTGGTCCTGCGCCTTCAGCCCGATCTCATCCGTCGAACCGATCACCTGCCCGCCCTTCACCCCGCCGCCCGCCATCCACACCGTAAAGCCATACGGGTTATGGTCCCGCCCGTTGCGGTTCCCGCCCCCGCCCTCGGCCCCGTCCGTGAACGGCGTCCGTCCAAAGTCCCCGCCCCACAGCACCACCGTGCTCTCCAGCATCCCCCGCGCCTTCAAGTCCGCCAGCAGCCCCGCAATCGGTTTGTCCACCTTCCGCGCCATGAACTCATGGTTCTGGTCGCACTCATTATGCCCGTCCCAGCCCACCTCCGCCCCCTTCTTGCCGCCCGAATAGAGCTGAATGAACCGCACCCCCTTCTCCACCAGCCGCCGCGCCATCAAACACTGCGTCCCGAACTCGGCCGACATCGGATCGTCCATCCCGTACAGCTTCCGCGTCGCCTCGCTCTCCGCCCCTAAATCCGTCACCTCCGGCACCGACATCTGCATCTTGAACGCCAGCTCATAACTCGCCATCCGCGCCGCCAACTCCGTATCCTCGGCCCGCGGCGCCCGGTGCGTCTCGTTCATCTCCCGCAGCACCGCAAGCATCGTCTCCTGCTCCTTGCCGCTAATCCCCTCCGGCCGCTTAATGTTCAAAATCGGCGGCCCCTCGCTCCGCAGCACCGTCCCCTGGTAGGCCGCCGGCAGAAACCCGGACCCATAGGCCGGCGCCCCGGCCTTGATCCCCCCGTCCAGCATCACCACATACGACGGCAGATTGTCGCTCTCGTTCCCCAACCCGTACACCACCCACGAACCCACGCTCGGCCGCCCCACCCGGCTCCAACCCGTGTTCATCCACGTCTGCCCCGTCACGTGCGTAAACCCGTCGTGGTGGCAAGAGCGGATCACCGCCAGGTCATCCGCGTGCGCCGCCGTATGCTCAAACAGATCCGAGATCTCTACCCCCGCTTGCCCCCGCTTCCGGAACCGCCGCGGCGAACCCATCAACGGCGTTCGCTCCATGTTCGAGAACTGAAAATCCACCTTCCCGAAACTCTTCGGAATCGGCTGCCCGTGCAGCCGGTTCAACTCCGGCTTCGGGTCGAACGTATCGATGTGGCTCGGCCCCCCGTGCATGAACAGAAAGATCACGCTCTTGCCCTTAGCCGCGAAATGTTGGCTCCGCCGCGCATACGGGTTCGCCATCACATTTCCCGCCAGCGCGCCAAACCCCAGCGCGCTCCGCGTCAAAAACTCCCGGCGCGAATGCGCCGCCATCGTCTTCGGGCAGTTAGTCCACATAGAGAAACTCGTTTGTATTTAGTAACACCAGCGCCAATTGCTCCCGGTTCGCCACCCGTTCGGCCCGCTCCCGCTCCGCCGCCGTCGGCCCCCGGCCATACACCCGCCGCCACAACCCATCCACATCCCCCGCCTTCCCCGCCAGCACCTTCGCCTGCTTCACCATGAACTCCCCGTTCAACAGCGTCAACGCCTGCGGCGCCACCGTCGTATTCTCCCGCCGCGAACAGCTCTGCGACGTGTCCGGCGCGTCGAAAGTAGTAAACATCGGCAGTGGAAACGCCCGCTTCACGTACAAATACACGCTCCGCCGCGTCTGCTCCCGCTCCTCGAGCGACTCCGGCCACTGGTTCCGCGCCCACATCACCGTGTACTCCTCTGGGCTCAACCGCGGCACCACCGGCCGCCCCCCCATCTTCAAATTCAACTCCCCGCTCACCGCCAACACCGCATCCCGCAGCGTCTCAGCGTCCAGCCGCTGCCGGTTCATCCGCCACAGATACCGGTTATTGGCGTCAATCTTCAAATTCCCCTCGTGCGCCTCGCTGCTCAGTTGGTACGTCTCCGACAGCAGGATCATCCGGTGCAGCTTCTTCAGGCTCCACCCCGACTCCACAAACTCCGCCGCCAGCCAGTCCAGTAACTCCGGATGCGTCGGCTCCTCCCCCTGCCGCCCGAAATCGTTCGGAGTCGCCACTATGCCTTTCCCAAAATGCCAGTGCCACACCCGGTTCACCATCACCCGCGCCGTCAACGGATTCGCCTCGCTGCCAATCCACCGCGCCAGCGCCGAACGCCGCTGCCCGCCCCCGTCAATCGCCATCCCCTTGGCCAGCACCGCCGGCACCGCCGGCCCCACCTCCTCCCCCGTACTCCGCCAATCCCCCCGGTGCGTCAGATGCACCTTCGGCGTCACCGCCGCCGCCCCCAACACCGTCGCCGTCTGCGCCACCGGATTGGCCTTCAACGCCGCCCGCCCCAACTCCCCCACCAGCCGCTCCCGCTCCCGGCTCTCCTCCGCGGTCAGCGGGATGTCCGCCTCCTTGCCCTCGGCGTTCTCCTGCAACCCTGCCTGCGTCAACGCCGACTCCACCCGCGCCGCCGTCTTCCGCTGCTCGGCCGTTCGCTTCGCCACCGGCACATCAAAAGCCGCCAACTCCTCGGCCGAAAACCGCTTCCGCACCGCCTCCACCACCCGCTGCCGCGCCCGCCCGTCAATCCGCTGAATCGCCCCCTTCAACTCCTCCACCCGGATCCAGTTCGGATACCCCGACTTGAACCCGAACGTGGCAAACCGGCTCACCACCGGAATCTCCTTCTCCTCGCTCCCGGCAAACACGGCCATCAACCCGTGATAGTCCCGCTGCGTCAACGGATCAAACTTATGGTTATGGCACCGCGAACACCCCACGGTCAGCCCCAGAAACGCCTCTCCCGTCGTATCCACCGCGTCCGTCAGCCACTCATACCGCACCTGCCCGCCAAACAGCGCGGCCTCGTGGTACACCGGACCAATCGTATACATCCCCGTCGCAATACTCGCATCCAGCTTCGCCAGCTTCTCCGGCGCAATCTGAAAGCCCCCGTTCAAGTCCAAATCGGTCGGAAACAGCTCATCCCCCGCAATCTGCTCCTGCACAAACTGTTGGAACGACTTATCCTGATTAAAACTCCGGATCACATAATCCCGGTACCGCCAGGCGTTGGGGAAGTAGATATCGGTCTCAAAGCCTCCCGTATCGGCATACCGCACCACGTCCAGCCAGTGCCTTCCCCACCGCTCGCCGTACTGCGGCGAAGCCAGCAGCCGGTCCACCTGCCGTGCGTAAGCATCCGGCCGCGCGTCTTTTTCAAACTCGGCCAGCTCCTGCTCGCTCGGCGGCAACCCGGTTAAGGTGAAACTCACCCGCCGCAGCAACTCCCGCCGCGTCGCCTTCCGCACCGGCTGCAAGCCCGCCTTGGCCCACTTCTCCCGCACAAACCGGTCAATCGCCTGCCCCTCGCCCGCCGGCGCCGCCGGCCGTTTCACCGGCTGAAACGACCACCAGTCGCTCTTCACCACGAGCGGCTTCTCGAGCCCGGGCGCCCCGTCCTTCACCCACTTCGCCACGGCTACAATCTCGCCCTCGCTGAGGCCCTTTTTCCCCGGCGGCATGGCCTTGGTTGTCACCATGTGGGCCACTTTCTCGAGCAGCGGATCCCCGCTCCGCAGCGTCCGCAGGTCCACGTTCCCCATCCGCGTCGCTCCGTGGCACACGAGGCACCGGCTCGCCAGAATCTCCCGCGCCTCCTGCGCCGGCAAACCAGGCGCCACCGCCAGACAGAACAGGAATCCTACCACGCGTCTCTGCATGCTGCCAGCATATAACACCGCTCAGCGCACCGGACGCACTGCAATCGGACGCGTCCGCGCCGGAAACCGCAGCGCATTCATCCTCTTCGGCATAGGACACTCCACGCCCACCCCCTTCCCCGCCCCCGCCGCCGGATGCGGATCATGACAATGCGTACACATCGCCTCCCCCTTCCGGTAACAAGCGCTCCGCTCAAACGCCTCCACAAGAAAGGTCGTCTCCCGAAACCGCCCATCCGCAGGAAACGCGCCCGCCCCGGCCCGTGGCACATCTCACAACTCACCCCCGCCTCCGGAGCGCCACCCAGCAGCGAAGCCAGGGCCAACCGTGTCTTTTCAGTCAAGCCGCCGATCGCGGAAGAACCTCTTGTTCAATGCGGTCACTCAGCGCATCCTCGGCTATCGCTAGATCAAAATTGCATTGCAGATTCAGCCACATTTGCGCCGATGTTCCAAAATAGCGCGCCCATCTAAGGGCAGTATCCGCGCTAATGCCACGCTCACCCTTTACAATCCCGCCAATCCGGTTGGCGGGCACGCGCAAAGCCAGGGCCAGGGCATTCCCCGTGAGTCCGGCTTCCCCCAGAAGGTCCCGCGGGACCTCACCGGGGTGAATCGGGTGCAGTCTCTTCCCCTGCTCGGAGGGCATCGTATCGTCTCCTTGGTTCGCTCTTCTTCAGGGAGAGGCAACAATCTCCACGCTACAGGCGTCCCCATCCCGCATCGCGCAGCGATCAGGCGGTGTTCTGCCTCGTCTGCCAACAGAATGCCCCTGCCTGGCCAGCCACCCTACCGGCATCGCGCCCCCCGCCCCTCACCGCCCCCGCCGCACCTCAATCTGATGCGTCCGCGCCGGAAACAGCAGCGCGTTCATCGTCTTCGGCATATGACACTCCACGCACACCCCCTTCTTCCCCGCGCTCCCCGCATGGCACTGCAGACACATCCCATTATCCTCGGCCCCAAACTTCAACCCC
>JAINDL010000210.1 GCA_019931245.1 Bryobacteraceae bacterium CoA2 C42
GATATTGTCGCCCCAGAGGATATTGTCGCCCCAGAGGATATTGTCGCCCCAGAGGATATTGTCGCCCCAGAGGATATTGTCGCCCCAAAGGATATTGTCGCCCCAGAGGATGTTGTCACCCCAGAGGATGTTGTCACCCCAGAGAATGTTGTCACCCCAGAGAATGTTGCTCGGATTCACCGACCCCGGATGCACCAGATACACCCCGCCGCCCCTCTTCTTCCGCACCTGCGGAGACGCCGCCCGCACCCTCATCGTGTCCCGCGACTTCATCGCCGCCCCAAGATCCAGATAACCCGCCCCCATCGACCGGACATTATGAAAAACCGTCCGCACTACCCCGGCTGAGTCCGTTGCCGTAAACGAGGCAGGAAACGCCGATGGCTTCGTCGCCGTCTTCATGATCCGCGCCTTGATCGTATCCGGCACAAAAGTCTGTCCCGATGCTGTCCAAGCCGGCCGCAGCGCCGCGTCGTTCTGAATCATCAGCGCCGCCGCCCCGGCCACCATCGGAGCCGACATCGAAGTCCCGCTCAGATAAAGGTAGTCGAGCGAAGGCGTCGAACCGCACGCTGACGGATTGCTGCAATAGGCGCTCTTCGGAACCCGCGCCGCCTGAGCGCTGGCGGCCAGCGTCGAGTTCGGCGCCAGCAGCGAAGCCACCTTGTTCCCCACCGCCACCACGTCCGGCTTCAAAACCCCATCGATAATCGACGGCCCCATCGAACTGAACGACGACAGACGCTCATCCATCCGCCCCGTCGTGTCCCTGTGCCGCAACGCACCCACCGTAATCACCGCCGGGTGATTCCCCGGCGACGTGATCGTGCCGTAACCCCCCAACCCATTGAGATTATGACGGCCCCAATTGCCCGCCGACACCACCACCACAATCCCGTTCCGCCACGCCGCCTCTACCGCCCGGCCCAGCGGATCCATCGTGTAGGATTCCCGTACCGGCCGTCCTAGCGAAAGATTCATCACGCGAATGTTGTGAGTGGTCCGGTTCGCAATCGCCCAGTTAATCGCCCGCAGAACGTTCAGGTCCGTACCTTCGCCATTTTGATTCAACACCTTCAAACTAAGCAGCCGCACCGTCGGCGCCACCCCGTGCAAACGGTTGAACGACCCCGGCTCCGCCGCCGACCGGGCTCCACTCCCGCCGATAATCCCCGCCACGTGCGTCCCGTGTCCGTAGCCGTCACCCGCGGGACCCACGCCCGGCACAAAACTCATCCTCACCGTGACCCGCGAAGCCGTGCCAGAACCCAGATCCACATGGTCCGCAATACCCGAATCGAGCACCGCCACCCCAATCGGCGTTCCCGCCGTCGAGTTGACCTGCAACGACGAGTTGCCTGGGTAGGGAAAGTTCGGCACTCCGGCGCCGGTCATGCCGAAATCAGACGACATCCGCACCTTCCGGTCGGTCGACACGATATCAATCGCAAAGTCCGCCGCCGCTTCACACATCACCCGGGCTGAGGACGTAACGGCAGCCACGTTGAACTGGCTAAAGTACTCCCAACTCAGATCTTTCACCTTTGTGACCCGTTGCTTTAGCGCCTCAAGATCAGTGCCCGGTTTGAAGGTGACCAGATAGGTCATCATATCGTTCGGCTTCGTATTCGCCGGCACATCGATCGCGCACTTCCCCGCCCAGGACAACGTGGAACTCAACGTGGCCAAAGCCACCACTCGAATCCACCACGAAATCTTCATCATTGCTCTACCTCTCCGCTGCTTTCTCCGCAGCCGCTAAAAATCCCGGTTCAGAACCGCATTCCCCCTGGGATAGCGGTTCCATTACTCTTTGCGTTTGCCTATGAAATCATCCTACGGACAATTCGCTTGCGAATACCTCAGTAAACTTCCCTTTCCAATTGCTGCAGAACACTCATGAAAAAACTAAAGCTTTGTATTACCACTGCGATACTACGGTACTGACGATTCGGGGGGTAATGGTACTGTAGTGCCGCCAAACTCCCGACCATGACAAAAAATCGCTTCCACCAACCTCGCTATCCCTGCATCCTTAACCGCTTACGATAAAAGTACTGGTAGAAACAGGTGGCCCAGGACAGGTGAAAGCCCTAGTAGCCCAATTATACGAGAAAACCAATTTTTTGAGTCACTATTTTACGAATGTCTTTATCTTTGGTACTGAAAGATAGTACTATTGCCCGGCTTTTCCAGAGAATTCATCCCCGATCGCCCGTTCTTCCCCGCTTTCGTATCACAACTCCACCCCGTTCCGTCCTCTCCCCCATCCCTCGCTCCCCGCTACCACAAAACCCTGGATCGAACCGAGTATCATGAAGTTTAAGGAGCTGTATGCTAATCCGGTCAACCTGCCGATTCGCTCTTCCTTTGCTGGTTACCGTCGCCGCCGCGGCCAACCCCCGCTTCGCCTCCGACGTCCTCCCCATCCTCCGCGCCAAATGCATCGGCTGCCACGGCGACAAAGCCGCTCAGGCCGGCCTCACCCTCACCTCCCGCGACGCCCTCCTCCGCGGCGGCCACTCCGGCGCCGCCGTCCTCCCCGGCAAGCCCAACGACAGCCTCCTGCTCAGCATGGTCTCCACCGGTCGCATGCCCGTCGCCGGTCCCAAACTCACCCCCGCCGAAGTCGATACCCTCCGCCAGTGGATCGAACAGGGCGCGCTCAACGCCGGCGAATCCCCCGGCGCCGCCCGCCCGCCCGTCGCCCAGCGCGACGTCGAAACCATCCTCAGCGCCAAGTGCTGGGTCTGCCACGGCCGCCGCGAGCAGAGCGCCGGGCTCGACCTCCGGACCCACGCCTCTCTCCTCCGCGGCGGCCGCTCCGGCCCCGCCCTCGTCCCGGGCCAGCCCGAAGCCAGCCTCCTCGTTCAGCGCATCGCCGCCCAGCAGATGCCCCCGCCCAAGCTCCAGGAACAGTTCTCCGTCCGCGGCCTCACCGAAGACGAACTCGCCAAGATCAAACAATGGATCGCCGAAGGCGCCCGCCCCGACTCGGAAAAGCCTCTCCCCGTTCAACCCGCCGCCGACCCCGCCATCCGCCCCCAGGACCGCGCCTTCTGGTCCTTCCAGCCGCCCCAGCGCGGCACGCTCCCCGCTACCGGCCACCCCATCGACGCTCTCCTTCCCGCCAAGCTGCCCCCGGCCTCGCCCCAGGCCCTCCTCCGCCGCGCCTACTTCGACCTTACCGGCCTGCCCCCTACTCCCGAGCAGGTCACGGCTTATAAGAATGACTATCCCGCCCTCCTCGACCAGCTCCTGGCCTCCCCCCGCTACGCCGAACGCTGGGCCCGCCACTGGCTCGACGCCGTCGGGTACGCCGACAGCGAGGGCGGCAACAACTCCGACCTCCCCCGCAAAAACGCCTGGCGCTACCGCGACTACGTCGTCCGCGCCATCGCCGAGAATAAACCCTACGACCGCTTCCTCACCGAGCAGCTCGCCGGCGATGAACTCTTCGACCATCGCACCGTAACCCGGCTCACCCCCGCCCAGCTCGACCTGCTCGCCGCCACCGGCTTCTGGCGCATGGCCCCCGACGGCACCAACAGCACCGAACAGAACTTCATCCCCGAACGCATGGACGTCATCGCCGGCCAGCTCGAAATCTTCGGCTCCGCCGTCCTCGGCCTCTCACTCGGCTGCGCCCGCTGCCACGATCATAAATACGATCCGCTCCCCACCCGCGACTACTACCGCCTCGTCGCCGTCCTCACCCCGGCCTTCGACCCCTATGCCTGGCTCCCCGGCGAGTTCCCCTGCGGCGGCGTCGGCGCCAAGTGCGACGAAAACAACACCCGCTACTACGTCGCCAAAGCCACCCCGGAGTACGCCGCCGCCCAGGCCCACAACGCCCCCATCAACGCCCGCATCCAGACCCTCGAAGCCTCCCTCGCCGCGCTCGACAAGTCCGGCGCTACATATAAGAAGGACAAAGCCGACCTCGAAGCCAAGCTGAACAAAGAGCGCGCCCTGCGCAAATCCCCGCCGCTCGTTCGCGCCCTATTCGACCTCGGGCCGGAACCGCCGCCCACCCGGATCCTCCTCCGTGGCGACGTCGCCAGCCCCGGCCCGCTCGTCGACCCCGGCCCGCCCTCCATCCTCGGCGCCGGCCTGCCGGAGTACCGCCCCGTCCCGCTCGCCCACTCCTCCGGCCGCCGCCTTGCGCTCGCCCAGTGGCTCACCCATCCCGCCCATCCGCTCACCGCCCGCGTCATCGTCAACCGCATCTGGCAGCAGCACTTCGGCACGGGCCTCGTCTCCACGCCTGGCAACTTCGGCCGCATGGGCGCCGCGCCGGCCAACCAGCCGCTGCTCGACTTTCTCGCCGCGGAGCTCGTCCGCACCGGCTGGGACCTCCGCGCCATCCACCGCCTCATCATGACCTCGGCCGCTTATCGCCAGCAGGCCGGCGAAGGCGGCTTCCCCCTCCGCCGTATCGACGCCGAATCCATCCGCGACTCCATCCTCCAAATCGCCGGCCGCCTCGACACTACCCAGTTCGGTCCCCCCGACCCGGTGAAGTCGCTCCCCGATGGCGAAGTCATCACCACGAGCCGCCGCCGCAGCCTCTACGTCGAACAGCGCCGCACGCGCCCGGTCTCGTTGCTTGAAACCTTCGACCAGCCCTTCATGAACCCCAATTGCGTCCAACGCGGTCAGTCCGTTGTCTCCTCCCAGGCGCTCCATCTCATGAACAGCGATCTCGTCCGCGAGAACGCCCGCTACATGGCCGGTCGCATCGCCGACGCCGTGGGCGACCAACCCGCGGCGCAGATCGAGCGGGCCTACCTGCTCGCGCTCGCCCGCAAACCCACCGCCGCCGAAGCCGCCGCCGCCCTCGATGCCTTCGCGCGCCTCACCCCGGAATGGAGCCGCCAACTCGAAGCCGACCGCCCCGCCGAACCCGTCGCCGGCCGCGCCCGCTGGCTCGCCCTCTCCACCCTCTGCTACACCCTCATCAACTCGGCCGAGTTTCTGTATCTCGATTAAGGACTATCTTGACTAACGAGCCGCCTATGCCAACCCGCCGCGATCTCTTCTCCCGCCTGTCCGATGGCCTGATGGGCACCGCCCTCGCCTCGCTCCTCGCCCGCGACCTGCCGGCCGCCGCCCCCACCCTCTACGACCTCACCCCGAAAAAGCCCCACCACCCGCCCAAGGCCAAGGCCATCATCCAGCTCTTCCAGAACGGCGGCCCCAGCCAGGTGGACCTGTTCGACCACAAGCCCGCCCTCACCAAATACGCCGGCCAGGCGCCCAGCCGCGATCTGGCCAGCGAAGTCCGCGCCGTCCGCGAAACCGGCGGCCTCATGCCCTCCCGCTACCGGTTCAGCCGCCACGGCCAGTCGGGCCTCGAAATCTCGGAAGCCCTGCCGCACCTCGCCAAGGTCGCCGATGAGATTACGGTCGTCCGGTCGATGTACACGACCCACCTGGCGCACGAAGCCGCGCTGTTCATCATGCACGGCGGCCGCATTCTGCCCACGCGTCCCTCGCTCGGGTCATGGATCCTCTACGGCCTGGGGTCGGAGAACCAGAACCTGCCGGCCTATGTCGTGCTCGACGACCCCAAGGGGCCGCCCATCAACTTCATCCAGAACTGGCAGTCCGGCTGGCTCCCGGCCGTCTACCAGGGCACCCGCGTTCGTTCGGAAGGTTCGCCGATTCTCAACCTGCACGCCAAGGCCGAAGACCCCGCCGGCGTCGTCGACCTCACCCGCAGCCTGCTCCACCGCATGGACGCCGCCCACCGCGACCGTCACCCCGGCAACGCCGAACTGCAGGCCCGCATCGCCAACTATGAGCTCGCCGCCCGCATGCAGATGGAGGCGACCGACGCCCTCGATCTCTCGAAAGAGAGCGAGGCGACCAAGGAGGCCTACGGCATGAACGACGAGCGCACGGCCTCGTATGGCAAGCGCTGTCTGATGGCCCGGCGCCTGATTGAACGGGGCGTGCGCCTGGTGCAGGTCTATATTGAAGGGCAGATCTGGGATAACCACAACAAGATCTGGGAGGGCCTTGAGTACGCCTGCGGCAAGACGGACCGCCCCTCGGCCGCCCTCGTCCGCGATCTGAAAGAGCGCGGTCTGCTCGATTCGACGCTGGTGGTCTGGGGCGGGGAATTCGGCCGTCTGCCGATCGCCCAGGCTCCCGGCGATACCGCCGGCCGCGACCACGGCCCCTCCGGCTTCAGCCTCTGGATGGCCGGCGGCGGCGTCAAGCGCGGCTTCGGCTACGGGGCCACCGACGAGATCGGCTACCGCGCGGCGGAGAATAAGGTAAGCGTCCACGATTTCCACGCGACCGTCCTCCACCTGCTCGGCATGAACCACCGCGACCTGACCTTCCAGCGCGAAGGCCGCCACGAACGCATCACCGACGAGTTCCCGGCCCGCGTCGTGAACGAGATTCTGGCCTGACCAACGCCCCGGCCCTTCGCTCGCGGCTCGACCAAGGCCGACCTCCCACCCGCGCGGCAACCGCCACCTGACCTTCCCCGCTTAGGGGAGGGATAGAGACTTCGGCCTGACCAACGCCCCGGCCCCTCGCTCGCCGCTCGACCGAGGCCGCCCCCCCGCCCGCGCGGCAACCGCCACCTGACCTTCCCGCGCGCAGGGACGGGAGCGAGAGTTTGGCCTGACCAACGCCCCGGCCCCTCGCTCGCCGCTCGACCAAGGCCGCCCCCCCACCCGCGCGGCAACCGCCACCTGACCTTCCCGCGCCCAGGGGCGGGAGCGAAATTCTGACCTGAGC
>JAINDL010000227.1 GCA_019931245.1 Bryobacteraceae bacterium CoA2 C42
AAAGGCGCCTGGACCGTCTCCCCCCTCCGCCCCGCCCCCTCCCCGGCCATCTCCGCCACCCTCGACTCCCTCTCCGCCCTCCTCCAAGCCACCCCCGAAGGTGCCCGCCGCCTCGGCTGGTTCCTCAAGGAGCACCGCCGCTACTTCCCCGCCAACCCCTACGACCTCCCCCCCGGCCGCACCCCCGCCTCCCTCCCTCTGCTCTTTGAATCCTCCTTCTACCCCTTCTACCTCGCCGACGACCTCCGCAACGGCGCCTACGTCCAGGTCACCGGCGGGGAAACCCAGGGCATCACCTTCCTGTTCAACCGCCTCCCCGGCCCCCTCCAGCAGCCCGTCATCGCCAGTGAACCCGTCCCCGACCGCGCCCCCGTCGCCTTCTTCCTCCGCCCCGACGCCCGCACCCTCTACCGCGGCCTCCCCGTCCTCGACCGCCAGGTCCTCCTCCTCACCCGCCCCGGCCGCGACCCCTATGCCCCCGTCCCCTACGCCCGCGCCCTCCGCGCCGCCCTCGTCGAGTTCGAGAAGGATCGCCTCACCGCCGTCAACCGTCTCGCCTCCCTCCGCGCCGCCGAAGCCGAAACCCTCTCCCCCGCCTACGAACAGGCCCAGCGCGACCACCTCGAAAAAAACTCCGGCGCCTTCAAAACCGCCGACCCCGCCAAGTACGCCCTCCGTCTGCAGGGCATGGAGCGCTCTCTTGCCTACGCCCGCGACCAGGCCCGCCGCGCCGCCAACCCTCAGCGCGACCCCGACGGCGCCTGGTATTGGAACCCTCTCGACGCCCACGCCGACGCCGAGCGCCGCCTCGCCGCGCTCACCCCCGCCGACTCTGCCGCCCCCGCCTGCTACCTCCCCGCCCCCCAGGAAAAGGGGCGCTACGCCATCCGCGGCCGCATCCTCCCCGCCGGCGCCGACCCGCTCTGCCAGCCCCTCGTCATGCAGAACTTCGACTACTTCGACCCCAAACTGCCCCGCCACGTTCCGCAGATCCTCACCGTTCTCGACTTCGGCCGCTGCTTCCAACCGGGCCCGGGAGAACTGCGCCCCTACCCGCTGCCGGCTCCGGGCCACTCGGCCGCCCCGCCCCAGGGCTGCTTCCGCCACGTTCCAATGTGGGAAGCCCTCGATTGGTCCCGCGTCGCCGCCCTCCTCGCCCCCTGACCCGCTCCTGCCGCGCGGCCCGGCCCAAGCACCCCGGCGCCCGGCCCGCTGCGCCAGCACCCACCGGCGCCGCGCCGTCCGTCCCGCCAGCGTAGGTGGACAGCCCGACGCGGATGCGGACTACCGATGGAGTACCGCATATTCCGCCGCCGATGGCAGCGCACGCGGCAGCGTTTTGGGCGAGGGCCGTGTAGCCTCCCAGCCGAGACAAGCCAGCCAGATTGCTCTGGGAATTTGTTTCTGTGCCGTTCGGTAATAGCTCACCATGCGTCGGCTGATACCCAGCGCATCGGCAGCGGTGCTGAGTGATAACCCAGTTCCGCCCGATTCGCCGCAACCCGTTCTGATCCAGGAAATCCAGGATCTGAAACACGGTTCGGTCTCGGCAAACCTCTGGCGACGGAATCCGTCGGGTCACCTCGTCAGCGACATCTAGATCGGCGATCAGTTCTGTGAGCTGTGATTCCGTAACTCGCCGTAGCTCCCGCAAGTACGTCACCTGCGCATCGAGATCGTGCGATGCGCCGTAAAACCAAAACCGGCGATTCACGGCGCGATGAACTCCGAGCGGTCCGCGTATCGCGTTGCCGAACTGCCCGGGTGCGATTTGATCCTGCTTCGGGAATAGTTCAATTCCGTCCACCGGCCCTGCCGATTTCACAGGAACCGACAAATTACCCGCCAGGTGGCGAATGTACACCCGAGCGTGCCGGGCAAGCACAGGCGTCTCAAACAGAATCCAGAGATGCCCGCCACGCCGGCTTTGCTCGAGGGCCGCCTGAATCCCGTCCTGCTGAAGTTCATATTGGAGCTTCAGTAGATCGTCGAGGGACCGCTTGTAATCCGCGTCAATCGCCATCCATTTCACGCGCTGGACGACCGGGTTGATCGCGTACAGTCCGAGCGTGATTTCGCCAGCGAGGTGGCGGCGCACGTCGCCGAGCCGAAGCGCGACCTCCACTCCATTCTTCGATCCCGGCCGGTAGTAGAAGTGCCGACCGGAGTCCGGATGCGGTCGATCCGACTGGCGCGTGTAGGCGAGCCGATTCACAAACCAGCGCGAATATTCGGCGGCCATCTCCGGCGTTGCCAGCAGCGTTTGCGGCATAGCTCTTCTTTACACCCGTTTCCTGGAATCGCAAAACGAGTTGCCGCTAACCCTTTGCCGCCCGCAGCCGGGACGGGTCCTCTGCGAGGTCAAGCAGTTGAAACTCCTTGATTTTCTGCCGCATGTCGGCCAGCGAGTAACCGCCGAACACGCTGTCCGCGAGGCTCAGCAGCCAGAAGTTGCCCTTCTTTCGGTCGTAGATGTAGAACTCGCCGGACCGGGCATCGCCGGGCACCATCACGAACAGCAGCAGCCCCTTCGAGTACTCGACCCAGTGGGCCACTACCGCTTCGGCCACGTTCAGGAACGTGCCGACGATCTCGGTCACGTCCCGTCCGAGGCGCACTTTCAGATCTTGCACGCTGAGCACTTGGCTCGCGCTCACAGTCAGGTTTGCAGTCATTTCAGTTCTCCTTAGGTTGTTTGGGGTTGAGTTGGCGGTGATCCCGACCGGGAGCCGCAATGGCGTCCGCCTATATTAAGGACAGAGGCTATTTCGAATACTTCGCCTACTTGCGATTGCTTCGATTGTGATAGGATGAGTCCAGGAGCAAACAAGCGATGGCACAAGGAACACTCACGCCAACACTGCCCTCTGAGGCCGAGTCGATTCTCGCCAAAGAAACCAGCCGTGTCCTCTCCGCGCGCGTACAAACGGCGGACCCGCTTCAGTTCCGCATGCTCGACGATCCCACTGGTGGCACGGTCAAACTACCGGCAACCGCTGTCCAGATGCTTATCCACATCCTGGAGGAAATGGCGCGCGGAAACGCAGTTACACTGATCCCGGTCCACGCCGAACTCACCACGCAGGAAGCCGCCGACATGCTCAACATCTCGCGGCCGTCGCTGATCCAGCTTCTCGACGAAGGCAAGATCGAATATCGCCGCGTAGGCACGCACCGACGCGTACGATTCGAAGCCCTCATGGCCTACAAACGCCGAGCCGATGCCGAGCGCCGAGCCGTGCTTGCCGAACTCGCCGCGTACGATCAAGAACTGGGGTTGTAGCCTGCGGTGGCTACGTTCACCGCATTCTACGACGCCAACGTGCTCTACCCGGCGGAGCTGCGGAATCTCCTCATGCATCTCGCACTCACCGGGCTGTTTCGAGCCAAGTGGTCGGCGGATGTCCACGAAGAATGGATCTCTGCTCTTTTAGAAAAGCGGCCGGATCTGACGCGCGAGAAACTCGAACGAACCCGAACGTTGATGGATCTACATGCGACCGACGCGGTCGTCACCGGCTACGAAGATTTGATTCCCGGCCTGCAACTTCCCGATCCGAACGACAGACACGTCCTTGCCGCTGCCATTCGCGGGCAAGCGGACGTGATCGTCACGATGAACCTACGAGATTTTCCAGCCGACGTTGTTGGAGCATTTGGGATCGAGGCGCAACATCCCGATGAATTCGTTCTCCACTTGCTCCACCTCGCGCCCGAAGCGGCTATGACAGCGGCAGAGAACCATCGGCAAAGCCTGAAGAATCCGCCCAGGACGGTGAACGAGTACTTGGAGACGCTTGAGCGGCAGGGTCTTACCCAGACTGCTTCCGCTTTGCGAAAGTACGGATTGGAATACTTTCCGTATGTTCCATAGGCAGCCTTGCGATTCTCCTAAACTACGAAGCTAGACTGGGAGCCCACTACAACCAGAGACAGGTACGACATTCGAGCCCGTACCATTCTGCTGCCGGCCCCCCGTTGATTGCGAGCAGAGGGCCGATTTCCCAGAACGGGACTTGGGGCCAACTTCCGAGTGGCGCGTGATTCGCCCGGAGTCTCGGCAGCGATCGTTCAGGCATCGAGAAAAGCTGTGCGACTGATCGTTGTTTACTGCTTTCAGGTAAGCGGCTCGAAGCAGGAGGAGGAACTTTCGTTGGTGCAGTCTCGATCAGCCGGACGGTCGTGTTGACTGCGGTACGAATTTCGCGTTCGGTAAACGGACGCCAGCCGAAGCACGGCTACGGCTTGGCGTCGGCAAAACCATTCACCATTGGGACGATGATGGGTACATTTGGGAACCGTGCAATGCAAGCTGCAGAACGCCGTCTGCCGGATCGTCGTCCATAGATCAGCGGAATCAAAGCTTAACGCGGCGATGCCGAGAAATGCCATCACGACCGGAGATGAAGGTTAGGCTTCGGCGGACCAAGTTGGAGTTGTCCCCGAATTTGAGACACGAGACTAGACTCATAAAAATTCCCGAAGGAGAATTTGAGTCATGTCCACCACGCGACGGAAGTTCACGCGCGAATTCAAGCTATCAGCCGTCAAGCGGCTGCAATCGGGTTTCCCCGTTGGCCGGGTAGCCCGCGAGTTGGAGGTAAACCCCGGCCAGTTGCACACCTGGCGGCGGCAGTTCAAGGAACGCCCCAACTCCGCCTTCTCGGGCGAAGGTCGACGACGGCAGGAGGAAACCATCGTCGCCGAACTCGAACGAAAGATCGGTCAACAGGCCGTGGAGATTGATTTTTTAAGGGGTTGCTTGCGACAGATCGAAGAACTGCGGAAGTCGCAGGCAGAGATACCCACTCCGCCCTCTGCCGGAAAATCCACGAAGAACGGCAAAGGAAGGGCCCGTTGACGGTCCAGCAGATGACCACGCTGGCCGGCGTCAGCCGCGCCACCTTCTACCGCTTCGATGCCGAACGCACTCCCGCGGTGAAGGACGTCGATCTCCGCGACGCGATCCAACGGATCGCCTTGCAGTTCCCCGCCTACGGCCGCCCGCGCATCGCCGCCGAGTTGAAGCGCCAGGGCTGGAAGGTAAACCACAAACGCGTCGGGCGCATCCTGCGCGAGGACAATCTGCTCTGCCTGCGCAAGCGGAAGTTCCAGGCCACCACCGACTCCCGGCATGGTTTCCAGGTCTACCCGAACGTAAGCGTAAGACCAACCCCATGGTTTCCGAATCTGCCTGATTCTGTTTTCGTATAGGAATGTCTCTCCGAAAACCCCGCCGCACCGCCGCCCAGATTCAGGCCCTCCTTGCCGACTACCACTCCAGCGGACTCACCCGTGCCGCCTTCTGCACCGCCCGCCGCCTCCCCCTCTCCACCCTCGACGCCTATCGCCGCCGAGCCACCCCCTCCCTCCTCGAAGTCGAC
>JAINDL010000058.1 GCA_019931245.1 Bryobacteraceae bacterium CoA2 C42
CAGGCGATACCGCGTTCGGAACCGATGCCCTCGAAATAGCCGACGAGGAGGGCGCGGAAGGAGATGCCCGGGGTTAGGCTGGGCCGACCCATTTTTTTGGCGTAGAACTGCTTGCAGGCAGCTTCGGCGAACTCGTCGAACTTTTCGGCGTCGAGCAGTTCATTGAGCCGAGTGTAGAAGGGGTGAGCGGCCGAGGCCGGTAACTCCTGTTGGGCGATCCACAATGTCTCCTGCCGGATCCTTTGCTTGCGTGTTCCCAGCGCCATACCCAGTTTTACGAGGAAACATTTTCAGCATCAATTGATTTCAGCACGGCGAGCCGACTTTAACCACGGACTGCTAAGGGTTTTTTCGTAGCTCCTTACTAAGATACTTAGGCCTTTTGCTTCAATAACTTGGTAACCTGCTGAGTTTGCTGCCAGAAAGCGATTTTTTTCCGATCCGGCACTATCATCCTGAAGATCTATCGTCGATACTATGGGATAAGCGATGGACTTAGGAGCTTTAGAACTACAGATCTTCGTGAGCCTGGTAGTAGTGCTGGGAGCAGCATTTGTTGCGCTAGTCTGCGACTACTTGAAGGGCAACAATGAGCAGCTCCGAGAGCGGAATATTGAGTTGCGGGTGCGTACGGAGGAACGGGAGCGGTTTGCGATCCTGAATCCGTCGGCGTGGTTGTCTCAGTTCCGCGGCCGGACTCAGTCGGAGTCCTCGGCCGAGTCTGCGGCGAGGCGTGCACCGATCGGAACG
The DNA here is from genome assembly GCA_019931245.1 of Bryobacteraceae bacterium CoA2 C42. GTDB lineage: Bacteria > Acidobacteriota > Terriglobia > Bryobacterales > Bryobacteraceae. The sequence continues at coordinate 751 of JAINDL010000058.1, forward strand.
GAGCCGATGATGCAATCGCAGGCATCGGCGGAGGTTTTGGCGCAAGCGGCTGAGCGGGAAGCGGAGTTGCTGGGCCGTACAGCTCAAGAAGAGACCGACTTGGCGGATGTTCCGCCCGTGGCGGGTTTCGACGTTTCGGCTCGCCGGAGAGCGAGGCGGAAGCTGGGAGTGGAGAGCAGGCCGGTCGGTGATGCCAAAGATAACTCGTATGATTGGGTGCGCCCGGAGGTAATGGCGCGGGTGGCCCGCCAGGCGGGCCGGGGTGAGCGAGAGGTTGCTGAGGGCGATCTGGGTCTGTTGGGTGTTGGCGGAGGTAATGGCTCGGGCGAGGGGTCGGAGTTGAGTGGGGTCGGCCTGCCGGGTGGAATGGAATCTGTTCCGCCGCCCGAGGAGCTGGTGGGTCGGGAGTCGCGGTCGGTTGAGGTAGGGGCTATGTCGCCGGTGCGGCCAAGCGCGCCGCCGCCCGTGATCACGCTGCGTCCGCTGCCGGCGATGAAGTTATCGGAGGAGTTGGAGCGGGTGGCTGCTCCGGTTTCGGCGGAGTCGTTGACGAGTCAACTGCTCGACGATGTGATTGCTGCGAGTGCGGCGAAACCGACTTCGGTTTCCGATACCGTGGTCGCTCCGGCTATTGTACCGGCAGCAGTAGTTGCTGCTGCGGAGTTAGCGGCCGTTTCCGAAGCTCAAGCGCCGCTGGCGCCGCTCCGGCCGGCGGAGCGAATGGAGGGCGAAACGTTTGGGAGCCCGATGTATTCTGCGTCGGCCTTTGCGGAGGCGCTGTCCTCAGCGCGGAAGGCGGAGTTGGCAGACGGGGGTGGTGCAGCTTCCGAGGTTCCCTTGAGACGGGTTGAGGTGCGGTTGAAGGCTGGGGCGGATCAAGCACATATGTTGCCCTCCGAAGCGGCTTTCCAGCCGTATGACCCGTTGGCGTCCAGCGCCGATCGTGCGGCCTATGACTGGTCAAACGCTCCGTATGAGTCGCTGCCGGAGATCAAGCTTCCGAGCGAGTTACCCGAGTTGAGGGCGGAGTTGGCGGAGACTCCGGCGGCTGCGCCGGTGAACGAACTGTCCGAACTGCTGCTGCCGGCGGGCATGCAGGACATTGCGACCTACCGACGGTTGTTGGCGATGCCAAATCCGATGACTGGGATTGTGATTGCGATCAGCATCAATGACTTTGACCGGTTGGGGGGGGCGGAGGGTGAAGCTTCGGTGAGTGCTCTGCTCGATTCGGTAGAGGGTTTGATGGATTCGATGGTCCGGGACGGGGATTTCGGGGTGAAGGTCTCGGCGGATCAGTGGATGTTTGTGTACCCGATCGACGACAAAGGGATTTCGCAGCGGCGGGTATCGGGTCTATCGGAGAAGCTGTGGGATTTCCAGCTGCGGCATCTTGGACAGAGTAACATCAGCTTCAGTTGGGCGGCGGTGAATGTGCGCGATGAGCGGCTGAGCGAAGCCGCGAGCGCGGCGATGGAGCGGATGGAGGCATCGCGGCAGGGGAATCAAAAGGGCGGGGCTGGGCGGACGCGCCTAGTGGCGAACGGTTAGAGTGTTATTTGCGCAATTCCGTTTCGATGGCCTCGAGTTCGCGCCCGGCTTCGGCCCACTTGCCCTGTGACGTGAGTTGTCGGTAACGGTCCATGCGCTGGCGTAGCGTCTGGATACGGGTCCGCGGGTCGTTGGCCTCGGCAGGGGCGGGCTGAGCGCCGGGGGGCGGGGCGGGTTGCCGGGAATCGGTAGTGGGGGCGGGGGAGGCGGCGCTCAGTTCGGCGAGGGCCTGTTCGTATGTATCGGTGTAGATGAGGCGGTTGCCGACGGCGATGACCACTTTCTTCAGTTGGGGCATGCGGGCCTGATTGGCCTGGAGGTAGATGGGCTGGGCGAACAGGAACTTGTTATCGACGGGCAGGACGGTCATTTGGCCGCGGAGGACGCGGGAGCCCTGTTGGTTCCAGAGGTTGAGGTCCTTGGAGATGTTCTGGTCCTGATTGATGCGGGACTCGATCTGCATGGGTCCGTAGTAGAGCTGCTCTTTGGGTAGTTCGAGGAAGGCGAGTTCGCCGAGGTGGGCGCCATCGCCGCGGCCGATCATCATGCCGATGAGGTTGTCTTTGCCGCGGGGAGTAAAGGGGAGCATGAGGAGGAACTCGGGTTCGGAGGAGTCGTCGCCGGGCAGGTTGGCGAGGACGTAGACGGGGGCCATGGGGGACTTCCCCCGGGAGGAATCGGGGATGACGTCGTCGCCGCCGGCTCCACGGGAGGGTGCGGCGCCCTGTCGGTTGGCGATATCCCAGACGTCGACTTTGTTGTAGAAGGCTTCGGCGTCCTGCATGTGGAAGGTGAGGTGGACTTCGGCCTGGATGCGGAAGAGCCATTCGGGGTAGCGGGCGTGCTCACGGAGTTCGGCGGGCATGGCGGCGGCGGGTTTGAGGAGGTTGGGGTAGAGTTGGCGCCAGGCGAGGATGATGGGGTCCTGGTCGTCGAAGACGTAGAGGTTGGTTTCGCCAGAGTAGGCGTCGACGGTGGCTTTGACGGCGTTGCGGACGTAGTTGATGCGTCCGGCGGCGCGGGTGCGGATAGCGAAGGAGTAGGGATGGGAGCGGGAGGTAGTGTAGCCATCGGCCATCCAGACGAGGCGTCCTTCTTTGGTGAGGACGAGATAGGGGTCTTCGTCCCAGGTGAGGAAGCCGGCGAGGGTTTCAAGGCGTGCGCTGATGCGGCGGTGGATCATCATGCGGCTATCGGGTTGGAGGGAGCCGGTGAGGACGATGTTGGGGTCGGCGTAGGCGATGGCGGCGACGAGGCGCATGGGGAGGGAGCCGATGGGGAAGCCGCCGGGGCCGTCGTAGTGGTTGTGGACGTTGTCGGAGCCGGAGGGGTAGTTGAACTCGGGCTGGGCGGTGCGGACGAAGACGGGTTCATGAGCGACTTCGCCGAAGTAGATTTCGGGGCGGGCGAGCTTCATGCCGGGGACGGTGACTTTGGGTGGGGCGTCCTGGATGAATAGGTTGGGGAGTCCGTCGGTGGTGATTTTGTTGGCGTCGGCGGCGACGATGCCGTAGCCGTGGGTATAGACGACGTGGCGGTTGGGCCAGCGGTTGCGGGCCTCGCCGAGCTGTTGGATGTCGAGTTCGCGGGGGGTGAGCATGACCTGCTGGAGTTTGCCGTTGATGCGGTAGCGGTCGACGTCGGTGTCGACGTAGCTGTAGGGGCGGAGGGGTTGGATCTGGCTGACGGTGTCGTGGAAGGCTTGCCAGTCCCAGAGGCGGACGTTGTTGAGGAGGTCGCGGTGTTTGGTGGCGTCGAGGGCGGTATCGAGATTGGCGCGGAAGAGTTTGGGTTGGGCGGAGCGCTGGAGTTGGTAGGCTTGTCGGGTGGCGTCCATGTGGTGCTGGATGAAGGGGCGTTGGAGGGTGAGTTCGTTGGGCTTGACGTAGACGGAGTTGACGAGGCCGGGGACGATGCTTTGGAGGGGGAGGACGAGGAGGGCGGCGAGGGCGGCTTTGCCGCGCCCGATGGCGACGAGGGCGGCGGCGGCGAGGGTCGCGCCGACGAGGAGCCAGTTGAGGGGGATGCGGACGTTGGCGGCGATGTAGTCGACGCCGGTCATGAAGGCGTGGTCTTCAAAAGTGAGGTCGTAGCGGTTGAGGAAGAGGTGGGCGGCGAGGGCGGTGAGGGTGAGGGCGGCGAGGGTACGGGTGCCGGTGGTGATGCCGGTGAAGTTTTGCCAGTCGAGTTCGAACTGGCCGGGGGCGACGGAGCGAAGCAGGGAGCGGGCGGACCAGGCCTGGCTGACGGCGAAGTGGACGAGGGTGGCGGCGGCGAGGGTGGCGACGGCGAAGGCGGCGAGGGATTCAAGGAAGGGGAGGGCGAAGAAGTAGAAGGAGAGGGGTTGTCCGAAGAAGGGGTCGGGCGGGCCGGCGGGGGCGGCGGCTTGGCGGCTGGCGAAGTAGCGGGCGGCGTCCCAACTGGAGAAGGCGACGGCGGAGAGGAGCCAGCCGAGGACGAGAGCGGCGAGGGTGGCGAGTTTGGAGTAGAGGGGGTAGCGGCGAAGGGAGGCGCCGGCCGCTTTCATGCCGCGGGCGTTGGCGACCCAGAGGATGAGGAAGGCGAGGAGTCCGGCGAGGAGTTGGGGCCCGGACTGGTAGTAGAACTGGGCCCACCAGGCTTCGGACTGGCCGACTTCGGTCCACCACTGGTAGTCGATGATGGTGCGGCAGATGGCGGTGGCGCTGAGGAGGGTGGCCAGGAGAATGGCGAGGATGGTGCCTTTGCCCCAACTGGTTTGGCGGGGTTGTCCGCGGAAGGCGTCTTCGATATCGATGGTGGAGTTGGCCATGGGGGTACCTCTCCTTTCAGTGTAGTCCTGGTGGGGGGAATCGTCCGGGAGGGGCGCCGTGGGCGGGAGTTGGCTTCGGTCGTCGGGCTGTTAGCGATATCCTGCTGATTTGTGACTGGTCACGGGTTTTCGGTTTTTTTGCGCGGCGAGGCGGGTTGCAGTGGTGCGCGCTTGGTGACGGGTTGGGGTTGGGAGTTGGCTTCGGTCGTCGGGCCGTTGGTCGTATCCCTTTGATTTTTAATCATTTAAAGACTCGGGCGGGTTTCGATTAGATAGGTTCCAACTCCGCGCGGCAGGCCGACGCGGCGCCGGCGGCGAAGGTCTTGGGCTTGGCGGAGCGGACGAAGCGATGCAGCAAGGGACGGGGAGGCTCCTGGCTCGACGCGGCCGGGGCGGCCGCTGGGAGTTGGCTTTGGTGGTTGGGCTGTTTGGTGGTTTTGCTATTTTTTTAACAGGTTCTGGGGTCTGGTCGATGGCCGCTTGGGCCGAGGTCATGATTTCTGCTGGCGTGCCGATACATTTGAGGCACCGGGTGTGTTTGGTGTCGTCGGTTAGACCGGGGCGATCGATCGGTTGGACCCGTCTAAGCCGGATTCGATTTCGAGAGTCTACCGGCGCGTGGAGCGGAGCAGGCGCCACTGGGCGTCAACGATGGGTTGGACGAGGCTGGGTTCGATAGGACTGGCGGGGCCGATGCTGCGCTGGTACTCGGCGGTCATCTCGGTGTAGACCGCTGGGTTCTCGCCCGAGAGAAGGGAGACCCCAGCGCCATGGAGGGGGCCGTTGGCCCGACTGGCCGTTAGCCGAATTTGCTTTTTTCGATGGTCCATTGGTCCTTCAGGGGAAAGTTCCCCAAGGAACAGAAAAACGCCCTGACGGGTCAAGCCGGCCAGGGCGTGGGGTTCCTTATCTGATTGGACTATAGCATGGGGGGACCAAAGTTCCGGGGGGGGGGCGGGGGAGGAAAACGGGGTTAAGTGACTTGGAATGATGGGGATGTAGACTATTTTGTTACCTTGTGAACGGACGAGAGCGCGGCTTTGAGTTGGGGCTATATGACAGCCCCAACTCAGCGCAAAGGAGGCGCTACAGCCATGGAGTATTTCGATTGTATCGGATGCGATGTCCACAAGGACTACTCCGTTTTCCGGATGTTCGATGCCCAGCGCAAAGTGGGTCCACCGATTCGCATCCGGCACGAGAACGGCGAACTGGAGCGTTTCTTGAAGAGCGTTCCGCCTGGCAGCCACGTCGGTTTTGAGGCCTGTGGCAGTTGGATGTGGCTGGCCCGGCAAGTAGAAGGGGCCGGGCTGGTACCGCGGCTCGGGCATCCGCTCAAGATCAAGCGGCGGATCCCCGGCAGCACCCGCACCGACGAAACTGATTCGGCCGGCCTGTTGATCCTGCTGTCCAACGGAACCTTTCCCGAAGTATGGATGGCCCCATCGATGTTGGGCGGGATCTGCGTGGCCTCGTGCGAACCAAGCTGGCGATTCGCCGGCAGGAGAGCGCGATGAAAAACCGGATCCATGGCGTGTTGAACCAATATGGCTGGAAGAACCTGATCGAGGAGGAAGACGACGTCGATGTTCCCGACTGGTTCAGCCGCACCGCGCAACCGCAGTTCCAGCGGGCAATCGAACAACTGCCGTCGGCGGGCGGGGAAGCGACGCGGCAGCAGGGGATGGCGATTCAGGATCTGGAGCGGCGGGTGAAGAGATTGGAGTTGGCGAGGGAAGCGAGGATGGGCAAGCTCGGTTGGCTGCGGTTGCTGCCGACGCTGCCTGGAGTGGGCAAGATTCTGGGGGCGGCGATTGGGTGGAGATTGGAGACGGGAAGCGGTTTCGCTCGGCGCAGCATTTGGCGCGGGATGCCGGGGTGGTTCCGCAGGTGCAGTCTAGCGGTGGGATGACGTGGTGGGGATCGACGATGAAGGACTGTAACCACTCCTGGAAGAGGGCTTCTTACGGAACCGCGCACAACGGGAGTCCGTGGTGCGCGGTTCCGCAGAAGCGTCGCGCCCGGGTAGGCCGGGACCGAAGGAGAAGGAACCTGCGACGGCGTGACTCGGTAATGCAAACGGAAGAGGTTCAGGCAGCGGAAGTAGGCCGAATAGCTACAAACTGGCGCCCTTGGAGGCAGCCGCGTAACTCATTGATTCCACAGCCTCGGAGACGCGGTTCCGCAGAAGCGTCGCGCCCGGGTAGGCCGGGACCAAAGGAGAAGGAACCTGCGACGGCGTGACTCGGTGATGCAAACGGAAGAGGTTCAGGCGGCGGAAGCAGGCCGAATAGCTACAAACTGGCGCCCTTGGAGGCAGCCGCGTAACTGATTGATTCCAAGTCCTCGGAGACGCGGTTCCGCAGAAGACAAAGGCAGCCGCTACGGCAAACCCGTCCTCAATAAAATCGGCAAAAAATGAACGGCATCGAAGACCAGTACGGCCCCGATCTCTTCTCCGACTAACTCATCGACTTTATGGCCCGCCATCGCCACCAGCCCTTCTTCGCCTACTACCCCATGGCCCTCACCCACGGCCCCTTCAACACCACCCCCCGCAGCGACGACTGGGCCACCGCCGACCGCCTCAAAGACGATCCCAACTACTTCAAGGACATGGTCGCCTACCTCGACCGCCTCGGCCTGGCCGACAACACCATCGTTCTTTTCTACGCCGACAACGGCACGCCGCCCGAAATCACCTCCCCAATGGGCCTCCGCACCATCCCCGGCGGCAAACGCCTCACCTCCGAAGCCAGCATGCGCGTCCCCCTCCTCGCCCGCTGGCCCGGCCACAACCCCGCCGGCAGGCTCTGCGACGACCTCATCGACCCCACCGACTTCCTCCCCACCCTCATGGACAGCACCGGCACCTTTTGCTTCCCCGGCCTCCCCCTCGACGGCCGCAGCTTCTTCCCTCAAATCCAAGTCGAAAAAGGGCGCCCCGCGAAAAATGACAGCCCAAAGACACCCTCTTCGCCCACTTCGACCCGCACCCGAGCCGCAAAGCCGACCCCAAACCCGCCCGCCTCGCCTGGGACCACCGCTGGAAACTCTACCTCGACGGCCGACTCTACGACCGGAAAGCCGACCCCACCGAAACCACCCCCGTCGAAAACCCCGCCGCCCGCCAGAAACTACAAAAGGTGCTCGACGCCATGGCCCGCGTCAAGCCCCCCAAGTCAACCAATTCGAACCCGACGGCAAACCCGCCTACTACAGGCGACCGGGGGGCGCCGCTTTCCCGCGGTGCCCCCCGGTCTCCTCAGCCTACCGGTCGCCGTTGCCCAGCACCGACTGCGTAAACAGGTTGCCCGAGTCGCCCCAGAGCAAACTGTCCCCCCACAACACACTGTCCCCCCACAGTAGGCTGTAGCCGGCATTTGTCGTGTCACCCCAAACCACACTGTCCCCCCACAGCACACTGTCCCCCCACAACACGGAACCACCCCACACCAACGGGTTGGTCCAGAGCGTCGTGGAGGCAAACGCCGATCCAGCCGAATGCACTAACTTCACGCACCCGGTCGTTCGGCCGGGATCGCACGACCGGATGATCCCCGGCGAAAAAGCTCTCCTGCCCGCGGGAATTACGTCCGTATTATTCAACGCGGCGACAATATCCAGATACCCGGCCCCTACCGTGAACATGTCGTACTGAATGTCCACCGTTTTGCCCGTCGAGGCGTCCAGATAGGAGCTCTTATTCGTCGAAAAGATCTTCGCCGCCGTTTTCATCAGCCGCGCCTTTATCACATCCGGCGTGATGGTCGGCCCAAATTTCTGCACCATTAACGCCGCAGCCCCCGCAACAATCGGCGCCGACATACTCGTCCCGCTCAGCTCCAGATAGAGCTTCTGGCCAACCGACACCGCCGTGTTGAACTGCGTGATACACAGCGTGTTCGTCCCACACTCCCCCGCGGCCGAAACCCCGTACGATGCCGGCTGCGGAATGTTGGTCGGAAACGCGGTCGCCAGCCGCGCCGCCACCGATTGCAGCGACAGCGTCCGATTACCCGGAGCCATGATGTCCGGCTTGACGATGCGGTCAATCGGAGTCGGGCCCTTCGAACTGAACGACGCCACCAGGTCGTCGGTCCGCGTCGCGGTGAACATATCCCGCATCACCCCCACCGTGATCACATACGGATCATTCCCGGGCGAACCAATCGTGCCGTAGCCCTTGATCGGGTAGACCTTCCCATTCTTGTCCTTCACCGACTCCACGCGCCCGTTGTTACCCGCCGCCACCACCACCACAATCCCCGCGTTCCACGCCCGCTCCACCGCCTGACACAGCGGGTCCAGCTTGTAAGACTCTTTCACCAACCGCCCCAGCGAGAGGTTGATCACCCGGATGTTATAGGTGTTCTTCAGCGCAATGGCCCGGTCAATCGCCGCAATCACGTTCGTGTCCGTACCCTTTCCATCCTTGTCCAGCACCCGCAGGTTGATCAGATTCGCCCCCGGCGCTACCCCGAACAGTTGAAACTTCTGAAACATCATCCTCGCGTTAGTCGATGTCGGAAGGGGAACCGTCATCGGCCAACTCACCAGCACGCATCGCCCATCGCCCGCCGCCATTCCCGCCACGTGGCTGCCGTGACCGTACAAGTCCGCCGTCGTTTTCTCGCTCGTTACGAAGTTCTGCGCGTACACAATGCGGCTCGGACCCAAAGAGCCGAACGACGCACACGTCCGCAGGTCGTTATGGGGATTGATACCTGAATCTATGATCGCCACCCCAATGCCCGCGCCCGACGCGGGTGGATTGGCCGGCGAGAGCGTGGCCTGCGCCACGTCAGCCCCCACGGCCCGCCAGGCAAACTGGCTCGCACTCACTTCCCGGTCCGGCGAAACATACTTCACCCGGCTGTCCGCCGCCAACGCCGCTACCGCCGCCCCGTTCACTCGCGCCGAAATCCCCCCAATCAACCCCAACTCCCGCACCGGCCGCCGCGAAGATACCCCCGCCGGCAGTGAAAAAGAAAACGGCTGCCGCGCACTCCCCCGCCGCCCCTCCGGCTCGTTGTATTGAATGATGACGTCTACCTCCTCCTCACCGCCAATCCCCGCCAAGTCCGGAGCAATCTTGCTCTCCTGCCCCACCAATAGCACCGCCGGACCTGCCAGCAACACCAGACGGCCCATAACCCCCACCGTCCTGCATATGCACCCGAATACTCCTTTCATCAGACAGCCTACTCCTTATGATTCTCCGATAACTTCGGCAAACGGATCGGAGCCAGGACTCCAATGCCATGCCTGTAGGCAGTTTGAACCAAACACTGGCATTCAGCACCCCCTCCAATGGTTCATTTTTTTCTGCAACTTTCGTAATTTCCTGCCGCTCTTCGGGGAGTAAGAAAAAACTGCTTACCCTTCTCTCCCTTTCCACTTACTCGCCGCCAGCGGCCCCGCGCATCTCCCCATCCCCCGTCGCCTGCCACCGGACCACCCGTGCTCTGGCCTCGAAACTTTCCGCATCCGCCATCCCTTTGCACGGAGCGGTCTCCTCCTCGCCGGCTTCCGCATCCGCCACGCCCAAAATCGCTCCGCCCCGTCTCGTCGATCTCGGCGGGTACAGCCTCCTGCTCCTCGCCGAACGCAGCCCACCCTCCTTTGGATTCCCGGCGGCTACCGCTCCGGCCTGGCCCCCTATCACCTCCGCCCGCCGCTACCCCACCCTCGACGCCCCCGCCCCCCGGTTCGGCCGCCGCCTCCCTCTTCAGCGAATGTCCAGCCCCCGCCGGCACCGTCGATACCATCCACGCCATCCTCACCACCACCCCCTCCTCTAAGGGTTGTCCACCAACCGCACCGCCAGCCGGTACAATCCCTTCTGCGGCAACCGCGTATCAAATGTACCCAGAAATCTAATGTGCGAATGACATTGTTTACAATCACCTGCGCCAACGTAATCCGTCCATCCGGATCCCAGGCGTACCCGGTAACGTCAATCACCACGGAAACCCGCTGCGCATTCGTCGGGCTGCTCACCACCCCGGTCGGCGGCTGATTCACCGGATTCTTCACCACAAACGATAACGGCTTCTCCGGCAACAACGTCATCCGCCCCCTCCTCCGTAATCCGGATCTGCATCCGGTACAAACCATTCCCAAGCGCCGGCGCCGCCGCCGCCGTGTTCAACTGCGCCTGCCAGCCCAAATCCGGACAGTTCGGCGACCCCGTCGCCTTCGCCCGAGCCGCGCACAAAGCCGCCCGGTTCTGGCCCAGCAGCGCACTCCCATACGCCACCCCGGCAATCGCCACCGTCGCCGACGTAATCCGCCGCGTCAGGCTATACGCATCCCCCCGCACCATCACCACCCGCGGCAGCGGCCCCGCCTCCTGCGCTACCGTAAACCGCAGCGGCTCGGCGGGAAACACCGTCCCCCCTTCGCGTTCACCGCCCGCAACGGCAACTCGTGCGGCCCCGGCGCCAGGTTCGCCACGCCCGGATCAATTACCCGCGAAAAACCGAAGAACGGACAGCCCGGCACCCGCTCCACCGCGCACACGTCCGCCCGCGCCGGATTGATCGTCGCGTTCCCCTGAAACACCCCGTCCAACAGCACCCCCACACTCGACATCGCCACCTCTTCGTCCCATGCCGCCCCCCGCACCGTCACCAACCCCGATGTCGTCCCGTTCGCCGCCGGCGTCTGCAGGCCGCACCTTCGGCTCCGGGGCGTGCCCCAAATGCGGCGTCAGCGTCACCGTCGGCGCGTTCCGGAGGTTCACTCGCGCATAGGACACCGCGGGCAGAAAGATCGTATCCCTATCCCCCCGCGAAATCCCCACCGCCGGCGCCGTCAAGTTACACCCTCCAAACGGCGGCGCGTTTAACACATTCTGATTGCCCTCCCTGTACGGAAACGCACCTCCCCGTTCGCCCGCAGCATCACCGCGAAATTCACCGGAACAAATACACCCTGGTTCGGTTGACTCCCTCCGTTCGTCCGCAGCCAACCCGCGATCGGAAAAATGGCCGTCGCATTATGAAAACTGTATTCGTCATAACAAGCCGGAGCCATCCCCGCGTCAAATCGCAGATACTCCTCCGGAAACACCCGCACCTCCCGGTAAACCTTGTCGTAAAACGGAAACGGAAACGGCAGCCGCAAAAGCACCGGCCCCGTCCCCGGCGACGCTCGAAAATTCAGGCTCCGCTCGTTCGGAAACGTGTAGGGCGTTGTCGTCGTTGTCGACGATGCATAGCCCCCGCCACCTGCACCGTCCGCTCCACCTGCCGGAACCCCGCCCCCGAATCGGCGTCGCTGTAGTAAACCGTCACTGCGTCACCCCGCGCCACCGACAGCGCCCCCGACCGCCGCGCCGCACCCACCATCGTAATCCCAATCCCTCCCACGTACGTGTTCCCATCTCGCGTCAACACCACCTCCTCCCAGTCGCCCGACGTCGTCGTTAACTTCACCTTCACACTCCCCCCGTCAGATCCCGGTCCGCCAGCACAATCGGCAGCACCTGCCCCGCCACTACCGGGGGCCGCCGAAAGTCCGCCACCCCCGCCTTCGACGCCACCTCAAACGACGCCTTTATCTGAATCGAATCGTTCGACGGCGAATACGCTAGAGCCCCCAGCCCCCGTTTGGCAAGTTCATCCCACAGCTGCGCGTGGCTCTGCCCCCGGAAATCAATCCGCTCCGCCAGCAGAACCGCGTCCCGCAAATCCACCATCGAAGGCGATGGCGGCGCCAACTTCATTCCGTCCAGCACAATCTGCCGCCGCCGCCGCCCCTCCCGGTCCCCAAACTGCCGGATCAGGTTCGCCCGCACCTCCCCAAACGCCATCACCCAAATCCCGCCGTCATTATCAATCGACGGCGCCGAAATCGCCCGCCCGAAGTCGGCGTACGTCAGCGGATTGATCTCCAGTTTCTTCGTATACGGCCGCGAACGAATCCACCGCCCAAACGCCCGGAACGAATAGTTCCCCACCGTGTACACCCCGTCCGCCGGCGCACCCTCCGGCAGCAGAGACTCCAGCGCCCCAAAGTCCGAAAACGACTCGTTGATGGCGCCCCCCTGAAACCCGCTCAGCATCGAAATCAACCATCGCGTCGCCCCGTGCGTGTACTCGTGCCGGATCACGTCCGCCGCATACGCCCCGTTCGCCAAGCCGCCCCGCACCGAATAGAAGGCGTCATTCAAATCCGGAAAACCCGATGTCGAGGCAGATCCAAAATGCGCGTATGCAAACATCGGATCCCCGTCCACACCCCCAAATCCAAGATTCGACGCCTGAAAGTTCCCCGCCGCCTCATCCAATCCGTTGCTGTAAAACAGGTCACGCGACCGGTTCACCCAGTAAAAGAGGTTGGTCACCGCCGCCTCCGGAAACAGCCGCGGATTCGGCGCCCCCGCCCCTAGCGTCAACGGAAACGAAAACTCCCGCTCACCGCCGCCACCGGCTCCACAAACCAAGTCCCTCCCGGATTCACTCCCACCACCGCATTGTTCCCCCGCGTCATCCCCCCGCGCACCCATCCCGTCCGCGACGCCGCCGGATCACCCCCAAGGGAAACCATCGTCCGGCCCACGAGCGGCGGCTCTGCCTGGCTCCGCACCCCCACCGCCGCCGCCGGCTGGGGGCTCACCCCTGGAAACACCTGCCCCTGTACCGCCTGAGACTGCGGTGCCTGAAAAAACGAAAGCGGCTTCTTCGCCAGCGGCCGGAGCGACTTCACCTCCACCACTTCGAACTCAAACGCCGGTAGCAGTTGATTCCGGAATGGCCCCCCCCCGCGCCGTCACCTCCCCCGTCGCCCCGGTCGTTGAAAACCGCAGATGGCCCTGTTGGGTCAGTCCCGCCCGCGCCACGGTCGCCTCCGCCACCGACGCCGCCTGCGCCGCCGGAATCACCTGCCCGAAATCCGGCGTGGCCCCCGTGGGCGCCGGGTACAGGTTGCCTCCCGCGCTGATCACTTGGCCATTGGCGTCAATGTTCACCACCCACTCCGACTGGTACACCTCCAACCCCTGAAACCGCTGCCGGTAAGCTAGGTGAGTTACTCCGTTAGACCCCGTCCGGTACTCCCGCGCCAGATACAGATTCGGGCCGGTGGACAGCCCGGCCGCCTGCATCTGGGCCGCCGTAAACGCCTCGGCAATCGCCAGCGGAGCCTGACCGCTCCCGCGCCAGATACAGATTCTGGCCGATGGACAGCCCGGCCGCCTGCATCTGGGCCGCCGTAAACGCCTCGGCAATCGCCAGCGGAGGCTGACCGCTCGGCCCTGTCAACGGCTTACCGGCTTGGCAGGTAGCGCGGCAAAGGAGCAGCCAGACCCGTCTGTATCGCGAATACCAAGCAAAGAAGTCGCAGGCCCCTTTCTAGCACTCCGGCTTACGATCGGCGCACCGCGACAGTAACCCACGCCAACGCCTCTTCCTGGGGGACAATACTCCTCCACGCATTCGCTCGGCCCGCCCCCCGCCAGGATCCGGACGCACGACGTCGTGCCCCTGGTGCTTGCACCTCACCCTATCCGTCTCAGCCGAGGCAAAGGGTCGTCGCGCCGTACTGCCTGTCGTAAGACAGCGGGATCAGCGTTGCCCATTACCAGGAACGGAAACACCGAATCGCCCCGCCACAAGCGCACCCCAACAGGCCAACGAGCGCAGCGATCAGGAAACAGCATTACCATGACGCGGTATGCGATTCGGTAGGATCGGGAAAGGCGTCGGGGAAAACTCATCGGCACTATGCCCTCTGGCTTACAATAATCCCAAATCCGGCAGTTGGAGGCCTTGGGCCGCGCATTTGTTATTGATGTGATTGATGCTAAACGGGATGAGCGCAATCAAACCCGCTGCCGCCATTCACCAAAAGGGTGAAGCCTCTTCCTCCCCGGACCCCTTCCCGCCGCCCCACCGCGTCGACACCTTGCCGCCACCCGCCATGGTCTCCTCGCTGACTTCATCGACTTTCTCAAAACCAGTAACACTTGGACCGACTTTGAGTGGTTGACGCTGCCGGAGGAGAACCTGGTGAAGGTGCCGGATCATGTCAGCGATGAGGAGGCGGTGTTCGGTGAGCCGGTGGCCGCAGCCTGTAAGGTACAGGAGCAGTTGGGGCGACTGCGGGCGAGCGGGTGGCGGCGCTGGGGGATGGCGAACTGGGGCGGCTGATTGCTCAGTGGCTACCGGTGGGCGGGGCCGAGGTCTTGCTGTTTGGACGGCATGCCGGCAAGATCGCGATTGCGGAGCGGGCAGGGGTGAGAATCGGAGGTGAGGGCGAGTTCGACGTGACGGTCAACGCCACGGGATCGCCCGCCGGGGTGGCAATGGCGGTGGGGATGACGCGGGCGCGGAGGCGGGCTGTGATGAAGTCCACAGTGGCAAGGCCGGTTTGTCTGGACATGGCACCGGTCATCGTCAGGAAGATCAGTTGGATCGGGTCGAGGTGCGGGCGATGATCGCCGGCCGGTTTCCCCTGCGCGAGGCCGCCCGCGCCTTCCAACGGGCGGAGGAGAAGGGCTGCCTGAAGGTTCTCCTCCATCCGTAACGCCGGTCACAGCCCGGCGCGGAAGGCGGCGATGGCCTCGGAAATACGGAGAGCGCGATCGTAGATCCGTAGCTTGAGCACGGCGCGGTTGTCGATCGTCAGGTTGGCCGCTCCCTGTGCCGAACGGAGATGAGGGCTGAAGCGTCCCCAGCCAAACTGGCGGGCCTCGCCGCCGTCGTTGAGCATGCCCCCGGTCAGGAAGGTGATCACCTTGGGCCCGCCATCCACCACAACGGCGACATGTTGCGCCTGGCCGGGCTTCACGGTTCCCGGGTCGGAGGCCCAGCGGCTTTCGGTGCGCCCGTCGTTCAGGATGAGTTCAAAGGCCGCGCCGGCGCTGGTCACCAGAGCAAAGCCCTTGCCGTCGGGGGTGCGGTTGTCGAGCAGAACCTGGCCGGGCGCGGCCGAGGGGAGGCGAACCCAGAGATCGAGCGAGAAGCCGGCGCGGAGATCTTCTTTGCCATGGTCGGCGCGCTTCGAACGGTTGTAGAAGAGCGGCAGGGGCGGGGCCGGGACCGAGGCGGGGATGGCGCCGGAGAGGTTCAGGCGGAGGCCGGCGGTGGCAACGGCGCCGTTGCCTTCGAGTTGATTCCAGAGTCCGGCGAGCAGGGTGGGATCGATGGGATGAACGCGGGCAACGTCCTTCTGCGTTTCGGTCAGGAAGTATTGGCCGCCGTCTTCGACCAGGTCGGGGTAGGACATCCGGACAATGGGATCGTCGTCATAGAGGACGATCTCCGGCTGGGACCAGCGGATGATCTTGCCCGTGGGCCCATCGGCCTCCACCCCGCCGGCGAGCCAGACCGGGTTGCGGTCTTCGTAGGCCATCGAGCGGCGGTTGGGGTGTTCCCGGATGAAGCGTCCGCCGTGGTTGTGGAACCAGTAGAGGAACTTGCCGTTTTCACAGCGCCAGGCGAAGTTGGCGGCGCGGGGATGCTTCATCAGACGGCCGTCGGCATAGCGCATGTACTGCGAAGGCTCCCAGGTGCGGCCGCCATCGCGGCTGTAGGTATAGGCGGAGTAGCCGTCGATGGTGCGGAAGACGCAGAAGATGGAACCGTCGCTGAGGATGGAGAAGGACTGCTCTTCGGCCACGGGACCACCGCCGGCAGGGGTGCGGATGCCGATTTCGCCGTCGGGGAGGGTCTCCCATTGGATCTTCGCCGGGTCCGGTTCCGAGAGGATGTTGGGGCTGCGGAGCAGGACGCCTTCGCTCGAAGTGAAGAAGCCTTCCCCGAAGCCGCCGACTTTGTGGAGGGGGACGTACCCGGCGTTTTTGTAAGCGAACGCCTTGCCGACGGTCCAGAAGAATTTGAGCTTGCCCTGATAGGGATTCTTGCGGTCGATTTCGAAGTCGCGCTGGGGAATCTCGTAGCGATTGGCGGACCAGGTGCGGCCGTGGTCGTCGGAGTATTTGAAGACGAAGTGGCCGAGAGAGTCGACGCGGCGGTTGAAGCCGTCTTTGTAGGTGGGTTTGTCGGCGATCACCTGGCGGACGTTGTCGGTGTTGTGGTTATAGAAGACGTAGATGCGTCCGGAGTTGGCTTTGAGCACGACGGCGTAGGAGGCTTCCGGGCCGTTGTTGGGTTCGACATCGACGGCTTTCTCCCAAGTCTTGCCGCGGTCCGTGCTGCGGAGGCTGACGACGTGCTGGCCGCCGGCGCCTTCCTGTCCGGGGCCGGTGGTGATGACGCAGAGCCAGGCGCCATCGTTGGTCTTGACGATATAGGGCTGGTCGGCGTAGAACTCATCGGGGATGACGGCGCCGGTGACGATGTGGCGTGGGTCGGCGACCTGAGCGGGCAGGACGGCGGCGAGGGCGGCGAGGAGGAGAAGAGTTCGCATGGGGATGATCCTTGGTGGTAAACGGGGGTTAATCACCGGGCTGACGGAGGGTGTAGGCGCGGTTCCGTAACTGCTCCAGGAGCCGGGGATGACGGGCGGCGAGGTTGTGGGTTTCACCGGGGTCGTGGTCGAGGTGGAAGAGCATGGCTTCCCCGCCGATTTCGAGGTATTTCCAGGGACCGCGGCGGCAGGCGTAGGAGCGGGGAGTTTTGACGAGGTCGTCACGGAAGGTCCAGAGCAGATCGCGGGTGGGCAGCGGCCGGCCGCGCAGAGCCGCCGTGATATCGATGCCGTCGAGCGGGGCTGGCGGCCGGGGAGCGCCGGCGGCAGCGGCGAGGGTAGGGAACCAATCGAGATTGAAGACCGGGGTTTTCACTTCGGAACCTGGTTGAACGCGACCGGGCCAGCGAACGAGACAGGGCGAGTGGATGCCCCCTTCGTAGAGTTCGTACTTGCCACCGCGATAGGGGCCATTATCTCCGATGGGAGCATGGGCGGGTTGGAGTTTGACCCAGCCGTTGTCGGAGCAGAAGATGACGAGGGTGTTGTGGGCGAGTCCGGTTTGGTCGAGGGTGTGGAGGAGGCGGCCGGCTTCGTCGTCCATGTGAGCGACCATGGCGGCGTAGCGGGCACGGTTACCGCCGAGGTGAGCGTAGGGTGTCATCCACTCGTCGGGTACCTGGTAGGGGAGATGGGGCAGGGGGGTGGCGTAGTGGAGAAAGAAGGGGCGGTCGTGCTTCTGCTGGAGAAAGCGGACGGCATCGTCGCAGAGGAGACGAGGGAGGTAGCCGGTTTCCTGGATGGGGTTATCGTTGCGGAAGGTGACGGCGCGGCCGCGCCAACCGCCGCCGGTGGACCGGTGCGTATAGTAGTCGACGGTGCCGTTGAGGAAGCCGTAGAAGTACTGGAAGCCGCGGCGCGAGGGGCGGTAGGCGGGCGGCATGCCGAGATGCCATTTGCCGATGAGAGCGGTGTGGTAGCCGGCGCCGGCGAGGATTTCGGCGATGGTGGGGAGGCCGGGATGCATGCCGGTGTGGTCATGCTCTTCCCGGAGGACGCCAGTGACACCGGTGCGGTGGGGGTAGCAGCCGGTGAGAAGGCCGGCGCGGGAGGGCGAGCAGGAGGGAGCGCAAACGTAGTGCTGCGTGAGGCGGGCGCCTTGTGCGGCGAGGCGGTCGAGGTGGGGGGTGCGGATGTCGCGGGAGCCGAAGCAGCCGAGGTCGCCGTAGCCGAGGTCGTCGGCGTGGAAGAACAGGATATTGGGCCGGGGAGCGGCGGCGGCGGCGGCCAGAAACGCGCGGCGGGTCATGGGGAAGGGTTCTCCGGGGTGACGGGGAGACAGCGGGGCGAGGTGGTCAAAAGGTCACCTTGAGCGAGAGTTGGAGCTGGCGTTCGCCGCTGGCGGCATTGATGACGCCGAAGCCGGCGCCACCGAGTTGCTGGGCGGGGCGGGCGAAGTAGGGCGTATTGGTGAGATTGAACGCTTCGACGCGGAAGACGGCGCGGAGGGAGTCCCGGATGGGAATGGAGCGCTGGACGGCGGTGTTGTAAGCCACGCGGGCTGGTCCGCGGACATCGGGGAGGGTGCGGCTGACGTTGCCGAAGCTGAAGGGTGCGGGGACGGTGAACTGGCTGGTATCGAAAAAGCGGAGGAGGCGGGTTTGGGGGTCGCCGCTGAGGTTGGCGGAGGAGCCGGTGGAGTTGGGGCGGAGGACGCCGCCACCGACGCCGGAGTTGCCGATGGAGGAGAGGGCGAGGGGGAAGCCGGTATTGGCCGAGAAGGCGCCGCTCCAGGACCAGCCTTTGGTGAGGGCTTTGAGCAGGGGTTGGGTGGCGGTGCTGCGGATCTGCATGGCGTGGGAGATGACGAGGCGCTGGGAGACGTCGCCTTCGGAGATGGACCGTTCGGCGGCGAGGTTGTAGGCGTTCTGGACGGGCGGCACGAAGGCGTTTTCGCCGAAGATGCGGCCGGAGCCGTTGTCGATGAGCTTGGCGCCGGTGTAGACAACGGTTAGGTTGTAGCCGCGGCGGAAGCGTTTTTCGACGCGAAGTTGGACGGAGTGGTAGCTGGAGGCGCCCATGTTCTGGGCGACGGCGGGAGAGTTGGTATTGACGCCGGTGTATTGGGGATAGGGGCGGAGGAGCTGACTGCGGGCGATGGTGCGGTTGGCGAAGATGCCGAGATTGGTGAGGCCAAAGAAGGGGTTTTCGACGGCCTGCGAGAGGGCGGGGCCGAGGGACTGATACCGGGGGTCGACCTGATTGAAGTCGAAGGAGACCGGGATATGGACACCGCGATTGCCGGCGTAGCCGGCTTCGACGAGGACGCCACCGAACCACTGGCGCTGGATGGTGAAGCTCCACTGCTGGTTGTAGATATTGGAGACGTTGCCGCGGTCCATGATCTGGATGGTCTGGCCGAGGAGCAGGCGATCGGCCGGGGAGGTGGGGGGCTGGGCGAGGCCGCCGGGGAAGGGGTTGTCGATGGACTGGGAGAAGCCGACGCCATCGGGACTGGTGGAGACCCAAGGGGTGGTGAGGGTGAATCCCGGGGTGCCGAAATTACTGGCGGCGGTGGTGCCGAAGCGAGGGGCGAAGAAGATGCCGTAGCCGGCGCGCAAGACGAAGGTGGGGCTGACGCGGTAGGCGAGGCCGATGCGGGGTCCGAAGTTGGTGTACGTGCTGTTGTACTGTCCGCGCGGCTGCCCGTCGCGTCCGGCGTAGCGGAGGACTCCTTTGAGAGGGCCGATGCCGGGAACGGTCAAGGGGAAGGGGGAGTTGAAGTCGAAGTTGGCAAAGCGGTTGTACTTTTCGGCGCGGGGCTGGTCGTACTCCCAGCGGACGCCGGCGTTGATGGTGAGGCGTTTGAATTTAATCTGATCGTTGAGGAAGAGTCCGCTGTAGAGGTTTTTGACGCGGAGCGCGGGGACGCTGGTGAGGGACCCGCCGCCGAAGCCGACAAGGAGCGAGGCGAGGCCGTTGCCGGCGCCGAGCGAGGCGACCAGGGGATTGGGTCCCTGGGTTTGGGCGAGGCCGAAAGAGAAGGAGCCGGAGGGGGCGCCGGCCTGGTAGGGCGTCTGGTCGTAGAGCCGGGTATCGGCGCCATAGACGATGGTGTGGCGGCCATGGATTTCCGACTGTTCGACGACGAGGGTGTAGACGCCATTGCCACGGCGGATGCGATCGCCCGAGGCGGGGCCGAGCTGGCCATAGTTGGCGACGGAGATGGTGGGGAAGACCTGTTCATCGACCTGGGCGGCGAGCGCGGCGGGGAAGCCGAGCTTTGTAAGCTCGACCTTGCCGGCGGCGAGCGGGACACGGCCTTCGAAGCGGCGCGTAGCGCCGAGGCGGACATTCAGGATGCGATTGGTGGACAGCAGGCTGGTGAGGTTTACCGAGGCGTTGTGGACGCGGTTGACGGTAACGCCGAGGACGTTATCGGCGATGTTGTTGTAGGGGCCGGAGGTACCGGTGTTACCGGTGTTATAGGTGTAGCGGCCGAAGAGGGAATGGCGTTCGCTGAGGCGATGGTCGATGCGGGCCGAGTACTGGTCGGAGTTGACGTAGCTGGCGGGGGCAAAGACATAGTTGTTAATGAGGGCGGCGGTATCGCCGGTGCGGTTGGGGAGGGGATAGAAGGCGGCGAGATTACGGCCGACCGGGGACTGGCGGTTGGCGGGGACGATGGCGCCGGGGAAGGGCATGCGGGTGAAGCTGGTGCCGGTGAATTCGGTGGTGAGCGGATCGAAGATGGTGACGAGATTGCCGTTGGGGGCGCGGCTGCGGGAGAAGTCGCCGGCGCGTTCGGCGGCGGTGGGTACGGTAAGGATACCGGCGGCGCCGGAGGCGTCTTCGCGGTGTCCCTGATAGTCGGCGAAGTAGAAGGTCCGGTCGCGGAGGATGCGTCCACCGGCGACAGCGCCGAACTGATTAACGTGGGAGACGGGGCGGGTCTGGTTACGGGCGTTCGAGAAGAAGTTATTGGCGCGTAACCGGTCGTTACGGAAGAAGTTGTAGAGGGTGCCGTGGAGCTGGTTGGTGCCGCCCTTGGTGACCACGTTGATGACGCCACCGCCCGAGCGTCCATACTGGGGGCCGAAGGAGTTGGTGAGGACCTTGAACTCCTGAGTGGCGTCCGGATTGGGGGAGAAGGCATAGTTATTGTTTTCAGGCAGCATGATCGAGACCCCGTCCACGAGGTATTCGTTGGTGCGGAAGCGGCCCCCGTTGATGGAGATGTCGGACTGCACGAACAGGGGAGTACCGACGTCACCGGTGGAGGCGGTGCCACCGCTAGCCCGCGGATTGACCTGGACCCCGGCGGTGAGTCCGGCGAGATCGAAGATATTGCGGCCCTGAATGGGGAGTTCTTCGACGGTTTTGGTGGAGACGGTCTGGCCGAGGGAGGCGGTTTCGGATTCGATGAGCGGGGCTTCGGCGGTGACAATCACCGTAGAGGTGGCCTCACCAAGTTGCAGCGAGAAGTCGGCGCGGATGGTGGACTCGACCTGGATGGTGACATTTTCGCGGAGGGACTGCTTGAAACCGTTGGCGTTGACACGGAGGCGGTAGGCGCCGGGCCGCAGATAGAGTGCCTGATAGAGACCGGCGACGTCGGTGACGGTTCGCACGGACTGGTTCGTATCGATGTTGGTGATTTCCACGGCGGCGCGGGGCACGGGAGCGCCGGTGGGGTCCGTGACATTGCCGAGGAGAGAGCCCGTGATGTTCTGGGCGGGCAGAGCGCCAGCGGCGGCAAACAGGGCGGCGGCAAGAGCGAGGAGGCGAGCGGACATGGGGGCAGATCTCCTAGTGATAACTGGCGTGCCAGTTCTGGTAGGGGAAGCTTATCGGAATCTGTTCTAGACTGTCAAGGAAGAGCTTGCGAACAACTGCCGTGCCAGTTGCGAAGAAACAGACCGCGAAAATGCGCGGCGAAGAGGCCTTTGAGCGCTTGCGCATGGCGATTCTCGACGGTACGCTGCCGCCGGGTGCGCCCTTGTCCCGCAGGCGTCTGGCCGAGGAGATGGCGATGAGCGCCGTGCCAGTGGCGGATGCCATTTCCCGGCTGGAAGGCGAGGGGCTGGTAGAGAGCCGGGCGCGGGCGGGAACGCGGGTAAAGATTGCGACGGCGGCGGAGATTCAGGGCAACTACGTGCTGCGGGAGGCGCTCGAGACGCACTCGGCCCGGCTGTTTGCCGAGTCAGCCGATGGCCGGCAGCGATTGCGGCTGCTGGCGGCGGCCGAGCGGCTGGACCGCGCCTACAACGCACTTGGACGGCAGCAGCAGTATACGCAGGCTCTGCACGCCAAAGTGGAGCGGATTCACATTGCCTTCCACATGCAGATAGCGCGGGCGACGAAAGTGGCGCTGTTTGCCGATGCGGTGGAGCGCAGCCGGGTTCTGCTGTTCAACTGGATTTTCACAGTTTCACCGGATTTCGAAAAGCTTCCCGAGCGCTGGCACCGGGACCTGGCCGCCTCGCTGGCGCACGGCTCTCCGGAGGAGGCAGCCGAAGCGATGCGGGCCCATGTGCGCTATCGGCAGGGCGAGGTGCTCGAACGATTCGAGCGGCTGGCCCGGCAGCAGGCGCAGGACTCCCGCATGGTGCGGGGTCCGCGACGGCGGCCGTTGAAGTAGCCCGGGCGAGACGGGGAGGCGTTTGCCTACCCTACCCGATACTCCCGGAGCGCTTCGTCGATCACATCGAGGCCGAGGCCGGGGAGGTCGGAGGCGACCAGGTGGCCGTCCTCAATGCGGTACATCTCCTTGTTGCGTAGAACGCGCGCGCCGGGGGCCCACTGCTGCTGGGGCAGCAGCGGCGGGGTAACCAGGGCAACCTCCTGCCACTCCGCGCCGATGGCAAAGGTTGCCTGCAGCCAGCCGGCCAGCATCAGCCCCATGGTGCCGTGCAGGATGCAGGGCAGATGGTATGCGTCGGCGAGGAAGGCAACTTTGCGGCAGGTGAGGATACCGCCGCTGCCGCGGCCTTCGGGCTGGAGAATATCGTAGGTGCGGTGGAGGAGACACTGCTGGAAGTCCCGCATGCCGACGTAGCCTTCCCCGCCCGTGATGGGCAGATCGACCATGGCCGCCAGGCGGGCCGGCGACTGAAAATCGTCCCGGGCAAAGGGCTCTTCGAGCCAGTAGGCCCCGGCGCGTTCGAGGGCGCGGGCGACTTTGAGACCGGTCTCAAAGCTCCACACGGGCTGGCCGACGAGCTGCGGCAGGTGGGCCGTGCGATCGAACATGATGGCGAAGTCGTTGCCCGTGGCTTGGCGGATTTCGGCGCAGGCGTCGGCGTCGTCGAGCGGGTTGGGACGCCACGCGCGAATCTTCATGCCGCGGAAGCCGGCTTTCTGCAGGCGCAAGGCCTGTTCAGCCTGTTCGCGGTAGGAAACATGCTGCTGGTCGGCCTTGCCGGGCCAGACGCAGGTGATGTAGGCGCGCACCCGGTTGCTGCCTCCGCCGAGCATCCGGTAGACGGGTTGTTTGGCGATGCGGCCGATGGCGTCCCACACGGCGTGTTCGACGCCACCCCATTTCTCGAGGCCGTCGGCGAGATGTTTTTCGACGGCGAACAGATCTTTGCCAACGAGGAGTTCGCGAACGGCGGGCAGTTGGGCCGCGCCGGGCCCGGCGAAGGAGTAACCCTTGACGCCCGCGTCGGTGCCGACTTCGACGACGTTGTAGGAGTGCATCAGCCCCGCGGCGGCTTCGTCTTGGGTGACGGGAAGGCGGAGGTTGTAGATGTCGACGCTCCGGATGCGGACCTGGCCGGCGAAGGCGGAGCGAGCGAACAGGGGCGCGGCGAGAAAGGCGCGGCGGCTATACACGGCGATACTCCTTGAGCGCATCCTCGTTCACTTCGAGACCGAGGCCGGGGGCGTCGGGGAGATAGACATATCCGTTTTCGATTTTCCAGGCTTTGCGGTCTTTGAGCAAAACGAGCCCGGGCGCCCACTCTTCGGTGGGGAGGTTGGGGCCGAGGCCGATCATCTCCTGCCAGTCGCAGTTGGTCATGGCGCAGCCGGCCTGGATGTAGCCGGCGAGGGAGAAGCCGCCGGTGCCGTGCTGGATGCAGGGGACGCCGAAGGAGGCGGCGAGGGTGGAGATCTTCTTCGCGGCCCAGATGCCGCCGCAGATCCGCGTGTCCGGCTGGACGATGTCGTAGGTCTTGTTGTGGAGAAACGCCGCGAATTCGTAGAGCGTACGGCCCAACTCGCCGCCGGTGATGAGAATATCCACTTCGGCGGCGAGGCGGGCGGGGCCTTGGAGGTCCATCCCGTCGAAGGGCTCTTCGAGCCAGTAGGCGTTGTGCTTTTCGAGGCCGCGGGCCACTTTGAGCGCCGTGGGGTAGTCCCAGACCCAACCGGGGCGCACGGCGGTGCGGTCGAGCATGATTTTGAACGAGGGGCCGACGGCGGCGCGGATGACGCCGACGGCATCGACGTCGTCCATGGGGCGCGGGCGCCAGGCGCGGATTTTGATGGCGGTGTAGCCCTCGTTTTTGAGGCGGAGGGCGAACCTGGCCTGCTGCTCATAGGGGACGTCGGATTGGTCCTGCTGGCCGGGAAAGACGGTGGTGCGGTAGATCCGGAGACGGTCGCGGGCCTTGCCGAGGAGTTCGGCGACGGGGCGGCCGGAGAGGCGGCCGATAGCGTCCCAGAGGGCGTGTTCGACGCCGGACCAGCCCTGGGTGCGCGATTCGCCGGAGTTCATCTGCAGGCGGCGCATGTGGCGGTCGATGGCGAACAGGTCCTGGCCGAGCAGGGTGGGTTTGGCCCAACCGTTGAGGAGGTCCGGGGCGATGGCGATGAAGGAGGTACCGGTGACGCCGGCGTCGGTGTGGACGCGGGTGACGGCATAGCGGTAGAGGCGGAGGGGGTCCGGGGCGCCGCCGTCGGGGACGCGGACGGTGAAGGATTCGATGCCGGTGATTTTGACGGGCGAGGCCGGGGCGGCGAAGGAGGCTGCGCCGCCGGCGAGGGCCGCGAGGAGGGCGCGGCGGGAGGAGCGGGCGAGGGTGGGGGAGGGGATCATCATCGGGTCAGGTGCGGGCGGGCGGCGCGGAGCTGGTTGAGGGCCTCAGGCGGGAGGCTGCCTTCGACGCGGAGGACGCGGAGGGCGGGAAAGCGGAGCAGGACGGAGAGGGCGGCGGCGCCTAAGGAAGGGGCGAGGGCGGCGCGGAGTTCGCGGAGCTTGGGCAGCTTGGTGAGGGGTTCGAGGGCGGCGGCGTCGATGGGGAGGCGGCTGAGATCGAGAAACTCGAGGTTGACGAGGGCGGCCAAGGCAGCCGAGCCTTCGATCTTGCTGCGGATGGACTCTTTGAGACCGGGGCGGTCGGCGCCGGCGTCGGTGCGGGTGGCGCCGGCGAGGTTGAGACGCCGGAGGCCGGTAAGCGCGGCGATCTCGGCGAAGGCGCCGGGGTTGAGGGCGACGCCCCATTCACCGGAGTCGACGCGCTGGACGCCGCTGAGGTCGAGGTTCCGGAGGCTGGGGAGGAGGCGTAACTGGCCGAGGCCGGCCGCGGTGAGCGGGGTGCCGCCGAGGGCGAGGGTTTCAAGAAGGGGAAGTTCGGCGAGGAGTTCGAGATTGGCATCGTCAATCTGGGTGTAGGAGATGTCAAGCTCGCGGAGGGTTTTCCATTTGGCGATGTGTTCGAAGGCCTTGCTGGTGACGCGGGTGCCGCGGAGGTTGAGGCGTTCGAGGCGGCGCCAGGAGGCGAGGTGGGCGAGGCCGTCGGCGGTGAAGAACTCGGCGAAGAAGCAGTCGAGTTCACGGACGTGTTGGAGCTTGGCGAGGTGCTGGAAGCCGGCGTCGGTGATGCGGGTGTGGGCGAGGGTGAGGCGCTCGAGTTTGGGGTACTGGGAGACGAGGCGGTCGAGAGCGGCGTCGGTGACCCAGGCGCCGGTAAGGTCGAGGGCGATGACGTCGCCGGCGGCGTTGCGCTCGAGGGGGTAGTCAAAGGGGGCGGCCGGGGCAGCGGCCGGGGCGGCGGCGAGGAGGAGGGTAAGAAGAAGGGGTTTCATGCGCGGCGGCGGTTGTTGCGGCTGGAGTCGGGGTCCCAGATGATGCGGCACCGGGGAAGAGCGGGTTTGAGTTGGTCGAGGGCGGCGGAGGAGAGGACGGTGTGATAGAGATTGAGGCTTTCGAGGGCGGCGAGGCGGGCGAGGGCGGGGGCGGCGGCGTCGGTGATATTGGTGCTGTCGAGGTTGAGATCGCGGAGGGCGGCGAGAGCGGGGGTAAGGAGGGCGAGGCCGGCGTCGTCGATGTCGGCGTACTCCAGGTTGAGATGGGTGAGGCGGCCGAGGCGGGCGAGGTGGGCGAGGCCGGTGTTGGTGAGGCGGGTGCGGCCGAGGTCGAGGGTTTGGAGGCGGCTGAGGGAGGAGAGCGATGCGAGGCCTTTATCGGTAATGCGGGTTTCGCGGAGGCGGAGGAAGGTAAGCTGGGCGAGGGGTTGGAGGTGGGGGAGGGCGGCGTCGTCGATGTCGGTGGCGGCGAGGTCGAGGTGTTCGAGACGGGGCAGACGGGCGAGGGCGGCGAGGCCGGCGCTCGAGACATCGGTTTCGGCCAGGTGGAGGCGGCGGAGGTTGGGCGCGGCTTCGGCGAGGGCGGCGAGGCCGGGATCGGAGACGGGGGTGCCGAGCAGGTCGAGGTCGACGAGCGCGGGGAGGGGCGGGAGGCCGGTCCCTTCAAAGTAGGTATTGTCGAGGACCAGTTTTTTGAGCGCCCGGGGGAGGCCGGCGAGGCCGGCGGAGGAGACGGCGGTGCTGGCGAGGTGGAGCGATTCGAGGTGGGGGAAGCGGGCGAGGACGGCGAGGCCGGCGTCGCCGATTTCGGTGGCGCTGAGATCGAGATGGCGGAGGGTGGGGCCGAGGGGAGCGAGAGCGGCGGCGGTAGCATCGTTGATGGGGGTGCCGTGGAGGGAGAGACGAGTTTGATCGGCGGAGAGTTCGCCGCCGAGCGAGCGGATCCAGGCGGGAAGGGCATCGCCGGGGCGGGCGTCGGGACGGGGGGGCGGGGCGGGGGCGCGGAGGGAGGGCGCGGCGGAGAAGGCGATGGCGAGGCCGGGGCGCGCGAGGGCGGCGACACCGGCGGCGGTGGCGCGGGAGTAGCGGACGTCGAGGTCGCGGAGGGTGGCGAGGGAGCGGAGGCGGGCGAGACCGGTGTTGGTGACCTTGGTGCGGTAGAGGTTGAGCTCTTCGAGAGCGGGGAGGCGAGCGATGGTTTCGAGGGCGGCGTCGGTGATGTTGGCGCCGGCGAGGTCGAGGCGGCGGAGGCGGGTGAGGGGAGCGAGGTGGGGGATGGCGGCGTCGTCGATGACGGTGCCGGAGAGGTCGAGTTCTTCGAGGAGGGAGAGCGGGGCGAGGGAGGCGAGGGCGTTCGAGGAGATCAGGGTGTTGCCCGCGCGGAGGCGGCGTAGCTGCTTCATGGCAGCGAGGTGGGCGAAGCCGGCGTCGTCGACGGGGCACAGGGTAATGTCGAGGGCTTCGAGCAGATGGAAGGGATTGAGGCCCTTGCCGGTGACTTCGGACTGGCGGAGGGCGAGTTCGCGGAGGTTATCGAGGCCGCCGATGGCAAGGAGACCGTCGTCGGTGAAGCGGATGCGGTCGAGGAAGTGGTCGCTGAAGGTGATGCGCTGGAGGGTGCCGAGGCGGGCGAGGTGGCGGAGTTCCTGGCTGAGGTTCTTGCCCCCGTCGGCGTTGCGATTCCAGAGGGGGCCGGGAAGGCGGAGCTCGCGGAGGTGGGTGAGGCCGGCGAGGCGGGCGAGGTCTTCGGGGACGGCGTTGACGGCGACCCAGTCGAGGAGAGTGAGGGCGAAGTCGGCGGCGGGGAGTTCGGCGATATCGGCGAGGGGCCGGGGGGAGCCGTTGAGGCCGACGCGGCCGCCTTGGAGGAGGGTCCATTCGGCGACGGTGCGGTCAGCGGGGCCGGCGAGGAGAGGGGCAACGGCGGCGAGCAGAACGAGCGGGATTCGCTTTGCGCGCCGCATGGTCAGACGATCTCCGTCATTTTGTGATTGGCGGTGGGGAAGGAGCCGATGGGGGCGCCGATGAGCTCTTCGGCGATGGTGAGGTAGAGATCGCCGAGGGTGCCGGTGGTACGGGTGTGGACGCCGGTTTTCATTTTGCCGGCGTGGCCGGCCAGCAGGACAGCGAGGTTGTTGTTTTTGTGAGCGTTGGCTTCGGCGTGTTCGTGGACGAACAGGAGGGAGGAGTGGTCGAGGAGGTTGCCGTCGCCTTCGGGGGTGGCTTTGAGGCGGGCGATGAGGTAGGCGAACTCTTCGACGTGCCAGCGGCAGATGTCGCGGAGGATGCGCATGCCGCGGGGGGTTTCGACCTGGCCGTGGGTGTATTCGTGATGCCGCTGAGCGGTGTGGCCGAGCCAGGGGAAGCGGGAGAGGCCCTGGCACTTCGAGAGCATGTAGGAGGCGACGCGGGTTTGCCCGGAGGCGAGGGCGTGGACGAGGAGGTCGCTTTGGATTTTGGCGATGCGGGGGTAGTCGCGCAGGTCGAGGGCTTCCGAGGGGCGTTCGACGGGGCGCTGGTAGTTGGGGGGGAGGGTGGCGATGGCGTTTTCGACTTCGCGGACGGAGGTGAGGTATTCGTCGAGGCGGGCTTTGTCTTCCGAGCCGAGGCGGGACTGGAGGGCCTGGGCCTGCTCGCGAACGGCGTCGAGGACGGAGCGTTCCCGGTCGAGGAGCGCGGAGGCTTTGCGTCCGAAGAGGCGGTCGAAGAGGCGGTGGGGGATGAGTTCGGGGGGGAGGGGGCGGTCGCGGTCGGCCCAGCTCATGTTGCGTTGGATGGCTTCGCCGAACGACTCCTGGCAGACGCCGATTTCGAGGGAGCGGAAGCGGGTTTGGCCGCCGATTTTGCGGGCGATGAGCTGATCGAAAGAGGGGCCGCCGGCGCCGCGGCCGGTGTAGACCTTGCCCGAGAGGAGGGCGGACATGGACGGGTAATGGCTGTTGCCGGGGCCGGGGAGGCGGGCGGCGGGGCTATCGAGGCCGGTGACAATATGGATATCGTCGCGGAACGGAGCCAGGGGTTGGAGGCAGGAGGGGAGGCTGAAGCCGGAGCCGGTTTCGCGGGGGACCCAATGCTTTTCGGGGATGCCGTTGCCGTTGAACCAGAAGACGAAGCGGGTGGGGAAGGGCTGGTGGGCGGCGTAGGCGGTGCCGTTGCTGTTGCACATGGCCGCGAGGGGGGGCAGGCCGAGCCGGACGGCGGAGCCGACGGCGCTGAGTCCGCTTAGGAAGAGGCGGCGGGAGAGAGGCTTAACGGGCATGGGTGAATTCCTCCAGGAAGGGTTCTGAGGTGACCGTAGCGAGGATGAGATCGCGGAACCGGAAGCCGCCGCGGCGGAAGCGCTCGAGGATCAGGTCGATGGCCGGCTGATCGGCCGGGGTTTCGGCTCGATTCATAGCATATCGAAAATATTGCTTGACGATGCAGCGGTGGCAGATGGGGCTATCGGCGAGGATGCGGCCGGCCTGGGCGGGGTGGTCGAAGCGGCTGTTGGGGATGCCGACGATGGCGGCTGAGGTGTCGACGGGGATTTCGACGAGGCTGCCTTCGCGGCGGACAT
This sequence comes from Bryobacteraceae bacterium CoA2 C42, assembly GCA_019931245.1. Taxonomy (GTDB): domain Bacteria; phylum Acidobacteriota; class Terriglobia; order Bryobacterales; family Bryobacteraceae. The sequence continues at coordinate 30,063 of JAINDL010000058.1, forward strand.
TTTTCTGTTTGAGGTCGATGCGGGGGAAGACGAGGGTGACCTGTCTTTCGCGGAAGCGGCCGATGGCGTCGAACTGTTCGAAGCCGAAGCCGATGGAGTCGGTGAGGCGGTGGCAGCCGGCGCAGCTGGCGTTGGACAGATGGATGGCGAGGCGGTCGCGGTTGCTCATGGGGCGGTCTTCCATGATGGCGGGGAGGGTGGTATCGACGCCGGCGGGGGGTGGAGGGACGATTTGGCAGAGGAAGTGTTCGCGGATGAAGAGTCCGCGTTCGGTGGGGGCGGTCTCTTCGGGCTTGCTGGTCATGGTGAGAAAGCTGGCGTGGCCGAGGATGCCGGCGCGTTTGGAGGCGGGGGGGAAGTGGATGCGGTCGAACTCGCGGGGGGGAGGGGGGAGGTTGTAGAGCTGGGCGAGGCTGTAGTTGACGAAGCTGTAGTTGGCGCGGAAGAGGTCGCGGAAGTCGAGGTCGTTCCAGACGAGGTGTTCGAACAGGCGGGAGGTTTCTTCGACCATGGCGCTCGAGAGTTCGACGCCGAACTCGGGGAAGAGCTTGCGTTCGCGGATGGCGTTGCGGACTCTGTCAAAACGAAGCCATTGAGCGGCGAACTCATTGAGCGCGGGGCGGGCGCGGGGATCATCGAGCAGGCGGCGGGCGGCGGCTTCGACCTGGGCGGGGGTTTGGAGGGCGTTGGCAGCGGCGAGTTGGGAGAGGGCGGGATCGGGGAGGGTGTTCCAGAGGAGGTAGGAGAGGCGGCTGGAGAGGCCGTGGGGGGCGGGCGCGGAGAGGAAGAGGAAGTCCGGGGACTGGAGCATGGCCTCGACGACGAGTTGGGCGCCGGAGGTGAAGTCGCGCTCGCGGGCGAAGAGGCGGGCGAAGCGGGCGGTTTCGGCGTTCGACAGGGGACGGCGGAAGGCGAGGCTGCCGAAGCGGCGGATAAACTGTTCGGGGCAGGCGGGGGATTGAGGGTCGCAGGGAGTGAGTTGGCGGAGGCGTCCGGAGCGGGCGGCGAGGGAGGCGAGGCGGGCGGCGGAGCGGGCGTAGGCCTCGGCGAGGAGGGGAGAGATGGACTGGGCGTCGGCGGAGTTGGTGAAGCCCTGGGAGAAGTCTTCGGGGGGGAAGAGGCGCGCGGGGCGGGTTTGGTCGCCGAGGAGGTCGGCGACGGTTTGGTTGTACTGCTGGTGGGTGAGGCGGCGGAGGACGGTGGGGCGGGGGGCGGGGGCGGCGCCGGCCGGGGCCCCGGCGGAGATTGCGGCGATCCACTGGAGGACGGCCGTTTCTTCGGGGCTGCCGGGTTTGATGCGCTCGCCGCCGGGGTGGGGGAGGCGGTTGGTGGCCATGAGGAGGAGGCGGGACTGGGCGGGTTGGGCGCGATTGAGGAGGGGGGCGAGGGGGGTGGTGAGTTGGGGGTTGTGGAAGCGGAGGCGGGTGCCGTTGGCGACGCCGTTATCGTTGTGGCAGGCGGGGCACTGGGCTTTGTCGAAGAGGGCGGCGAGGGAGGGGGGCAGGGTGTCGGCCGAAGCGAGGGAGAGGGCGGTGCACAGGAGAAGACAGAGGCGTCGCACGGGCCTATGGTATCGAAAGTGGGGGCGGGGGGAGAAGGCCGCGACGGGCGAGGACGGGGGCGATGCGGTCGGGGTGGTCGGTCATGAGTCCGTCGATGCCGAAGTCGAGGAGGCGTTCGGCGTCGTGGGGGCAGTTGACGGTCCAGACGATGAGGCCGAGGTCGAGGAAGCGGGCGAGGTCGCGGAGGCGTTCGTCGAGGACCTGAATGCCGTGGCGGCGTTCCGGAACATGGATGGCGCAGCTGGCGCGGGGGCTGACCCAGCGGTGGAGGCGGAGGAGGGAGGCGGTGAACAGGCGGGTGACTTCGCTGCGGTCGGCGGCGGTGGCGAGGTGGGGTTGGAGACGGCGGACTTCGCGGATGGCGTTGGGGTAGAAAGAGCAGAGGATGGCGCGGGATTGGAGGCCGAAGCGGTTGATGGCGGCGAGGACGGAGTGGATGAAGCGGGGCTCGTCGCTTTTGAGGTCGAGGTAGAGGCGGGTATCGGGCAGGGCATCGAGGGCCTCGGGGAGCGAGAGGAGGCGGATGCCGGCGCCGCGGTAGGGGAAGTGCCGGCCGTCGGGGGAGAAGCGATAGCCGGCGTCGAGCCGCTGGAGTTCGTCGAGGGTGTGCTGGGCGATGGGACCGTGGCCGTTGGTCTGGTGATGGAGGAGCGGCTCGTGGCTGAGGACGATTTCGCCATCGCGGGTAGGCATGAGATCGATTTCGAGGGTATCGACGCCGAAGGCGCGGGCGGCCAGCAGAGAGGGGAGAGTGTTTTCGGGGTAGCGTCCGCCCCATCCGCGATGACCGATGAGCAGCGGCCGGGAGGGCAGACGGAGGGCCTGACGGTGATGGGTCCCGCTCATGCGACCCATGGGACCTATCGGCTGGCAGGCCGAAGTTTGGTAGAGTCCGCGCTACGGTTTTTTCACGACGGGGGGCGGGGGACTGGTTTTCCGGCCGCGGAGGCGGCTTCGGAATCCGCCGCCAAACTCGGCGAAGGTGTTGCCGGCGAGGCGGCCGAGGAAGCCGATGCCGGTGCGGGCGAGAGCGGCCGAGACGGTGGCCTGGCTGTCGGGCCGCCAGGCGTTGGAGATAAAGTTGGCACCGCCGATGGCGGCATAGCGGGCGTAGGCGGGCTGGTAGGAGCCATCGGCCCGCTGGACGAGCAGGGTTTGTTTGAGGGCGCTGCCGAACCGGGCGCGGAAGCTGCCGGATGCGGCCCTGCGGTAGCGGGGGTCCTCCCTCCACATAGCCCCGAGCCCGGCCTCCATGGCGTTTTGGGTGGCGACGCCGGAGAGCCGTATGCCCAATCGCTGACCAAAGCCTTTCCAATGGGTGTCGTACTCGACGGGCCGGGCCCGCCAGGTGGTTAGCCCGGCGCTGAAGACGCCGCCCGCCAGGCTGGCCGGTCCGAGGGTCTGTTTAAGGACCCAGGCTTTACGGTCCAACTCCGGAACCGCCGGCTGGCCGTGAAGGGCCGGCGGGGCACCGCCAGCGAGCATCAGTACCGTGAAGACAAGGGGGCGCATGGCGACGAACTCGAGTTCCTCCTTAGGGCACCACGATGCGGGCGACGGCGGCGTTGTCGGCGTAGTCGGTGACGCGGACGGCGACGACGGTTTCCTTGCCGGCGACTTTGGTGATGGGGAGGGAGTAGCGGAGCTGCTTGGCGTCGTGGAGGCGGCCGACGGGTTCGACGATGGTCCAATCGCCGCCGTTGAGGGAGTACTCGGCTTGGTGGAGGATGGAGGAGTCATCGGTGGCGGTCCAGGTGACGGCGTCGTTCTGCGCGCGGAGGCCGGTGATGCGGGGGACGCTGTTGTCGATCAGGAACCAGTCGCTTTCAAGCGCATGGCGGAGGGCTTTGGCGGGGACGTTGGCGGGGGCGTCGGAGGCGGTGACGCGGAGCTGGTATTCGCCGTCGGGGAAGGCCTGGCCGTCCCAGGAGAGGCTCCGGGTGGTGACCTGGTCTTTGAGGAGTTTCCAGTCTTTTTCGCCGCGGCCGCGGATTTCGACGGTATAGGTGAGCTTGTCGGCGTTCGGGTCGGCGGCTTTCCAGCGGGCGCTCTGCGAGCCTTTCGAGTAGTTGAGGGTGGCGGGGCCGGGGTCGGCCGAGGGGGCGGAGGCGCTGGAGCCGGCCGAGGAGGACATGCCGGGGAGGGAGAGGGTGCTAGCCGGGGCGATGCCGGGGACGGTAACCGGGAAGCGGTAGTTGGCGGGGGTGATCTCGATGGCTTCGACGAGAGGTGCAACGTTACGCGGGAGGTAGGCGAGTTCGACGTGGACGAGTTCGGCGGGGCCGGTGAGGGTCATGCGGTACTGGAGGAAGCGGGCGGCGGGCGAGGCGACGCGTTCGGCGACGGGGGCCCAGGGGCTCCAGTTGCTTTGGGCGCGGTCGACGTTGCCGGTGCGGGTCTCCCACTTAACCGCGCCGCCGTTGGCGATGACTTTGGGTTCGATGCGGCCCCATTCGCTGAAGACGCCGGCGTCCATGATTTCGCTTTCGAGGGTGCCATCCTTTTCGAGTTCGGGTCCGATGGCGTAGACCTTGCCGATGTTGCCGGTGACGGCGAGGATGGGCCCTTTGGGCACGGCGAGGAGGGCGGTGACCTGGGTGGGGGCGAGGGTGAGGAGTTTGGTGGAGACGAGTTCGGAGTCGATGCGGTAGAGGCCGCCTTTGTTGCCGGTGCCAATGACGGGTTTGCCGTTGGTGTCCAAACAAATGCTGTAGATCACTTCGGCGGCGTCGGACCAGAGGCGGGTGGGGAAGCCATCGGGGGCGATACGGAGGAGTTCGCTGCCGCCGGAGACGGAGCTGGGGGAGGGGGTCGGGGCCGGGGCGGGGGTCCGGGCGGTGACCGTGACGGTCATACCGCCGGGGGCGGCGGCGGGGGCGGGGGGCGGCAGCGGGACCGGGGGTGGAGCGGGGGCGGAGGCGGCCGATTTGTTGCCGACGCCGGCAGCGTAGATGGCGCCATCGGGAGCGACGGCGAGGGCGGTGATTTCGCGTTTAGCCGACTGGTGGAGGACGAAGCCGCCGGCGGAGTTGACGCGGAGGATGAGGCCGCTGGGTTCGGTGCCGGCGATGAGATCGCCGGCGGGGGTGACGGCGAGGGAGCGGATGTGTTCGTCGTCGGCTTTGAAGAAGACCTGGCCGGCGCCGGCGGGGGTAACCTTATGGATCTCGCCGCGGTCGCCGGTGCCGACGTAGAGATCGCCGGCGGGGGAGAAGGCGAGGGCCCAGATGTACTTGGCGCGGGGGTCGTAGAAGACGTTGGCTTTGCCGTCGGCGGCGATGCGGTAGACCTTGCCGTCGGGGGAGGTGGCGACGAAGACCTGGTCGCGGGCGTCGATGGCGATGGCCTGGATCTGGAGGCCGGGCAGTTCGGCGGCGGCGCGGCCCTGGCCCTGGCCGTTGATGGCGAAGAGCTTGGCGGCGGTGCTGCCGGGGTTGCCGCCGCCGGTGTAGAGGGTACCTTTCGAGTCGCGGGCGGCGGCCCAGAGGTAGGAGACGGAGGGATCGAAGAGCTCTTTGACGGCGGGGGCGAGCGTGAGGCGGCCGTCGCTGCGGAGGGCGAGGCGTTTGAGCGTGGCCTTCTCATAATCGCCGCGGGAGTTATTGACCCAGAACTGGGTTTCGACGCCCCGGGCAAGGGTCACCATCAGCGCCGCGGCGAGGCCGGCGCGCAAGGCTGGATGCAAAAGAGACATGGGTTATTTCACCGTCACGCGCAGCGAATGGCTGCCGCTGACCATATAGTCAAAGGGGATGGAAACTTCCGCCAGCGCGGTTTCCGGGGTAGCGAGGTAGGAGCGGGCGGAACTGCGCCCGTTCTGCATCACGTTGAGGACGGAGGAGGGCAGATTGGGCATGGTTTTATCGTCGACGAACATCGTAGGCCGGTTCTGGACGAGGGAGGCGTACAGACGGTTGTTGGGGCGCTCCTGGCGGATGAGGGAGACGATCTCGGGGACATCGAGGAAGCGGTTCATCTGTCCGGCGATGTTCTGCAGGCGGTTGAGGGTGTCGGCATCGCTGAGGACGACGCGGTACTGGCCGCCGGCCATGTTTTTGGGGAGTTGGAGCTTGATTTCCCGTTCGAGGCGGCCGCCGCGGTAGGGGCGGAGGTAGACCTTGACGGGGAGCACGGCGCCGGGTTCGATTTCGCTGTCGGGCAGCCAGGCGCTTTCGATGGTGGCGGTGCGGCGTTCGGGAATGAGGTCGACGCTGACGTCGACGCGTTTGAGGTCGGGAATGGAGATCTGGTTGAGGAAGAGGCGGTTGAACTTGTCGCCCCACCAGCCGGCGAGCTGCATGGAGGCGGGGACGGGCGCTTCGCTGGGGGACTGCATGGTGGAGAGGTCGAGACGCTGTCCGCCGCCGAGTTCGACGAGGCCTTTGAGGCGGTAGGTGGTGTCTTCGGCGAAATCGTTCATGCCGGAGATGGAGTTGAACAGGGTCACCATCATGAGATAGGGTGTCCACTTCTGCTGCACGAAGACATTGAAGTTGAGCACCTTGTTCTTGACGGCGCTGCCGCTTTCGCCCAGGGTATTGACCTTGACCGAGACGGGGATCATGCGGGACTCTTCGCCGAGGACGCCCATGATGCCGCTGTGGCGGTCCTGGCGGAGGGCGCCGACGATTTCGGTGGCGTTGGCGAATTTGTTGGGCTGGAAGGCGCTCGAGAGGACCATGAGCACTTCGCCCTTGCTCATTGGCATGCTGACGGGCCCGAGGTTGAAGAACGAGTGGCCGAAGCCGAGGACGCGCTGGCCATCGTTGTAGGTGACGGTGCCGAGGCCGGTCATGCTCATGTCGCCGCTGACGAGGACGCCGGCGATGGCTTCGCCGGGCTGGAGAGCCTTCTGCCAGCCGGGGGCGGGTTTCGAGGCGCGGAGCGCGGCCGAAGCGCCACCCTGGACAGGGTTGAGGCCCATCTGGCGGAAGAGGGGACCGAACTGGGTGAGGACTTCGGTGTGGAAGCCGCTGAGGGTGAGCGGGGTTTCGATGGGCACCATGTAGGGGGCGCTCATCACGTTCTGGTATTCGGGGGGGACGACGAGTTGGGCGCGGGGGGAGGCGCCCTGGGGGACGCGGGCGTCGGCGGGGCGGGTCTGGTCGTAGTCGTTGATTTCGAGCATGAGCTCGATGGGGGTGATGCCGCAGATGGCATCGGGCGAGAAGACGCTGAGGCGGAGTGAGACGGCGCCCATCATCCGGCCGTCGATATAGACGGGGCTGCCGGACATGCCGCCGGCGACGTTGGTGCGCTGGGCGCGGCCGCCCATTTTGCCGATGATGATGTCCTGCTGGGGGCCCCAGGCGTTTTTCCAGACGCCGATGATCTCGATGGGGACGGGTTCGGGGTCGGAGCCTTCAAAGACGGTCCAGGCGGTAGCCTGCATGCCTTTTTTGACCTGGCCGATGGGCAGGATCTCGACGCGACCGGCGCGCGGCTTGGGCATCTCCGCGGCCGGGGCCAAGCTGGCGCCAGCGACCGTTGCGAGCAACTCTCGTCTTGTCATAAGCCTTTAACCAGTGTAGACGCCGCGCGCCCTACATTTGACGGGTAAACTTGTTGCCGGAGAACAGGGCGAGATTGGCCATGTGGGGTCCGGCGACGGCAGCGGCGGCGATTTCGACGGTGCAGTTGGGATCCTGGCGGGTTTTGATGCAGTCGAAGAAGTTCTGGATGTGGGGTTCGATGGGGACGGGCGCCTGGGCCTGTTTGACGGGGGCGGCGTCGCGCTTCCAGGGTTCTTTGTAGACGGCGTAGCCGGAGTCGTCGAGGATCATGGTGGCTTCGTCGCCGAGGAAGGTGATGGACCAGCCGTTCTGGTAGGAGTTGGCGTAGTCGAGGGTCCAGGTGACGAGCATTTTGGGGAACTCGAAGATGGCGGAGAAGACGTCGGGATGTTCGGAGCCCTTCATTTTGGCGACGTAGCCGGAGGCCTGGGCGGCGAGGGGGGCGGACTGGCCGGTGAACCATTGGGTGACGTCCATGAGGTGGGTTCCCTGGTCGGTCATGTTGCCGCCGGCGTAATCGAAGAAGTAGCGCCAGCTGCGGAAGCGCATGGGTTCAAGTTCACGGACGGGGGCATTGCCGAGGAAGGCCCGCCAGTCGAGTTCGCCGGGCAGGGGGGTGTTGTTCAACTCCTTGGCGATGTTCCAGTGCCACTGGGGTTTGGCGAGGGTGACCTGTCCGAGGAGGCCGCCGTCCATAAGGCGTTTGGCTTCGATGAGGGCGGGGGCGCTGCGGCGCTGCATGCCGACCTGGACGACCTGTTTCGAGGCGCGGACGGCGTGGATCATGATCCGGCTTTCGTCGAGGGACTTCGAGAGCGGCTTTTCGAGATAGACGTCTTTTTTGGCGGCGAGGGCGGCTTCGAGCATGGGCCAGTGCTGGTGGTCGGGCGAGGCGATGACGACGCAATCCATTTTCTGGCCGAGCAGTTCGCGGTAGTTGGTGTAGCGGCGGGCTTCGGGGGAGAGGGCGGCGGCTTTGTCGAGATTGGGTGAGTAGACGTCGCAGAGGGCGACGCAGCGGGCGCCGAGGCGCTGGAAGCGTTCCTGCAAATAGCGGCCGCGGCCGCCGGTGGCGATGACGCCGAAGGTGATCTCGGAATTGGGGCTCTGCGCGGCGGCGGCGACGGATGCCGCGGCGCCCAGCCAAGCCCGGCGGGTGAACATGCGGGTTACTCCTTTTGACAACATGATAGCCAAGACTTCAGCGCGAGGCGGGAAACTCGATTTCGGTGCGGGTTCCTTCTCCCTCGCGGCTATCGATCGCCATGCGGTAGTTATCGCCGTAGAGGACCTTCAGCCGTTCGTTGACATTACTGATGCCGATGCCACTTTCAAAGAGCCGGGCGAGTTTCGATTCGGGTACGCCGACGCCGTTGTCTTCGACATGCAGTTTCATGCGACCCTGCGCGCATTCGGCCGACAGACGGATGGTGCCGCCCTCGACCTTGCCGGCGAGTCCGTGCTTGATGCTGTTTTCGATGATCGGCTGGATGATCATGGCGGGGACGAGGTGATCGAGCGCGGCGGGGTCGACCTGGCGTTCGAAGCGGAGTTTGTCGCCGAAGCGGGTCATTTCAATGGAGAGATAGTCGTCGATGAAGGAGAGTTCGTTGCGGAGGGGCGTCAGGTTGTCGGTTTTGCGCATGAGGCGGCGGAGGATATTGGACAGCTTGACGACGACGGCGCGGGCCTGATCGGGGTTGGTGCGGATGAGGGAGTTGACGGTGTTGAGGGTGTTGAACAGGAAGTGGGGGTTGATCTGGCTCGTGAGGGCGTGGAGGCGGGCTTCGGTGACGAGGCGCTGCTGCTCCTGCAGGAGTCGTTCGGTGCGGATGGTGTTCCAGATTTTGAGCGGGAGGGCGACGGCGAAGACGGTGGTGGCGCCGATGAGGCTGAGGGAGCCCCAGTCGGGGTCGGTCCAACTGGCGTAGATGGAGTAGAACAGGCGGTCTTCGACGATGTGGTCGATGCCCCAGCGGAGGAGTTCGGCGAACAGGATGGTGAGCAGGAAGAGGAGATGGAAGACGGTGACGCGGGTATCGTATTTGCGGCGGAAGAGGCGGGAGATGGTGAGGTCGAAATAGGGGGAGAAGCTCCAGATGCTGTCGGGCCGGGGGGCGAGGTCGCGGAGGAGGCCGCCGAGGACACCGACGCCGGCAAACAGGAGCATGCTGAGATACTCGCCCGAGAGCATGGCGGGCAGAGAGATGAGGACGCCGGCGGTGAGGCCGGTGAAGTATCCGCCGAGGACGCCGGCCAGCAGGGCGCCTTCGAGGCCGAGGTCGACGGCGAGGTAGGCGTTTTCGGTGAGAACGCGGCCGGCGACGCCCGCGCCGAACAGCAGGGCGAGGATGGCCGCGAAGCGAAACTGCTGCTCCATGTTTCTCTCTTCGCGCAGGAGCATGCGAACAAAGAGGCTCGAACGGCCGAGGATACTGGCCAGCGAGGCGGCGACCGCCAGCTTCATCAACAGCACTGCCAAATGTTGTTCGAGCATGAAACCCTATACTAAGAGTGTGTTCCGTTTGGAAAAAATTGCCGATGCCCGGTTTCCGACCCGCTTCGGCTCGTTCCGGATTTTCGGATTTGTCGGCCATTTCGCGGATCGCCGCGAAGAGGCCGTGGTGTTGGTGATGGGGGACCTGGCCGGGGAGCCTCCCCTGGTCCGTATTCATTCCCAGTGTCTCACTGGCGATGTTTTCCATAGCCTGCGCTGCGATTGCCGCGATCAGTTGGAGATGGCACTGGAGCAGATTGCCGCCGATGGCCGCGGCATTCTGCTCTACGAGCACCAGGAGGGCCGGGGCATCGGCATCATGAACAAGCTGCGGGCCTATGAGCTGCAGGACCAGGGCGCCGATACGATTGAGGCCAATGAGCAGCTGGGATTCGCGGCGGACCTTCGCAACTACGAGCTGCCGGTGGCGATTCTTCAGTATTTCGGCCTGAAAGCGGTGCGTTTCATGTCGAACAATCCGGAGAAGATTGCGGCGCTCGAGAGCGGAGGGATTACGGTGGCCGAGCGGGTGCCGATGGTGGCCGAACCTTTGGCGCAGCGCGACTTTTACCTCAAGACGAAGCGGGACCGGATGGGCCATCTGTTCGAGGAGGCGCTGTCTGAACCTCCCATAGCGTGAGGCGGACCAGGGCTTCGGCGGCGCTCGCGCCGCACATTTCGGGCTGGGGGCGAAGGTCCTGGCAGACGGCGGGCCGGTTGGGGAGGCCGAACAGTTCGCAGCGGTAGTCCGGGGTGAGGTGGGCGCAGGGGACGCCGGCGGGCTTGCCGCGGGGCATCTTCGGCAGGGGGCTGGAGATGGAGGGGGCGATGCAGCAGGCGCCGCAGCCCGGGCGGCAGTTCACGGCCGGTAGACCGCGCTGCACTGGTCCATCTCCCAGACCTCGACGCGGGAGATGCGGACGGGGGTTTCGGGCTGGAGGGCGGGGAGGTCGGCGTTGAGGTCGTCGTGAATGAACCTGGCGACGTTCTCGGCCGAGGGGTTGATGACGTCGAAGGGCGGGACCTCGTTGAGGAACGTGTGGTCGAGGCGGCTGAGGACGCGGGCGATGGATTTTTTGAGTCCGATGAAGTCGATGAGCAGACCCATGGAATCGAGCCGGGGCCCTTCGATGGTGACGCGCATTTTCCAGTTGTGACCGTGGATGGGTTCAGTCTTGCCGTAGTAGTTGCGAAGGGCGTGGGCGGCGGGGAAGATCGCTTCTACATTTACTTCAAACAGGGATGTTTCAGGCACGGAAAAACTCCTCTACGTCTTCGATGCGGGTGGTGAACGCGTAGTCGGGCAGGCTGTCGAAGAAGATCTGGCCGTAGCGCTGCCGCGTGATGCGATGGTCGAGCAGGGCGAGCACGCCGCGATCGGTGCGGCTGCGGATGAGGCGGCCGAAGCCCTGTTTGAGGGCGATGGCGGCCTGGGGGATCTGGTATTCGCGGAAGGGGTCGCCGCCGGCTTTTTTGAGGGCGTCGGTCCGGGCGGAGACGACGGGGTCGGAGGGGACGGCGAAGGGGAGCTTGTCGATGATGACGCAGCTTAACTGTTCGCCCTGGACGTCGACGCCCTGCCAGAAGGAGGAGGTGGCGAACAGGACGCAGTTTTTGGTTTGGCGGAACTCTTCGAGCAGGGCGCTGCGGGGGCCGGTGCCTTGCAGGAGGGTGGGGTAGAGGATGTCGAAGGCGACGCGGTCGTGCAACTGCTTCATGGCCTGATAGCTGGTGCAGAGGACGAAGGCGCGGCCGCGGCTCAACTCGAGCAGGCGGATGATCTCTTCGGCGGCGCGGGGGAGGAAGTCGAGGCCGCGGGGGTCGGGCAGGTGCTGGGGGACGTAGAGCAGGGCCTGGGTGGGATAGGAGAACGGGCTGCCGACGACGAGCTGGCGGGCGTAGGCGATGCCGAGGCGCTGCTGGACGAAGTCAAAGCCGCCGGCAACGGCGAGGGTAGCGCTGGTAAGGGTCACCGAGGGCACCTTGTCAAAGAGCTTTTCGGTGAGCAGGCCGGAGACGTCGATGGGGGTGGCCTGGAGGTAGACGCCGCGGTTGCGTCGTTCGATCCAGTAGACGTAGTGCTGGGCGACGCCTTCGACCCAGCGGCGGAGGTTATCGGCGAGGGTTTGGACGCGGGTGGCGAGGGGGATGACTTCGCCGAGGTTTTCCTTGAGGAGCTGGAGCTGGATGTGAACGGACTCGAGGGCGCTGAGGACATCCTGGTAGGCATCGGCGTGGCGTTCGCGGAAGGCGGCGTGTTCGCTGAAGCCGCGGCGGCCTTCACCGGGGGGGAAGAGGGAGAAGAAGAAGTTGGCGACGTCTTCCATGCCGCCGAGGAGGTGGTCGAGTTCGACGCGGCCCATCTCTTTGCGTTTGCACAGGCCGGTGATGTCGCGACGGAGGTCGGCGAACTGGAGGTTGCTGACGGAGAGGCCGAAGTACTGGCCGGCGACGTCTTCGATTTCGTGGGCTTCGTCGAAGACGACGGCTTCGTATTCGGGGATGATGCTGCCGAATTCGCCGTCTTTGATGGCGAGGTCGGCGAAGAAGAGGTGATGGTTGACGATGATGATGTCGCTTTCGGCGGCGCGGCGCTGCATTTGGGTGACGAAGCAGCGGTCGAACTGGGGGCACTTCTGGCCGGTGCACAGATCGCGGCGGGCGTCGACTTTGGCCCAGGCGGAACTGGATTCCGGGAGGGTTTTGATTTCGGAGCGGTCGCCGAATTCGGTGGTTTTCTCCCACTCGCGGATGATCTGGAAGTCAGCGACCTCTTCGAGGCCGGCGAGGACGGGTTCTTTTTCGGCGTCGTAGATGCGCTGGCGGCAGGCGTAGTTATTGCGGCCCTTCATGTAGCAGATGCGGAGTTCCTGTTCGAAGTGCTGCTGGAGGAAGGGGATGTCTTTCAGGTAGAGCTGTTCCTGGAGATTTTTCGTTCCGGTGGAGATGACGACGCGTTTGCCGGAGAGGATAGCGGGGACGAGGTAGGCGAGGGTTTTGCCGGTGCCGGTGCCGGCTTCGACGAGGAGGTGGCGGCGGTCGTGGAAGGCCTGTTCGACGGCTTCGGCCATCTCGAGCTGGCCGGCGCGGAACTCATAGTGGGGATGCCATTGGGAGAGGGTGCCGTGGCGCGCGAAGAACTTGCGCACCGAGACCGCCCCCGCTCTGGTCGTCTTGCCGCTCAAGCTTTCAGTGTATCGGCCAGGGCGGCGAACAGGGCGCGGTGGGGGGCGTGCGAGCCGACGAGGTCTTCCGGATGCCACTGGACGGCCAGGACGAAGCGGCGGCCGGGCATTTCAGCGGCTTCGATGATCTCGCCGCTGCGGGCGGTGACGACGAGGCCGTCGCCGAGCTGATCGAGGGCCTGGTGATGGCGCGAATTGACTTCGAAGGCGGATTGTCCGGTGAGGTGGGCGAGGCGGGAGGCGGGGTCGGCGAGGACGGGGTGGAAAACGTCGCGGTGGCCGTCAATGTGCTGGTGGAGGGTGCCGCCGCAGGCGACGTTGAGCAGCTGCATGCCGCGGCAGATGGCGAGGATGGGGAGGTCGCGTTCGAGGGCGGCCCAGGCGATGTCGAGTTCGTAGACGTCGCGGGGCGGGTCGAGGGGGCCGAGACGAGGGTCGGGGGATTGGCCGTAGTGGGCGGGATCGATGTCGTTGCCGCCGGCGAGGAGGACGGCGTCATAGGCGTCGGCGCCGGGTTCGACGGGGGTGAGGCCGACGCTGCGCAGGGCGTCGAAGTAGGGCTGCATGCGCGGGGCGTACTGGGGGGTGTAGGTGAGGAGGACGCGCTTCATTTTTCGTCCGGGCCGATGATGCTGCTCACTTCGGCTTCGCGCACGCCGTAGACCTTTTTAACGACGCGGCAGATCTCCCGGCCCATTCGCTGAGGCTGTTCCCCGTCGGGTAATTCGACCACCACTTTGACGTAAATCTGCATCTCCCGCATACAGCCCATGATACTCTGGCGCTTATGCAGCGCCGACATTTTCTCGCCGCCGGAGCACTGGCCTGCTCCGCCGCCGCCGCGCCCAAGTACTCGTATCGCCTCCGCTACGCCCCGCACGTGACGGACCGGGACGTCGACTACCACCGGCAGTTGGAGGTGTTTGCCGAGCAGGGTTTTCGGGCCTTTGAGTTTAACGCCCTGCCCAAACAGTCCGATGCCGCCATTACCGCGCTGGCGAAGACGAAGGAGCGCCTGGGTCTGGCCATGGGTGTATTTGTGATCAACCGCGGGGGCTGGAAGCCGAGTGCGCTCGTCGACCGTAAGTTCCACGGCGACTTTTTGGCGGATGTGAAGCGCGCCGTCGAGATCCACAAGATCATCGGCAACGAGTGCGCGACGGCTACCTCGGGCCTCGCCGTCGATACGCTCAGCTACACGCAGCAGACGACCAACTGCATTGAGGCGCTGAAGCGGGCCGGGGAGATCGTCGAAAAGACGAAGATGGTGATTGTGCTGGAGCCGCTGAACGTGCGGGTCAACCACGCGGGCTATTTCGTGGTGATGTCAGACCACGGGGCCGAGATCATCGAGAACGTCAACCATCCGAACGTGAAGCTGCTGTTTGATATCTATCACCAGCAGATTTCCGAAGGCAATGTGATCAACCACCTGCGCAAGCACTGGGCGCGGATTGGCTACCTGCAGGCGGGCGATGTGCCGGGCCGGAAGGAGCCGGGTACGGGCGAAATCAACTATCAGAACGTGTTCAAGGCGGTTCACGAACTCGGTTACCAGGGCATTATCGGCATGGAGCACGGGTGGACCAAGCCGGGCATCGCCGGGATGGTGGAAGGGTTTGCACAGTACCAGAAGGCGGACGGCTGGACGTGAGCTGTCCGCGCTGCGGGTTGCGTAAGGCGAGGCGCCGGTGTCCCGCGCTCGGGCTCGACATCTGCCCGCAGTGCTGCGGCGTCGAACGCGAGGAGAGCATCGCCTGTCCGCTGGAGTGCGCCCATTTGCGCGAGGCGCGGCAATACGAAAAAGTCCTGCCGGATACGGCGGCGGAGTCGCCGTATCCGGAGGTGGAGGTAACCGAGGCGTTTCTTGGCCGCCACCAGACGCAGCTGCTTCTGTTGACCAACGCGCTGTTTGTGGCGGTCGCGGCGGGGGAGTATGCGGACGCGGCGGTGCGGACGGCGCTGGGAGAGGTGATCGCCGGGCGGCCGGAGCACCCGGTGGCCGTGGCGTTTGCCGGGCGGCTGGGGGAGGTGCTGGGGGGATTGGCGCCGGAGGCGCGGGAGCGATTCTGGAGCGGGGAGGCGGTGAAAAAGTTGCAGGTTTTTCTGCTCCGGCTAGCGGTGGGGCGCGACAATGGGAGAAGCCGGGGGCGGGCGTTTGTCGCTTTTCTCGCGGACCATTTCGAGCGCACGATGGGAGGGAGATGAACAACGTTGGATTGATCCTGTTTGGACACGGATCGCGGGTGGCGGAAGCCAACCAGTCCGTAATGGCCGTGACGGAGGCGCTGCGGGAACGGGGCGGATACGGGCTGACGGCGACGGCGTTTCTTGAGCTGGCCGAGCCGGACCTGCCCGCGGCGGTGGCGGCGCTGGTGGCGCAGGGGGCGCGGCGGATCGTGGTGATTCCCTACTTTCTGACGCTGGGCATTCATTTGCGGCGGGACCTGCCGCGCATCGTCGAGGAGCTCGAAAGCATCCATCCGGGAGTGGAGATTCTGGTTACCGATCCGCTCGACGGCCATCCGGCGCTGCTTGAGATTGTGATGGCGCGGGCGGGGGCGGCCGTAGAACGTTTATGAGAGCTGAATTGATCCGTTGGCGCCAGATGGCGCCAGAGATCCGCGAGTTTGACTTCGCCGTGCCGGAGGTGGAGGAGTTGCGTTTTCTGCCCGGCCAGTTTGTGTCGCTGACGGAAACGCTGCAGGACAGGAAGGTGACGCGCGCCTACTCGATTGCCAGCCGGCCGGGGGGAAACCGCTTTTCGATCTGCCTGAACCGGGTGGACGGCGGGTTGTTTTCGCCGCACCTGTTTGCGCTTGAACCGGGCGGCGCCGTGGAAATGAAGGGGCCGCTCGGGGTGTTCGTGTGGAAGCAACCGCAGACCGATTCCGTGCTGGTTGCAACGGGTACCGGAGTGGTGCCGTACCGGCCGATGGTGCTCGAAGCGTTGGAGGGCGGGGCGACGCAGCAGTTTACGCTGATTTATGGGACGCGGCATGCAGAGAACCTGATCTACATGGAGGAGTTTCGCGCCCTCGAACAGCAGTATCCGAACTTTCGTTTTCTTCCCACGGTGACACGGCCCACGGCCGGCTGGACGGGCGCCACCGGGCGGGTGCAGCCCTATGTGCGGGAGGCGATTGGCGACCGGCGCGATCTGCATCTATACGCCTGCGGGTTGAAAGAGATGGTCGATAGTGTCCGGGAGATCGGCAAGGAGCTGGGTTTTGACCGCAAACAGATTGTCTTTGAGAAGTACGACTAGCGGCACGAGGAGAATATGAAACCAAACGTTGCCATGGCCGGGGGAATTGCGATCGTCTTTCTCGTGTCGATCCTGATCACGTTTCAGCTAATGCCGAAGCCATTGAAATCGACCGATTATCTGGTGATCGGCGCCGTCGCCACGTTCGTTTCGATGCTGGTGCTGTTCGTGCTGCTGCTGCAGACGACGGGCCGGAAGCGGCCGAAAGACTAGACAGACAGGACGCGGAGTTCAACGCGGCTGTGGATCTGTTCGGCCTGGGCGAGATTGGCGAACGAGATGCCGGGGAGCGTGGCCGAGGCGGTGCCGGCGGCAACACCCCAGCGGACGGCATCGGCGAACGGTTTGCCGGATGCGGTGGCCCAGACGAAGGCCGCCGCGAGGGCGTCGCCCGCCCCGATGGGACAGACGGCGTCGACGAGGGGGGGGACCGACTCCACCAACAGGCTGTCCGCCGCGCCGACCGCGCCGCGGCTGCCAAGCGACAGGACAACGTAGTCGGCACCCATGGCCTGGATGCGGCGGGCGGCGTCCTGGAAGTGCTGCCGCGTGATGAGGGCGCGGTTCAGGAGGCGTTCGGCCTCGGCCTGATTGGGAGCAACGGCGGTGGGGCCGGCTTCGAGGCCGTGGAGCAGGGCGTCGCCATCGGTATCGAGCAGGGTGGCCACGCCCTGCTGCTTCGCTTGGCGGATGATGCGGGCGTAGAAATCCGGGGGCACGCCCGGCGGCAGGCTGCCGCAGATCATGAGCCAGGCGGCGCCCGGCAGATTCTCGGCCACCGCTTTTTCAAACTTCGCCAGTTCGCTGGCGTGCAGGTGGGGCCCGCGCTCGTTGAGCTTCACGGCGAGGCCCTGTTTGTCGACGATGGTGAGATTGCCACGAACGTTGTTTCTGATCTTGACGTACTCGACCGGAAAGCCCTCACCATGCAGCAGTTCAGCGAAGCGTTTACCGTTCTTGCCGCCGATGGCCGTGATGGCCTTGGTGGGGGCGCCAAAAGCGGCGAGCACCATCGAAGCGTTGATGCCGCGGCCGCCCGGGGTTTCGTTGGTGGAGAGGATGTAGGCCCGGTCTTCGAACACCAGGCGATCGGCCTGGACGTTCTGGTCGACGGCCGGGTTCAGGGTGAGCGTGAGGATCAAATCCTTATTCTACGGTGTTAATCTGTTGCATGGGTTCGCCTTCACTTCTGCTCCCCTACCTCGCGCTCGGGGCGGTGTGTATCTTTTGGGGCACGACGTACGTGGCCATTCGGATTGCGCTCGAGTCCTTTCCGCCGCTGGTGCTGATGGCGCTGCGGTTTCTGGTTTCGGGATCGATTCTGCTTGTTTGGGCGTGGTGGCGGGGTCTGGCGATGCCCACAGGCCGGGCCCTGGCGCGGACCTGCGGCATTGGGCTGCTGCTGCTGGGCGTGGCCAACACCTGCCTCACCTACAGCGAGACGCTCATTCCGAGCGGTTTGGCCGCGCTGTTTCTGACGACGGCGCCGTTCTGGCTGGTCGGTCTGGAGGCGCTGATTCCGGGCGGCGATCGGTTGACGTGGCCGGTGACGGTGGGGCTCGCCATCGGGTTGTGCGGCACGGCGCTGCTCGTGACGCCGGGCGCCGGAGCGCTGCAGATTACGCCGGCCGTCTGGACCGGTTTTCTGATTCTGCAGATTGGCAGCTTCTGCTGGAACGCGGGTTCGATTCTGCAGCGCCGGTGGAAGACGGAGACGCACCCGATTCTGACGGGGGCGCTGCAGCAGATGGCGGTGGGGCTGGTGTGTCTGGGGCTGGTGGCGGCGATTCCGCAGCGGCCGGTGCATTGGAACTGGACGGGGGTGGCGGGGGTGGCGTGGCTGGTCACCTTCGGGTCGATTGTGGCCTACAGCGCCTACATCTACTCGCTCGAAACGCTGCCGATTTCACTCGTCTCGCTGTACACCTACATCAACCCGGTGGTGGCCGTGGCGCTGGGCTGGATGTTCTACAACGAACCGTTCGGGAGTAGGGAACTGGCGGCGATGGTGGTGATCTTTCTCGGCGTGGGGATCGTGAAGCGATTCAGCCATTCTTCCTGAGGACCCTGGCGGCGAGGATACCGCCGAGCGAAGGGAGGATGGTGGTAACGCCGAACAGGACCACGATGACCAGCACGATCAGCAGAGCGAAGCTGGTGGGCTGCTTCATCACCTCGACCGCCTGCTCCACGCCGGGGTCGTTAGCGCCCGACTGGCGCATCTGTTCGGACCAGACGGTGACGAGGTCGCCGGTCGAGGAGATGGCGACCATGGCCATGGTCAGCACGAGCAGCGTCAGGACGAAGGCGAAGATACCGGTGATCCAGCCGATGCGCGCCCCGTTTTTGAGCGACAGCGCCTGGCCGGTCCAGCGCTGGTAGAAGACCACGGAGACAAAGCCGCCCGCGACAAGGATGACGACCCGCCACAGCAGGGCCGCGGCGAAAGGAAGCGGGAGGGTGGAAAAGAAGAAGATCAGCGAGGCGGTGAAGAGGGCGGCGCGGAGCGCTTTGCCGTTGTGAAAGTCGATGGGCAGCGGCCCGACCGCGACCAGGGGGGGCGGCGGGGGCGGCGGTTCAAGCAGAGCGTCATCGAGATCCCTCGGTTCCGGCTGCTCATGAACAGGCCGGCCACACTTATGGCAAAATCGCGCGTCTTCCGGCAACTTTGCGCCGCAACTGCAAAACTCTGGCACTGCTTTAGTTTCCGCCACACCGGATCGGCGCCGCAACCGGCATGATACGGTGGAGGGCATGTCTTCTTTGAGCATTATGGTGATTTCGAATCCGGCCGCCCCGTATCTGCGCGGGCTGGACAAGCTGCCGGCCGGCACGGAAGTGGTGATTGGGAACACGCCGGAGGCCTTTGCCTCGCTGGGCGACCGGGCCGATGTGGTCCTTTACTGTATGAACGCGGGCGTGAAGCTGGAGGCGCTGTGGCACCTGGCGCCCAACGCGCGCTGGCTGCATTCGATGGCGGCGGGCCTGGAGTCCACGCTATTCCCCGCCCTGGTGGAGAGCGAGATTCCGATGACGAACGCGCGGGGCGTTTTCAAGGAGTCGCTCGGCGAGTTTGGCATCGCCTCGATTCTTTATTTCGCCAAGGATCTGCGGCGGATGAACCGGAATCAGGAGGCGGGCCGCTGGGAGCAGTTTGACGTGGAGATGATCACGGGCAAGACGCTGGGGATTGTCGGCTACGGGGAGATTGGCCGGGCGACGGCGGTGCGGGCGAAGGCGCTGGGGCTGAACATTCATGCCATTCGCCGGCGGCCGGAGTTGTCGGGCAGCGACCCGGTGGTGGACCGGAGTTTCGCGATTGCCGACCGGACGGAGATGCTGGCCGGCAGCGATTATGTGCTGGTGGCGGCGCCGTTGACGGAAGAGACGCGGGGCTTGATTGGCGCGGCCGAGTTGGCGGCGATGAAGTCTTCGGCGGTGCTGATCAACCTGGGCCGCGGGCCGGTGGTGGACGAGGCGGCGTTGGTGGCGGCGCTGTCGTCGGGGCAGATCCGCGGCGCGGCGCTGGACGTGTTCGACGTGGAGCCGCTGCCGGCCGGGCATCCGTTCTGGACGCTTGAGAACGTGCTGCTCTCGCCCCACTGCGCCGACCACACGGCGACGTGGACGGACGAAGCCATTCAGTTCTTTGTCGATAACTGCCAGCGTTTTGTCGAGGGCAAGCCGCTTGAGAATCTGGTGAACAAGAAAGCCGGCTACTAACGCCGGCGGCTGCGCCAGGCCCAGGAGAGCTTGTGCAGCTCCATTACAGCGACGATGGACGAGGTGGCCGCCAGCAGGACCAGCCAAGTGGTCAGGTCAACGGCCTCCGTCTTTAAGATGCCGCGGCCGAACCCGGTATACATGGCTGCCACGTGCACCGCCAACGCGCAGGCGGTGCCGGACAGCAGCAGGCGCGAACGCAGGGGAGAGATGAGGAAGGCGGACTTCGTCTCCGACCGGCTGTTGCCGATGTGGAAGTTTTCAAACAGCACCAGCATCAGCAGCAGGATGTTGCGGGCGCTATCGATCGTCCAGCCGTTCCGGAGCATCCAGGAGAAGGCAGACACCATCACGATGGCCATGAAGACGGCGGAAAGCAGGGTTCTTTCGACCATCAGACGGTTGAAGACCGGCTCTTCCGGATCGCGCGGCCGGCGGCTGAGCACGTCGCCTTCATTGGGTTCGAAGGCGAGGGCGACGCCCTGGATGCCATTGGTGACCAGGTTCACCCAGAGAATCTGCACGGGCAGGAGCGGCATGGGCATTCCCATCACGACGGCCGCGCCGAGGGCCAGCAGTTCGGCCGCGCCGCAGGAGATGAGCAGGTAGATGACCTTGCGCACGTTGTCGTAGGCCACGCGGCCTTCCTCGATGCCGGCGACGATGCTGGCGAAATTGTCATCGCTCAGGACGATGTCAGAGGCGTCGCGGGCGACATCGGTGCCGGCCTTTCCCATGGCCACGCCGATATTGGCGGCGCGCAGGGCCGGGGCATCATTGACGCCATCGCCGGTGACGGCGACAAAGTGGCCGTTCTTTCGGGCCGCATTCACGAGTTCAAGCTTCTGCCGCGGCGTGACGCGGGCGAAGACGCGGGCGGTTTGCAGGAGTTTCCGCAGATAGGCTTCGTCCCTGCCGTCGAGCATGCGTCCGGTGACCACCTGCTCCGGTTGGCTGGCCAGACCGAGATCACGGGAGATGGCGAGGGCGGTGACGGGATGGTCTCCGGTGATCATGCAGACGTCGATGCCGGCGCGATGGCAAGCCTGCACGGCTTCGCGGACGCCGCCGCGGAGCGGATCGATCATGCCGGCCAAGCCGAGAAACCGGAGGTTGGCGGGTTCGGCGGGGGTAGCGGAGGGGTCCGGTTCGGCGCTGGCTTCGCCTTCGGCGAAGGCCAGGACGCGGAGGCCATCGCCGGCCATCTGCTCGGCGGTGGCGAGGGGTGCGGCGGGCGGCTCGACGCACATGCCGAGGACGCGTTCCGGCGCACCTTTGACGAAGACACGCACGGCGCCGTGATCGCGATGGTAGGTGGCGGCGTACTGCTGCTCCGGCTCGTAGGGGATTTGGTGGACCTGGGGGAGGGTTTCGAGGATGGTCGGACGATGGGCGCCGAGTTTGACGCCCATCGAAAGCAGGGCCACGTCGGTGGCGTCGCCCCGCCAGACCCAGCCTTGCTCGCGCTGGTGAAGTTGGCCTTCGTTGCAGAGAACGGCGGCGCGGGTGAGCGCGGCTAGCGCGGGAAGGCTCTGCGGATCGAGCGGTTCGCCTTCGTGGAGCACCTGCCCACTGGGGGCGAAGCCTTCGCCGGTTACGGCGAGCTGCTCGCCGGAGGGTAGCGCGATGCGGCGGACGGTCAGTTCGTTTCGCGTGAGGGTGCCGGTTTTGTCGCTGGCAATCAGAGTGCAGCTGCCGAGGCCTTCGACCGCGGCGAGCCGGCGCACGATGACACGGCGGCGGGCCATGCGCGTGGAAGCTACGGCAAGCGCTACGGTGAGCGCGGCGGGCAGCCCCTCCGGAATGGCCGCCACGGCGAGAGCGATGCCGAAAAAGAGCATCTCCCGGACCCCCAGGCTCCAGCCGAGGACGCCGATGGCGCCGATGAGCACCGCGGCGACCAGGACGACCACGGCGACGAGGTGGCTGAACCGCTCCATGCGGACGAGCAGGGGGGCGGCGCCGCCGGTGGTGCTCATCACGTCGAGAGCCAGCTGGCCGACGGCGGTAGCGGTGCCGGTGGCGATGACGATGCCTTTGCCGCGGCCGCGGACGACGATGGCGCCCGCGAAGGCCATGTTGTGGCGATCGCCGAGGGGCGCATCCGCCGCGCCCATCCACGCCGGATCCTTGCTGACGGCCAGCGATTCGCCGGTCAGCAGCGACTCGTCGATGTCGAGGCCGTTGGCCGCAAGCAGGCGGATATCCGCGGGCACGCGGTTGCCGGATTCAAGCCAGAGGATATCGCCGGGGACCAGCTCCGCGGCATCGACTTCGTGCACCTCTTCGTTGCGGAGCACGGAGGCGCGGATCCGCAGCAGTTGCTGCAGGGCACGGGTACTTTGTTCGGCGCGCCACTCCTGGTAGCCGCCGATGCCGGCGTTGAGGAGAAGAACGAAGGCGATGAAGACCGCATCGGTGAAATCGCCGGCGAGGAGCGACAGCACGGCGGCAAGCAGGAGGACGTAGATCAGAGGACTTCCGAACTGCCGGATGAGGATCTGCCACCAGGCGAGGGCGGGCGGCCGGGGCAGTTCATTCGGGCCGTAGGACTGCAGACGATCCGCGGCCTCGGCGGAGGTTAAGCCGGCGGCGCGGGATTCAAGCCTGGCAAAGACGTCAGCGGTCGGGGCGACGTGCCAGCTTACGAGCGTGTCCTGAGAGTGTCGCATCGTGATTCACCCGGTGCGGACGGGCAGCACCGTTCCCTAAGACCATAGTAGAGGAGAAGGAGAGAAGGTAATCGCTACGATGAGGGCTAAAGAGGTGATGACCCGGCCTGTTCGTGTCGTGTCCGAGGACTGTACCTTGGAAACGGCCGCTCTGCTTATGCTGGAACACACGATGGGCTGTTTGCCGATTGGGAACGCGCAGGGCATGCTGGTGGCTATTTTGACGGAATCGGATCTCGCGGGGCGGGAGAAGGGGATTCCGTTTTCGCTGTACCGGTTTCCGCAGGTATTTGGGGAGTGGATGCCGAAGGACGGCGTTGAGAAGATGTCTGCCGCGGCGCGGAGCCGGACGGTGAGCGAGTTCAAGACCCGGCGGGTGGTGACCATCGATGGCGATGACCCGGTGGAGGATGCCATCACAGCGATGCAGCGGGCCGGGTATCACCGAATTCCGGTGGTGGCGGGCGGGAAGCCGGTGGGCATCATTACGCGGCATGACTTGCTGCGACTGATGGTGGGACGCCTGCATTAAACTGGAGAGATGTCCCTCGCTTCATGTGCGGAATAGCCGGCTACACGCATCGCCGCCGGGCGTCCGTGGCCGGTCGCATTGAAGCCGCCACGCAAGCGCTGCACCATCGCGGGCCGGACCAGTGGGGCGTGCACCGGGCGCCGGAGGTCTCGCTGGGGGCCGTGCGGCTGCGGATTATTGATCTGGCGAGGGGCGAGCAGCCGATCTACAGCGCGGACCGGGATACCGTAATCGTCTTCAACGGCGAGATCTACAACTACGGGGAGTTGCGCGAAGAGCTGCTCGGCCGCGGACGGCACTTTCACACGCACTCCGACACGGAAGTGGTGCTGCAGGGGTTTCTCGAATGGGACACCGGCGTGTTTTCGCGGCTGCGCGGCATGTTCGGGGTGGCGCTGTGGACGGAGTCGCAGCGGCGGCTCGTGCTGGCGCGGGACCGGATGGGCATCAAGCCGCTGTATCTGTGCCGGCATGCGGGCGAACTGTATTTCGGCTCGGAGTTGAAAGCGATTCTGGCGCATCCGGAGATACCGCGGCGGATCTCGCGGCCGGGGTTGAACGCGTTTCTGCAGTGCAACTATATTCCGGCGCCGTACACGATGATCGACGGCATCGAGAAGCTGCCGCCGGGCCATTGGCTCGAGTGGCGGGCGGGCCAGGAGCGGGTGGCTCCGTACTGGCGGCTGGAGTACTCGCCGGTGGCCATCTCGCTCGAGGCGGCCAAGGAGGAGTTGGACCGGCTGTTGCGCGCGGCGGTGCGGGAGCATCTGATTGCCGATGTGCCGCTGGGCATCTGGGCATCGGGCGGGGTCGATTCGACCGCCGTGCTCCACTACGCGGCGGAGGCGGCGCCGGGGCGTTTGAAAACCTTCTCGGTGTCGTTCGCCGGGCGGAAGTTTGATGAGAGCCCCTGGTTCCGCGAGGTAGCGCAGCGCTACGGGACCGACCATCATGAGTTCGACTGCAACCCGTCGGCGGACCTGGCCGATGCCGTGAGCCAGTTTGCTTACTACTCCGACGAGCCGTCGGCGGACGCCGGGGCGCTGCCGGTGTGGTATCTCTCGCGCATGACGCGGCAGCACGTCACGGTGGCGCTCTCCGGCGAAGGGGCCGACGAGCTGTTTGGCGGCTATTACACCTATCTGGCGGACGAGTACGCGCGGCGCATTCGGCCGCTGCCGGGCAAAGGGCTGGGGCTGCGTCTGGCGAAGCTGCTGTTGCCGGTTTCGGACGAAAAGATCAGTTTTGAGTACAAGGTGAAGCGGTTTCTGCAGGGGGCGCAGCTCGACCCGGTTGCCGCTCATCTGTACTGGAACGGCACGTTTACAGCGGCCGAGCGGGAGCAGCTGGTGGCCGGCCGCTGGTTTGCCCCGCTGCATACGCCGCCGCCGTTCCGGGACTTTCTCGAGCTGGACCAGAACTGGTATCTGCCCGACGATATTCTTTACAAGTGCGACCGGATGTCGATGGCGCACTCGCTCGAAGTGCGGCCGCCGTTTCTCGACCACCGCATCGTGGAGTTCGCCGCCCGGCTGCCGTACGCGCTGAAGATTCGCGGGAGCGAGTTGAAGTATCTGCCGCGGCAGCTGCTGCGGGGTAAGGTCCCCGCTAGCGTGCTCGACCGGAAGAAGGAAGGCTTCGACATTCCGGCCCACGACTGGTTCCGGACGGCGCTGCGGCCGCTGCTCGAGGAGACGCTGCGGACGCCGAATCCTTTGTTCCGGCCCGGGGCGGTGGAGCGGGTGCTTGATGATCATCTGGCGCGGCGCGGCAACTACGGCTACCACTTGTGGGGCCTGCTGACTTTGTTTTTGTGGATCAAAAGATGGAACGTAGATACCAACTGATCGTCGTCCTGGTGGCCGCCATCATTTACCTCGGCTGCATGGCAAGCCCGCCGGGACTGATGGACGACGTGGACGCGGTGCAGGCGCAGATTGCCGCGAACATGCTGACGAGCGGGGACTGGGTGACGGCCCGGCTGAACGGCGTGGCCTATCTTGAAAAATCGCCGCTGATCTACTGGTCGATGGCGGCGAGCTATGCCGTGTTCGGAATCCACGACTGGGCGGCGCGGATCCCGCTGGCGCTGAGTGTGATCGCGCTCTGCTGGCTCACGGCGCGCATGGCCCGCTGGGCCTTTGACGAGTTGACCGGCCTGTACGCCGGGCTGATTCTGGCCACCTCCGTTGGACTGTGGCTGTTCACCCGGATTCAGATTCCGGACGCGATGTTGACGGCGACGATTGCGCTGGCGCTGTGGGCGTTTCTGCGGGCCATGGAGGGGGAGCGGCGCTGGGCGTACGGGCTGTGGGCGGCAATGGGCACGGGGCTGCTGCTGAAGGGTCTGATTGCGATCGTGTTTCCGGTGGCGGCGATCGGGTTGTGGATGACGCTGACGCGGAGTTGGGGGGAGTGGCGGCGGCTGGCGCCGGGGGTGGGGGTATGGATCGCCGTCTGCATCGCGGCGCCGTGGCACGTGGCGGCGGCGATGGCGAATCCGCCGCTGTTTGACTTCACCATGCACAGCGGTCCGGGGGAGTATCACGGCTTCTTCTGGTTCTACTTCTTTAACGAGCACGTGTTCCGTTTTCTGAACATGCGGTGGCCGCGGGACTACAACACGGTGCCGCGGGCGCTTTTCTGGGCGTTTCATCTGCTGTGGCTGTTTCCGTGGTCGGCCTTCTTTCCAGGGCTGGTAAAGCTAAGCTTCCGCGGCGAAGACCGCGGGCACCGGACGCGGCTGCTGGCCCTCTGCTTCACCGTTTTTTTACTTACGTTTTTCACGTTTTCCACCACGCAAGAGTACTACTCCATGCCCTGCTACCCGGCGCTGGCCCTGCTGCTGGCCAACGTGCTGCGCGAGCAGACCCCGCTGGTGAGCGCCGGGCGGCGCGTGCTGGCCGCGATCGCGGCGGCGGCGCTGGCCGCGGTGATCGCCATCCTGACGCTGGTCCGGAACCTGCCCACGCCCGGCGACATCTCGAACGCCCTGACACTGCAGGCGACCGATGCCTATACGCTCTCGCTCGGCCATATGGGCGACCTGACGCTGGCCTCGTTCGCCTATCTGCGGCTTCCGCTGGTGATGGCCGGGGCCGCCTTTCTGATTGGCGCGGCGGGGGCGGCGCTGCTGCGGGGAGTCCGGCTGGCGCTGGCGCTGGCCGTGATGATGACGCTGTTCTTCCACGCGGCGCGGGTGGCGCTGATCACGTTCGATCCCTACCTGGGTTCCCGCGCGCTGGCCGAAGCCTACCAGGCCAGCCCGCCCGGGCAGTTGATCATCGACAACCAGTACTACACGTTCGCTTCGGTATTCTTTTACGCGAACAACCCGCCGGCGCTGCTGTTGAACGGGCGGGTGAACAACCTCGAATACGGCTCCTACGCGCCGGGGGCGCCGGCCGTCTTCCTCGACTACGAGCAGTTTGCCGAGCGGTGGAAGTCCCCCGCGCGGTACTATCTGGCGATTGAAGGGCCGGCGCTCAAGAACGCGCAGAAGTGGGCAGGACGGCCCAACCTGCATCTGGTGCTGGCGAGCGGCGGCAAGATGCTCTATAGCAATCAGCCGGTGCGGTAGACTGCGGGGATGACGTGGTCGCTTCCGCTCGGTTCGGTGGCCGGCATCCGGCTGCAGGTGCACTTCACTTTTCTCGCTCTCCTCGCCTGGATGGTTGTACGGGGCTGGCGGCACGGCGACCTTTCGGGCGTACCGTTCTTCCTGGCGCTATTCGGCTGCGTGCTGCTGCACGAGTTAGGGCACGCGTTGATGGCCCGGCGGTTTGGCATCGTGACAAGCGACATCACGCTGCTGCCGATTGGAGGGGTGGCGCGCCTCGAACGGATGCCGGAGAATCCGCGGCAGGAGCTGTGGGTGGCGCTGGCCGGGCCGGCCGTGAACCTGGCGATCGCGGCGCTGCTGTTCGTCATCCTGGGCGGGCAGCTGCCCCCGGTGGATAGGATCGGGGGCGGTTCGATTCTCGAACGATTGCTGCTGGCCAACATCACCCTGTTTTTCTTTAACCTGCTGCCGGCGTTTCCGATGGACGGTGGGCGGGTGCTGCGGGCGCTGCTGGCGACGCGGATGCCCTACACACGGGCGACGCAGACGGCGGCGACGGTCGGCCAGATCATGGCGGTGCTGTTCGGCTTTGTCGGCTTTTTCGCCAACCCGCTGCTGATTTTCATTGCCTTGTTTGTGTGGATCGGCGCGGCGCAGGAGGCGAGCATGGCCCAAATGAAGGCGGCGCTGGGGGGCATTCCGGTGCGGGCGGCTATGTTGACCGACTTCGCGGTACTGGGGGCTGGCGACGGCTTGGACCGGGCGGTGGATCTGATTCTGGCGGGGTCACAATTGGACTTTCCGGTGCTGGACGGGGAGACGGTGGTGGGGGTGCTGACGCGGGACGACCTGCTGCACGCGCTGGCGCGGAAGCAGAACCAGGGGGTGCGGGCCATCATGCGCACGGATGTGGCGGCGGCTGAGCCCGGCGAGATGCTGGCCGCGGCAATGCAGCGCCGGCCGGAGAACGCTTGCCGGACGATGCCGGTGGTGCAGGGCGGGCGTCTGGTAGGCCTGCTGACGATGGAGAACGTGGGCGAGTTTCTGGCGATTCAGGCGGCGCGGGGGGAGCGTCAGGCGCCGGGCCAGGACTCTTCAAAGAGCAGATAATCGGTCGGGGACATTCCCAGGCGCTGGTAGGTTTGCCGGGCGCGCTGATTGTCCTTTTCGACGTAGAGCCGGAAGCCGCAGCAGCCGCCTTCGACCGCGGCCAACTGCTTGACGTGCTGATAGAGCGACCGGTAGATCCCGCGGCCCCGGTATGCCGGCTCGACGAAGACCGACTGCACCCACCAGAACAGGCCGTTACGCCAGTCGCTCCACTCGTAAGTGATGAGTAGGCAGCCGGCGGGCTGGCCATCCTGCTCGGCGACGAAGTAGCGGCCAAGCTGGGGTTCGGCGAGGACGCGAGCCACTCCGGCGCGGATGGTGGCCGGAGCGAGGACTTTGTGTTCGGTTTCGAGCGCCATGCGCTCATTGGCGCGGGCAAGGAATTCGGTGTCGGCGGGGGTGGCGGGGCGGATCATCAGGAGACCAGGAGGATGCGAACATCCATGACGTTGGTGCGGGTGGGGCCGGTGATGAGCAGGTCGCCGGTCTGCCCGAGAAACGTGTAGGAGTCGTTGGCGTCGAGAGCGGCGCGGGCGGCGCGGAGGTCGCGAGCGGTCGCGCCGGTGGCGAAGGCGCCGGCGGCGTCGGTGGGGCCATCCGTGCCGTCCGTGCCGGCCGAAAGAACGAGGATTCTGGCTTCGTTTCGCAATTCGAGGGCGGCAGCGAGGGCGAACTCCTGATTGCGGCCACCCTTGCCGGGGCCGCGGAGGGTGACCGTGGTCTCGCCGCCCGACAGAAGGCAGACGGGAGGCCGGACGGGCTTGCCGCTGCGGAGGCACTCGCGGGCGATGGCCACGTGCATGCGGGCGATCTCGCGGGTTTCCCCTTCGATGGTGGTGGAGAGCACGAGCGGTTTGTAGCCGAGCTCTTTGGCTTTGGCGGCGGCGGCACGGATGGATTGCGCGTTGCTGCCAACGATGCGGTTGGTGACGTTGCTGAGCTTTTTAGGAGTTTCGAGGGCTGGGAGCGGATGGTTGATGCCGTGGCGCTCGAAGATGGCTTTGACCTCGGCGAGGGTGGAGGGATCGGGGGCGGTGGGGCCGGAGCCGATCGTGGAAACATCGTCGCCGATAACGTCCGAGAGGATGAGCGTAAGGACCGGGGCGGGCGCAGCGAGGCGGGCGAGCTGACCGCCCTTGATCGCGGACAAGTGCTTGCGGACGGCGTTCATCTCGTGGATGTTGGCACCAGCGGCGAGGAGCCGGCGGGTGATCTCCTGCTTTTCGGCAAGGCTGATGCCGGGGGCGGGCAGCGGCATGAGGGCCGAAGCGCCGCCGGAAATGCAGCAGATGACGAGGTCTTCAGCCGTGGCTTCGGCGGCGAGGGCGGCGATACGGCGGGCAGCGGCGACGCCGCGCTCATCGGGGACGGGATGGCCGCTTTCGCGGAGCTCGGTGTAGCGAAGGGGGACGGTGTGGCCGTCCTTGACGACCACGCAACTGGCGGCGATGCGCCGGCCGCAGACCTTTTCGACGGCGCGGGCCATGGGCGCTGAGGCTTTGCCGGCGCCGAGGAGGAAGATGCGTTTGGCGCGGCGGAGGAGGGGATCTTCGGGGGATAGATGAGCCAGGACGGCGGCGTAGGGATCGGCGGCTTTGAGTGCGGCGTTGAAGATCTGCCGGGCGTGGCTTCGTTTCGTCATAGGACCTTGAGGATGGCGTTGACGGCGAGGGAGGGGTCGTCGGAGGTGATGGGGATGGCGTGGTCGGCCTCGGCGTAGGCGGCGCGACGGGCGTGGTAGAGTTCGGCGAAGCGGACGGGGTCTTTAGCGAGGGGGCGGTGTCCGGCGGGGGCGACCCGGCGGAGGGCGTCTTCGAGGGGGACGTCGAGCCAGATGACGGTGGCGCGGCCCCGGAGGAGGTCGCGGTTGCGGGGCTGGACATAGGCGCCGCCGCCGAGGGCGAGGACGCCGTCGCCTGATAGGGCGAGGCCGAGTGCGCGGTGTTCGATGTCGCGGAAGGCGGGTTCGCCGTCCTGGGCGAAGATGTCGGAGATGGGGCGGCCCTCGGCGGCTTCGATGCGGTCATCGAGGTCGGTGAAGGGGAGTTGGAGATGGTGGGCGAGGGCGCGGCCGACGGTGGTCTTGCCGGAGCCCATGAAGCCGACGAGCACGATCATTGGTGGTCTCTTTGCAGTTTCTCAAAGATTGCTTCGACGAGGCGCGGGACCGTGCGCCAAGCGGCGACGAGCGCCCAGCCGGAGGCGGGGTGGAGCACCTGGCGGCGGTTGCGGGCGATGCCGTCGGCGATGGCGCGCGCGAGGGTGGGGGCGGTGGTGGCGAAGCGGCGCCCGGAGGCGAGTTCGTCGGGGGGGCGGCCGATGAGGACGTTTTGCTGGAAGCGGGTTTTGACGTAGCCGGGGCAGACCAGCATGGCGTGGAGCCCGGCATCCGCGATTTCCATGCGAAGACCCTCAGTGAAGGAGGCGAGGGCGTGTTTGGTGGCCGAGTAGAGGGTGAACCAGGGGAGGGTGACTTTGCTGGCGATGGAGCCAATGTTGACGATCATGCCGTGGCGGCGCTCGCGCATGCCGGGGACGGCGAGTTGCGTGAGGTGGAGGGCGGCGAACAGGTTGAGTTCGAACATCTGGCGGACGGCATGGTCGTCGGCCTGCCAGGAGGGCTGATAGAGGCCAACGCCGGCGTTGTTGATCAGAATGTCGATGCGGCCGTAGCGGGCAAGGGTGGCGGCGATGAGCTGCTGGCGGAAGAGGGGGTCGGTGAGATCGCCGGCGACCGTGAAGTGGGTGGGGTGGGGGGCGATGGAGCGGGCACTGAGGGCGAGACGGGCCCCGCGTTGGGAGAGCTCGTCGCCAAGGGCCTGGCCGATACCGCTCGATGCGCCGGTGAGGAGGACTACTTGGCCGTCGATGCGCATAACTTGTCATTTCCCGGCGTCGGGAAGCCATAATGGTAGCATGCCCGGGCCGCTTCTCCCCCTGTTTCCCTTGAGCGTGGTGCTGTTCCCGCGCACCGACCTGCCGTTGCACATTTTTGAGGAGCGGTACAAGGAAATGGTGCGGGATGTGCTGGAGAGCAACCGGGAGTTCGGCGTCGTGCTGGTGCTCGAGAAGGGAATAGCGTCGGTTGGGTGTACGGCGCGGATTCATGAGGTGGACAAGAAGTACGAGGACGGCCGGATGGACCTGTCGACGGTGGGGTTCCGGCGGTTTGAGATACAGGACCTCGACGAGGGGCGGAGCTACCTGCGGGGACGCGTCGAGTTCTTTGATGACGAGGGCGGTGGGGCGCCCGAAGAGGATCTGATCCGGAAAGCGATCCGGGGGTATTATGCGATGCGAACGCTCGAGAAGGGACGGAGCCTTCCCGAGCCAGTGTTGAACGACCCGCAATTGAGCTTTCAATTGTCTCAGGCAGTCACCGACCTGAACGTGCGGCAGATGCTGTTGATGTCGCGAAGCGAAGCGGAACGGATCCGGCGGCTGGCCGAGCTTTTTCCCGTGACGGCGGCGCGGGAGCGACGCATTGAGCACTTCCGGACGATTGTGCCCCGCAACGGGCACGGGAAGCTGTTGCCCGGCGCATGAGACGGCAGCATCTGATTCTGGACGCTGACGACACGCTGTGGGAGAACAACATCTTCTTCGAACAGGCCTTCGAAGAGTTTGCCGACTTTCTGGATCACCGGCATCTGACGCGGGAGCAGGTGCGCGACGTGCTCGATTCGATTGAGGCGGTGAACGCGAAGATCCATGGCTACGGTTCGAAGCGGTTTGGACGGAACCTGGTGGAGACCTATCATCGCCTGGCGCAGCGGCCGATCTCGGACAGGGATCTCGAGCAGGTGGTAGCGTTTGCCGAAAAGATTCTGGATCATCCGATCATTCTGCTGCCGGAGGTCGAGGAGACGCTCGTGCATCTGGCCGAGCGGCACGAGTTGACGCTTCTGACGAAAGGCCAGCCGGACGAGCAGCAGGCGAAGGTGGACCGGTCGGGGCTGGGGCGGTTTTTCAAGCACGTTGGGATTGTGAAGGAGAAGGAGGTGACGGTGTACCGGCGCCTGGCCGAAGAGCGGGGCTTCCACGTGCCGCATACGTGGATGATTGGGAATTCGCCGCGGAGCGACGTGAATCCGGCGCTGCGGGCAGGGTTTAACGCGGTGTACATTCCGCATCCGCGGACCTGGATTCTGGAGCAGGAAGAGGTGACGCCACCGGAGACTTCCCATCTGCTGCATTTGGAGCGGTTCGGCGAACTCCGGAAATGGTTCTAAGGAATTTTCCGCAATTTTCTTCAAGTTCGGATTTTCAGTGTCGAAAAGATCGTTGGAAGGGTTATGAATATACTTTCGACGTCCTTGGAGGGTATTGAACGCGCGCAAGAGAAAGCAGATCGGGCAGCGAAGCGCCTTGCCCAATTCGCGGCTTTTGAGGATCAATCTCCGGTGGACCGCGTGGACTTGAGCAGCGAAATCGTCTCCCTCGTGGCAGCGCAGAACGCCCTGGCGGTGAATGCTACGGCAGCCCGCACCGGGGCGGAAATGGAGAAGAAGCTGCTCGACATTCTGGCCTAGCGGGAGTTTGCTGCGAACCGCAGCTGTGGGATGCGCGGTAGCCGGGTAACCGCTGGAAACGCAGGGGGATAGCGTGTCCTCCTGCCGACCTTTTTCGGATTACCCTGTATGGCCTCCCTCATCGCCAAGAAGAGAGCCAACACCCTCTATTACTACGTCGTCGAAAGCGCCCGCGTCGACGGCAAACCCCGCATCGTCCACCAAACCTACCTCGGCACCGCCGAACGCGTCGCCGCCCTCATC
>JAINDL010000079.1 GCA_019931245.1 Bryobacteraceae bacterium CoA2 C42
CATGCTCCCATCCGCGCAACTCGCCGCCAGCCGCGCCCCGTCCCCGCGCCACGCCACACTCCGCACCGAATCCCCGTGCCCCTCCAGCGTCCGCAGCAGCCGCCCGCTCTCCCCGTCCCACACCCGCACGGTACGGTCATCGGACCCGCTCGCCAGCCGCGCCCCGTCCCCCCGCCACGCCACGCTCCACACCACATTCCCATGCCCCTCCAGCGTCCGCAGCAGCCGCCCGCTCTCCCCGTCCCACACCCGCACCGTACTGTCCGCGGACCCGCTCGCCAGCCGCGCCCCGTCCCCCCGCCACGCCACGCTCAGCACCGAATTTCCATGCCCCTCCAGCGTCCGCAGCAGCCGCCCGCTCTCCCCGTCCCACACCCGCACCGTATTGTCACGAGACCCGCTCGCCAGCCGCGCCCCGTCCCCCCGCCACGCCACGCTCCGCACCGCGCCCCCGTGCCCCCGAAGCCTCCTCCGGATCACCCCCGTATACTCATCCGCAATCAGGATCTCGCTCCCGCTCCCAAACGCCACCAGCCCACCGCCCGGATGATACGCCACCGGCCCCACGCTCCCAAATCCCTGGCCCACCGCCTGCCCCCCCCCCGCCGGCCGGGCGAATGCCGCCCCCATCAGCTGGGCCCCCGCCCATTCGGCCTCGTCCCGTCTCGCCCCCACCGCCAGCACAAAACGCAAATCAGCATCCGCAAAACGCGCCCCCCGGAGATCCGCCCCCTCCAACCGCGCGCCCATCAGCCGCGCACCGCTGCAATCGGCGCCCTCCGCGTCCACTCCTTCGAGCCCCGCCTCCACCAGCTCCGCCTCCCGCAACGACGCTCCCCCCAGCCGCGCCCCGCGCAACTCCGCGTTCGTCAACTCCGCCCCGTCCAAACGTGCTCCCCGCAGGTCCGCCCCGGCCAGCGGGAAGCCCGCCAGCTCCGCCCCCTCCAGATGCATCTCCGCCGGCTTCTCGAGCCCCCCCTGCACATACAGCAGCAGCGCGTTCTCCGACGCCCGCCGCCGGTACGGCCCCGCCAACACCCCTCCCGCCGCCCGCCCCATCGCCTCCCGCGAACACAGCGCCAGGACAAACTCCACCACCGCCGGGCTAAGCCGCCGCATGTCCAGGTTCGCCCGACCCTCCCCCACCTCCCCCGCCAGCGCCTGCGCCACGAAAAACTCAAGAAAACTCCGGTGCGAAAACCCGTAGTTGCCCTCTGCATCCCGCGTAAAGAACGACGCCGTCCGCACCTCCGCCTCGAACACGTCCACATCCGCCAGGTTCTTCACCCGCTCCGGCAGCAACTCCGCCACCGCCCGCCGCAGTTCGCTGTGGTGCATCCGCGCCTCGTCCCGCTCCCACAGCCGCCGCGCCAGGTTCTGTGCCAGCCGCCGCCGGCTCTCCCGGTCTAACAAAGTGCGCCAATCCGCCCGCGCCAGCCACTCCTCCGTGTACGCCTCGTAAAGCGTCGCCAGGTGTACCTCCTCCCGGTTCTCCAGCCGCGGCGCCGACTTCACCACCATATCCAGCAGCACCGGCCGCGAAGCCACCTCCCGCAGCCCCCCCACCGTGTCGAGCAGCCCCGCAATTCCGGTCGCCCCGGCCCTCCGCAGGTACTCCTGAATCTGCGCCTCCCCAAAGTCGCGCAGATAAGCCACCGAAAAACCCTTCCGCCCGAAAATCTCCTTGTAGAGCGCCGTCCCGTCGTCGGTCAACGTGCTGCCCTTGCCCTCCACCAGCGCCTCGACCTCCGCGTTCGCCCGGAAGAAATGTGTCCGGCACGTCAGGATCACCTTCGCCTTCCCCTGCGCCGCCCGCGCCAGCTCCCGGAAGTTCGCCACCGTCACCTCCCACGATGCCTGCGTCGCCATCTCGTCAAACGCGTCGAAAATCAGCACAAAACGGCCCTCTTCGAGCAGATGCAGCACCGCCTCGGCGTTCACCGGCCTCCCCACCCGCGTCTTGAAGTGTTCGTAAAGCAGATTGTCCAGGCTCAGCGCCTTCGCCATCGTCCGCAGGTCAATCCGGATCGGGCACCGGTTCCCCACCGCGTCCTGCTGGTAGCGACGCCCCAGGTCGGCCGCCAGCCGCCGCGTAAACCACGATTTCCCCGTTCCATAGTCACCCAGCAGCGTCAGCTGCACCGCGCCATCGTCCAACAACCACTGCCGGATGTGGTCCTGCAGCGGCAAGATCTCCTTCCGCTCCTCGCTGTAGACATCCGGCTCCACGTAAAGCCGCTCAATCTCCTCGCCCTGCACATCGTGGACCAGCCCGGCAACGTAGTTCCCCAGCTCCACCAGCCCATTCATCAACTCGTCGTAGCGCCGCAGCGTAATGCCTAAGCTCCTCGCGTGCGCCGCCGCCGTATCCGTAAAGCCGTTCCGCGAGATCAGCAGCCCCTGTGCCCCGGGATACTCCCGCTGGTAGGCGCACACTCGCGCATGCAGAGAGTCGATCGCCTCCACGCCCTGCGCCGCCAGGTGATCCTTGCACTCGCCCAGGAATCGCGTCTCGCGCAGAGGGTCCTTCTGCACCGCGAGGAAATCCACCTGCCGCCCCGCAATCGAGACATTCGTCTGCACCTCGAAACCCAGCAGCCGCAGCACCTTGGCCACCTTGTCCTCAAACGCGCTGCCCTGGTCCCGCCGCCGCTCGCCCAGCCGCTCCTCGGCCAGCTCGTCCTCCCGGCTCTCCCGCGTCCGCTGCGCCCGCTTCCCCTCGGCCAGCTCCATCAGATCCCTGGCCATCTGGTCATAGACCTGCGACACCGCCTCGTCGGGAAACTCGTCCGTCCAAACCTCCTCCTGCAGCAGCAGCTTGGGCACTAGCGGAATTCGGAAATGCGCCCGCAGCTCACCCGCCTTCCCCAACCCCTCCACGGCCTGCATCCGCTCCCCGGTCAGCTCGGGAAACCCGTCCGGAATCATCGTCGCCGCCAGCAGCAGCTTCAGCGGCTCTTTCCGAATCTTCTTCAGCCGCTCCGTGTTCCCCAGCGCCGCGTAGATGTCCCGCAATCCGGCGGCATCCTGCCGCCCCAGACGATACACCAGCATCACCGCATCCGGCAGTTGCACCGTGCAAATACCGCCGATATCGGTAATCCCCGTGCGCGAATCCACCAGGACAAAATCCGGCTGGAACGAATCGAGCCCCGCCCGAATCTGCTCAAACCGGTGCGACCCCAGCGTGGACTCGCCGCCAAAAAGATCGTCCCACCGCACCTGGTTGTACCGCTTCGCGTAGCCCCCCCCCGGCTTCCCCGCCGGTAAAATCCGCAGGCGAGCCTGCTCAAACTTGGGATGAACAAGCAGATACCGCTCCAGTGCCCTCCCGGCATCGGATTCGGTATCAGCCAACAGATCGATCACCCCCCCCTTGGCCTTCTCTCGCAGCCCCGCGAAAAACGGCATCTCCAAAAGCCCCGGCGCCTCCAGGTCCGCTTCCCAAAGGATGACCGACTTCCCCCTCTTCGCCAGCGCCACCGCAACATTCACCAGCGCCAGCGTCCGGCCAACCCCGCCCTTGTACGAATAAAATGTGGCGTAGTAAGGCATCAGGCGCAGAGCCATCCCTTGGGCGACGACACCTCCGCCAGCACCCGGCTGTCCGGCGGCAGTACCCGCACCAACTCGGGCTTCCGCGGCGCCACCATCGCCTGCCCCATCAGCCCCACACCGACAAACGTATTCCGCCCGTCCCGTTGCCGCTCAATCAACCCCTTCGCCTCCATCTTCCCGAGCACCTGCACCACCGTCGAATCCGACCGGCCTAACCGCTCCGCCAGCCCGCTCACCGTCAGCGGCTCACCCGCTTCCTCCGCCTCCGCCACGATCCGCAGCAACTCCTCCCCATACGCCAGCGACTCCAGAAACCGCCGCGCCCCCGCCTCCAGACTCTCTGGAACCGTCACCGCCTCCAGAATCTGAAACAAATGCTCCCACCGCGCCGCCCTCTTCTCCGGCCCCTCCCCCGCCAGTTGACGCACCTCCCGGCTATCGGCCACCTCCAGCAACGCGGCCAGAAACTCCTTCTGCCCGCCAGACCGCCTCGCCTTCAGGTGCTCCAGAAAGTGGTAGTGCAGAATCTGATCCGCCTGCTCCATCTTGGCCGCATCCCGCTCCCGCAACGCCGCCAATACCAGCGGAACCAACTCCGCCACCGGGCGATGCACAAGATCAAGATTTAGATATGGTTTATCCTCCACGCCCTAAGCCTCATCTCCTAAACTATCACTAAACTCACCCACCAGCAACGTACCGCACTCCTCTATCCGCTCCACCTCCCCATTCCTTCGCGCCGGCAAATAGAACGACCGCCCATGCTCGCCCCCCGTATACCCGCAATTCGCCACAAAGGTTCCCGCCCGTCTCCGGATCATCTCCTCCGCCGTCTTCTCCAGATCCCGGCACGTCGTCGTCATCGCCGGCACCAGAAACAGGTTCGCGTGAACCTCCGCCAACAGCTTCGCCGCCCGTTCATGCAGGTAGCCCGCGCAGATCGCCACCGCGATCCGGCCAACTGGCGAATCCACCGCGACCTGCACACTCCCGTTTCGGATATCCTCCACTGCCCCCTCCGGACCGACTCCCCGTTCCCGCCAATACTCCGCCGTCTTCGCCACATTACCGGGTGAGAGGTGGAACTCCGCCAGTTTGTTCTGCCGCCACACGATCCCGCCGCGGCAATCGAGCACCGGGCATTGATTGACGTACGCCTCTCCATCCTCGACGTGCCAACTCCCGGCCGCCACCAGCAGCAGCCCCGTCTCTGCCGTCACGGCCTGCGCTTCCAGAAAATCCCGCACCACATCCAGCAGGCCCGGCGTCATCCGGAGCTCGGGAAAGGTAAGAATCGCCACGCCTTTGCCGTGTGCCTGCTGCAGGATTTGCCGGATCTCCTCCTTCTGTCTCTCCTCTTCCGCCACGCTCTCCATCACGAAGCCGCACGGATCGCCGTGCTCCGCCGGCGTGCTTACTCGAAACCGGGTCTCATACCGCCCCAGCGGCGCCACGGCCACCTTCAACCGGCCTGCTCGCCCTGCCAACCGGCTCCACAGCCGGCTCTCCAACCGTTCCACCCGGATCTCCGTTTCTCCGTTCCGCGCCGCCGTGATCGCCAGCCCCGGATGATACCGGGCTAGCGTAACGCTGATCTCGTCATAACTCCGTGGCTGGGCATACCGTTCCCACATCGAATCGGCCGGCGCCGTCGAAATCCAGAACGACTCTCCGCCGAACGAGCGATGCGCCTGGATCTGAAAGCGGCAGAATCGCGCCGCCTGATTCGTTCTATCCGATAACGCCGCGGCTCCCGCCGTCAGCAGCGCCGCGATCCCCGCCAACTCCTCCTCCCGGTTCCGGCCCGCCAGTGCTGTCGCGATCCCCTCCGCTTGGCGCAGTGCGAGGAAATCACAATCCCGCAGCAGCCCGTCACGCAACTCCCCTCTTACGCGCCGGTAGTGCTTCCGGTAGGGACCACCGACCCGGGTCGCGGCATGAATCTCCCCAAAATGATCCCGGCAAAAAACGTACGCATTCGCCAGAACCTCATCAAGGCGATTGGAAGTCAGTACATTCGTTGGGAGGGATTCCGGCATGCTCACATCAGGGGAAAGGAACGGAAATCTTACCGTGGATTATACTCCCGTACCTAACAAATCTTCGGCGCTAACCAAAAGTTGACCACTTGTGCTCGGATAAAGTTGACCACGTCGAAAACACCCATTGCCACGTGGCACGGCACGGCGAGCGTTGGTTCATCACCCCCGCCGCAGGCTCATAAGTCCTTTAATGGGTATCG
>JAINDL010000037.1 GCA_019931245.1 Bryobacteraceae bacterium CoA2 C42
AGCGGAACTGGCACTCAAAGTCCGCATCGGTATGAGGCGAGGGTATGAGGCGAGGGCTGCCACTCCGCGGCCTGTAACTCACCCAATAACCGGTCCGTTTTTCGCGCCACGATGACAAATTCGCAACTCAGATCCGTGTAGGCCTTCACCGCCTCCCAGCAGTAGAAGCCCGCGTCAGCTCTCGCCCGGAAGGTCTCAACCGTCTTGGGCAGCGTATTCATCACCCTCGCCAGATGGCGGGCACCCTCGCCAGATGGCGGGCGATGGATTCCCCGGTCGGCTTGTCGCCGTTGTGCAAGACGCCTCCCGCGTCTCGGCGATGAAGGTCAACATCGGCTGATAGCTGGGCTTGCCTTTGTTCTTGCGGTTGTAACTCACCCGGCCGCCCATCTGGCCGCCATACAGGGTGTGCACCGTAGTGTCGGTGTCGAGTCCGTTTGACCGTCGCGCTCAGCCTCACGGTCAGCTACCGCCGAAGCGGCAATTAGCATCCGAAGAAAGCAGACAGAAGCGACCTGGCCCCCTGCGACTGGCGCCTCCCTGCTACTCCGGTCGGGGGAAAGTCATCCGGGCAAGGGCGGCGGTAAGTCCCAAACAGCATGTCAATCCATGGAAAGAAGGTGGCAAAGTTGGCATTCTGATAAGTCTCCCCGCACCCATGGTGGACCCGCTGGAACTGCGGGCCGGTGAGCAACGGGGCGAGGACACCATGACCGAGGCGGATGTTGGCGTGGTTGTAGAAGCCGAAGATGGAGAACAGAAGAACGCCGGCCGTGAGATGCAGCAGCTGGTGGGCGCCGATGGCGACAAGCGGGTATCCGATGAGCAGGATCTGGGTCAGACTGGCGCCCACCGTGTTCCGCAGCGCGTCAGAGCAGTGGAAGGCCTCCGAGTCATGGTGCAGCGCATGGGTGCGCCGGAAAAAGGGCACCCCGTGCTGCAGGCGCTGGAACCAATACTGCAGCCGGTCCCAGAGGATGGCATAGACCAAAGCCCCGGCGCTCCACTGCCAGAAGCCGCTCAGATGGAGAGCGGCAAACGGTGACGGCGCCGCCAAGCCGGGGAGCAACGTGAAGGCGGAGTTGAAGGCCGCCTTCACGACGCCGCCCAGAAACGCGATCCCAAAATTGAAACAGCGATCTCGAAACGCCGCCCGGGCGCCAGCCGGCCAAAGTGCTCGGCTGTAGAGATTACGGTAACAACCGTCAAATAGAGAGGAAAAGGGCTGAGGACACGCCGTATCCAATCCCAAATCGAGTCAGCCGGGATATTCACATCCCCCCTATTCCTGCACCGGCAAATCCGCCGCCGTGCTCCCTCCCAAACCTGCGTACAACTCCTTCACCTTAACCACCTTGTTCCCCTCAAACGTCACAAACGTCAGCTTCCCCGGCGCCCGCCCGTACATCCAGTCCTCCAGGTCCGTCCCGTCCACCGTCTGCCGCTCCTTCCGCAGCGGCCGCCCCACCGCCGCCAGCACCTGCTCCCGATCCATCCCTTCAATCACCCGCTTATCCTGAATCGCCTTTCGGATCGGCGCCGGAATGTTCTCCATGTAGTTTTCCGTCACCGTCCGCTTGTCAAAATCCAGCACCGTTGACAGAATCCGCTTCACATCCGCCACCTCCAGCGTCGTCACCTTCGCCGCAAATACCACCGCGATATTGCTCCCCGCCGACGCCCGCGCATCGCTCCGCGAAATCGGCGCCGTCGAATTCCCCACCCCCACCTGCACCCGGTCCCGCCAAGTCCGCCCGCTCTTCAACCCGTTGTTCAGCTCAAGCTCCACCCGGTCGTCCTTAATCTCCACCTTGGTTACCGTCACAAGCTCCCCCACCCGCGCCGCCACCCCAAACTCCTTCCCCGCCTCCTCCCAAACCTTCTTATCCCACCCCCCCTTCTCATCCACCGCCAACGGCTTCTTCGACCGCGGAATCAACACCTTCGCCTTCGCCGACTCCGCCATCAACCCCCGGATCAACATCAGCCGCTCCTCTTCGGTCAGCTTCTGCTTCTCCGCCACCCCAGGCAGACAAACCAGCAACACCCAAGCCAAACGCCGCATCTACTCCTCCTCCGGCAACAGCGGTAGCCGTTGCCGCTCTAAAGGCAGCCGGTACAGCAGATAGCCGATACTCAAACAAACCAGCGTGCACGGCAGTCCGCCCTCCGGCCCGTATCCGCCGCCACTCCAGAGTTCACCGGCATTCCAACGCACCGTATAACCTGTCAACCCCATTGTAAAGCCGCTCAGGTTCACCCCGAACAGCGGCGTTGTAACATTCCACCCGAAATGCAGCCCCACCGGCAGCCACAGGTCCCCGCTCCGCAACAGCGCCAAACCCAGCAGCACCCCCCACATAAAGGTGTTAAACAGCCCCAACGGCGTCGCGCTATGGTTGCCCGCGTGCATCGCCGCAAACAAGGTCGCCAGCGGCAACAGCACCTTGTAAGTCCCAAACGATCCCGCCAGCACCTGAAACGCATACCCCCGAAACAGCAACTCCTCCCCCACCGCCCCAAACAGCAGGCAAACCGCCACCAGCCCCAAACTCGGCAGGTTAAAAGCAGCCTCCGGCATCGCGACAAACTCCGCCTTCCCCAGCAGCAGCGGAACCCCCAGCGCCAGCACAATCCCCCCGCTCCCCAATCCCAACCCGTACCCCAAATGCCGCAGGGCCGCCCCGTGCCACGCCAACCCGATCGCCGCCAGCCGCCCGCCTCCGTAAATCCGCAGCACCAGCGCAGTCGCCATCGCCGCCGCTCCAAACACGCTCAACGTCGCCGAAACCAGTGACCCCAGCGGACTCAAAGCGAACCCCATCACCAGCAAACCCACAAACCCGGTCAGCCCGAACAGCGCCACCCGCAGCGCCGGACCGACCCAATCCCTACCCACCACTTCCCTTCGCCGCCACCGCCTTCACCGTCACCCCCTTCGGCGCCACCCGCACCGGTAGCACCGTTGCCCCGGCTTTTCCAATCAACGCGCCCACCCGCTCCTTCGTCCCCGGCTCCACCAGGAAAAACACACATCCGCCGCCCCCCGCCCCGCACACCTTCGCCCCCACCGCCCCCGCCTTCTTCGTCACCTTCACCAGCTCATCAATCAACGGCGTCGTAATCCCCGGCGCGTTGCGCTTCCGAAACGTCCATTCCTCCCGCAGCAGTCGCGCCACCTCCGCCCAGTCGCTCGCCCCCAGCGCCCCGCGCATCGCATGCGCAATCCCCGAAATCTGGTCAAAGTTCCGGTGCACCCCCTTGTCCCCGTCAATGTACAGCTTGGTCACCTCCCAGTTGTTGATCCCCGAGTTCCGCGGCTCTCCCGTATAAGCCAACACCGTCCGCGCAATCAAATCCTCGTGGCTCACTGGCAATGCCACCCGCCGGATGCCGTCCACCCGCAACTCCACCGCGCTCACCCCGCCGTACATCGCCGGATAATAATCCTGGC
Source organism: Bryobacteraceae bacterium CoA2 C42 (assembly GCA_019931245.1). GTDB lineage: Bacteria > Acidobacteriota > Terriglobia > Bryobacterales > Bryobacteraceae. Next base: position 3,455 of record JAINDL010000037.1, read on the forward strand.
AACCCGTCGGCACTTTGATAATCCGCGCTTCCACATTCTGCGCCACCTGCCGGATCGCCTCAATCGAATAACCCGTCCCCAACAGCCGGTTGAACGCGCTCGCCAGCGTAATGATCAGCGACGACGATCCACTGATCCCCGCCCCTGCCGGCGCCTCGGAATTCGTATCTACCTCCACCCCCATCGGCGGCGCAAAAAACTTCACCACCTCCGCCAGCAGCGCCAACTGGTACCGCTTCGCCCCCCGCAGCGCCTCAAGCGAGACAAACTCCTCCTCCCGGCCCAAATCCCGCGACCGCAGCACAATCCGTCCATCCTCCCGCGTCCGCAGGTCGCACGTCGTATACCGGTCCACCGCAAAATTTACCGTGCACGCATTCGCATGGTGCAGATACAGCGGCCATATGTCCAGGGTCCCGCCCGCCAGGTCCACCCGGCAAGGCGATTTTGCGAGGATTTGCATCGTTCAGCCAGTGTATCGCGCCATCCGCGCCCGCAACAGCCACAACGTCCCCATCACCGCCACCGGCCCCAGTACCATCGTTACCCCCACCATTCCCCCGCGCATCAACCATTCGAGCAACTCCCCCGCCTCCCGCTCCCCCAACATCCGCGGCGCCGCCAGCAGTCCGCCAACCAGCATGAGAAACCCAATCCGGATCCGCTGCCGCGCCGCTCCCTCCGACCGCGCCGCCAGCGCCACCCGTACCGCCCCCCCCGCTGTCACCAGACATCCCAGCAAACCACACACCAGCAAACACAGCACCACCGGCGCCGGCGGCAGCACCCCCCGCCCCTCGCTCACATTCACCGTCACCAACCCCAACACCAGGATCAGCGCCCCCAACACCCAACCCCAAAGTACCGCCCGACCCAAATCGGAAAGCGAAATCGGCGACTCCAGCGCTACCGCCACCGCCCGCGGCGAAGCATACAGCACCCCCAGCAGCGAGTACGGCATCAACAGATACAAATCCAAGAACTCCAAACCCTTCCACCAGGGGATTCCCACCCCCAGCAGCAGCAACACCGCCAAATTTGCCGCAACCGCCCCAATACGCATCGTTTAAGTTAGGATACAATCCCGCCTCCTCCCCCCCCCCGAAAATCCGGCCCTCCGCCCGTAAGTCGCTATGATAGGAAGGGGAGTCCGTTCCTCCCTTCCCTTCATGCCAAACCCCCACCCCCTCCAACAGATCCTTGCAAACCGCATCGCCATCATCGACGGCGCCATGGGGACCACCATCCGTACCTACGGCATGACCGAAGCCGATATCCGCGGCGAGCGCTTCAAAAACTCCTCGAAAGACCTCCTCAACAACGGCGACCTCTTCTCCCTCACCCAGCCCGCCATGATCTGCGATATCCACCGCCGCTTCCTCGAAGCCGGCGCCGATATCATCGAAACCAATACCTTCGGCGCCACCACCATCACCCAAAGCGAGTTCTTCGTCGACGACCCCCGCGAACACGGCGGCCGCAAAGATCCCGCCTTCTACCAGCAAATCATCGAAGACCCGTTTCTCCAGTCCCTCGCCTGGGAAATCAACGAACAATCCGCCCGCCAGTGCCGCGAGTGGGCCGACCGCGTTGCCAACTCCACCGGTCGCCCCCGCTTCGTCGCTGGCGCCATCGGACCCCTCACCGTCTCCCTGTCCAACTCCCCCGACGCCGACGACGCCGGCTTCCGCGTCGTCACCTTCGATCAGGTCAAAACCGCCTACTGCGAACAGATCCGCGCCCTCATCGCCGGCGGCTCCGATCTCCTGCTCGTCGAAACCATCTTCGACTCCCTGAACGCCAAAGCCGCCCTCGTCGCCATCCGCGAAGTCTTCGACCAGGACCACGTCGAACTCCCCATCATGATCTCCGCCGCCGTCGGCCGCGGCGGCGAAACCATGATCTCGGCCCAAACCATCGAAGCCTTCTGGAACGCCGTCAAACACGTCAACCCCCTCTCGGTCGGCCTCAACTGCTCCCTCGGACCGGATCTCATGTATCCCTTCCTCGCCGAACTCGCCCAAAAGTCCAACACCGCCATCTCCTGCTACCCCAACGCCGGCCTCCCCAACCCTCTCTCCCCCACCGGCTTCGACCTCGAACCCGCCGACATGGCCCGCTTCCTCGGCCAGTTCGCCCAAAACGGACTCGTCAACATCGCCGGCGGCTGCTGCGGTAACACCCCCGAACACATCGCCGCCATCGCCCAGGCCCTCGCCGCCCAACCACCCCGCCGCGTCCACCCCGCCGCCGAACCCGCCGAACCCGAGCCCCTCAAACCCCTTCGCCTCTCCGGCTCCCAACCCTTCACCCAGCAGCCCGGCATCTTCCTCATGATCGGCGAACGCACCAACGTCGCCGGTTCCCCCAAATTCGCCAAACTCATCAAGGAAGGCAACTACGAAGAGGCCGTTGCCATCGCCCGCCAACAGGTCGAAAACGGCGCCAACGTCATCGATATCTGCATGGATGAAGGCATGATCGATGGCGTCGCCGCCATGACCCGCTTCCTCCAACTCCTCGCGAGCGAACCCGAAGTCGCCAAAGTCCCCTTCATGGTCGACTCCTCCAACTGGGCCGTCATCGAAGCCGGCCTCAAGTGCCTCCAGGGTAAAGGCATCGTCAACTCCATCTCCCTCAAGGAAGGCGAAGACCGGTTCCGCCAGAACGCCCGCACCGTCCTCCAGTACGGCGCCGCCGTCGTCGTCATGGCCTTCGATGAAAACGGCCAGGCCGCCACTTTCGAGGACAAAATCCGCATCTGCGAACGCGCCTACCGCATCCTCGTAGACGAAGTCGGCTTCCCCCCCGAAGACATCATCTTCGACCCCAATATCCTCACCGTCGCCACCGGCATGGAGGAGCACAACAACTACGCCGTCGATTTCATCAACGCCACCCGCTGGATCAAAACCCACCTCCCCCACGCCAAAGTCAGCGGCGGCGTCTCCAATATCTCCTTCAGCTTCCGCGGCAACAACAAAGTCCGCGAAGCGATGCACTCGGCCTTCCTCTACCACGCCATCCGCGCCGGCCTCGACATGGGCATCGTCAACGCCGGCATGCTCGAAGTCTACGAGGAGATTGAACCCGAACTGAAAGAGCTCGTTGAGGACGTCCTCCTCAACCGCCGCCCCGACTCGACCGAACGCCTCGTCGAACGCGGCGAAGCCCTCAAAGCCGCCTCCTCCGGCGCCGCCGCCGAAAAGAAAACCGAAGAGTGGCGCCACGGCTCCGTCGAAGACCGCCTCGCCCACGCTCTCATCAAAGGGATCGATACCTACATCGAAGTCGACGCCGAAGAGGCTCGCGTCAAACTCGGCCGCCCCCTCCTCGTCATCGAAGGGCCCCTCATGGCCGGCATGTCCATCGTCGGCGACCTGTTCGGCGCCGGCAAGATGTTCCTGCCCCAGGTCGTCAAGTCCGCCCGCGTCATGAAGAAGGCCGTCGCCCACCTCACCCCCTTCATGGAGGCCGAAAAGGCCGCCCTCGCCGCCGCCGGCCAGGCCGTCAAAACCCAGGGCAAAATCCTCCTCGCCACCGTCAAAGGCGACGTCCACGACATCGGCAAAAACATCGTCGGCGTCGTCCTCGCCTGCAACAACTTCGAAGTGATCGACATGGGCGTCATGGTCCCCTGCGAAAAAATCCTCGAACGCGCCAAAGCCGAAAACGTCGACGTCATCGGCCTCAGCGGCCTCATCACCCCCTCCCTCGACGAAATGGTCCACGTCGCCCGCGAAATGGAGCGCCTCGGCCTCTCCATCCCCCTCCTCATCGGCGGCGCCACCACCAGCCGCGCCCACACCGCCATCAAAATCGCCCCCCACTACCACGCCCCCATCGTCCACGTCCTCGATGCCAGCCGCGCCGTCCCCGTCACCACCAGCCTCTTGAGCGACGACGGCCGCGAAGCCTTCCTCGCCCAGCACGCCGCCGACTACGCCGCCATCCGCCAGGCCCACGCCGCCCCGCGCCTCGCCGCCACGCCCCTCGCCGACGCCCGCGCCCGCCGCACCCCCATCACCTGGCGCCCTGAAGACATCCCCACCCCCTCCTTCACCGGCGTCCGCCTCCTCGAAAACTTCTCCCTCGCCACCCTCCGCGACTACATCGACTGGTCCCCCTTCTTTCACACCTGGGGCCTCAAAGGCATCTTCCCCCGCATCCTCGACAACGAACAGGCCCGCATCCTCTATCACGAAGGGCAGGCCCTCCTCGACCGCATCATCGACGAAAACCTCCTCACCGCCCACGGCGTCTACGGTCTCTTCCCCGCCAACGCCCTCGGCGACGACATCGAACTCTACACCGACTCCACCCGCTCGACCCCCCTCACCCGCCTCCACTGCCTCCGCCAGCAGGTGCATAAGGAGGGCGCCGAACCCTGCCGCTCCCTCGCCGATTTCATCGCCCCCAAAGAAACCGGCCTCCCCGACCACATCGGCGCCTTCGCCGTCACCGCCGGCCTCGGCCTCCCCGCGCTCGGCGACCGCTTCCGCGCCGCCCACGACGACTACAACGCCATCATGGCCGAGGCGCTCGCTGACCGTCTCGCCGAGGCCTTCGCCGAATATCTCCACCAGCGCACCCGCCAGGAGTGGGGCCTGGGAGCCGAAGGCCATCTGTCGAACGACGATCTCATCCACGGCAAGTACCGCGGCATCCGCCCCGCCCCCGGCTACCCCGCCTGCCCCGACCACACGGAGAAAGGAACGATCTGGCAGCTTCTCAACGTCGAAGCCCGCACCGGCATGCGGCTCACCGAGTCGTTTGCCATGTGGCCCGGCGCCAGCGTCAGCGGCATCTACTTCGCCCACCCCGAGTCCCGCTACTTCAGCCTCGGCCGCATCGACCGCGACCAGGTAGCCGACTACGCCGCCCGCAAGCAAATGACTACCGCCGAGGTCGAACGCTGGCTCGGACCCAATCTGAACTACGACCCCGCCCGCTAACCCTTCGCGGCGCCACCGAACCGACCGTCGCGGGGACCCCATTCGGTCCCCGCACCAAAACAGTCGCCCCGCCGCCCCACCCGCTCACGGACTACTGCCCTACCGCCCCCACCCGCACCGTCACCGGCACCACGATCGGCCCCCCGCCCCCCGCCTCCGGCGTCGTCACCCGGATCATCCCCGTATACACCCCCGGCTTCAGGAAGAACGAGTTCGCCCGCACCTGCAGATTCACCGGCGTCGTCCCGTTCTCTGCCGTCACCGAAAGCCATCCCCCGTCGCTCACCGCCTCCGCCGCGTACCGCACCTGCCGCCCCCGGGAGGTCACGTATAACGTCTGCGGCGTCCCCCCGTCCAGTTCCAGCGCCGTCGGCAACGCCACAAACTGCGGCGCCTCGGTCACCGTGTAGCGGACCGTTACCAAAATCGGCTCCGCCCCCTCCGCCAGCAGCGTCACTAGTCCCACGTAGAGGCCCGGTCGTAGCTGGGCGCTCGGCGTCATCACCAGCCGCCCCGGCAACGTGCCCGCCCCCGCCGTCACCTCGAGCCAAGCCACGTCCACCCGCACCGTCACCGGCAGCCCCGGCGTCCCCCCCAACGCCACCACCAGCGGCGCGGTCCTCTCCCCCGCAACTACTGTTCTTTCGAAGCGCGTCGTCGCTACCAGAATCTCCGGCTTAGCCCCCTGCGTCACCGCAAACGGCCTGCCCCCAATCGTCAGGGTCCCGGTCCGCTCGCCGCCCGCGTTCGCCGCGACGCTGTAGGTCACCGCACCGTTACCCGTCCCCGCCGCGCCCCCGGTCACCGTCAGCCAGGAGGCGTTCGAGGTCGCCGTCCACGCAAAATCCGTCGCGTTCGCCGTCACGGTAATCGACCGCCCACTCACCCCCGCCACCGGCGCCGCGTAGGCCGCCGGCGACAGCGTCACGCTCCCCGTCACCCCACCCTGCGTCACCGTGAATATCTGCCCCCCAATCGTCAACCGCCCCGTCCGGCCCGCCACACTGGTCGCGTTAGCCGCCACGCTATAGGTCACCGTCCCACTCCCCGTACCCGCCGCCCCCGCCGTCACCGTCAGCCACGCCGCATCCGACACCGCCGTCCAGCCAAAGTCCGTCGCATTCGACGCCACCCCCACCGTCCCGCCCACCCGCCCCGCCACCCCGACCGCGTCACTTGCCAGCGACAGAGTCACACTACCCGTCACCCCGCCCTGCGTCACCGTAAACGTCTGCCCCCCAATCGTCAATCGCCCCGTGCGACTGGCCACCGCAGTCCCGTTCGCCGCCACGCTGTACGTCACCGTCCCGTTCCCCGTACCCGCCGCCCCCGCCGTCACCGTCAGCCACGCCGCATCCGACACCGCCGTCCAGCCAAAGTCCGTCGCATTCGACGCCACCCCCACCGTCCCGCCCA
>JAINDL010000123.1 GCA_019931245.1 Bryobacteraceae bacterium CoA2 C42
CGGCCCGTCCGCACGGCCTCGTCAATCAGCGCGATCAACTCCTCTCGGGTCACCGTGAACCGTTCCGGTTCGGCGAGGTCGCCGGCCGTGATCGGGCAACCCGGCGCCGCCTTCGAGTTCGATTGGATCCCGTAACGCGCCCGGGCTTCAAACAGCCGCTCCACCTCGTGGCGGTCGAGCAGTTTAGGCCCGCCCAACTGTTCGGCCACCAGCGCGATGCGGGCAACATGTTCGACGGTCTCCATCTTGTGAAACGCGCTCCATAAGTCCGCCCCGCCGCAGACTACGCCGTGGTTGCCGAGCAAAATCGCGTCATAGTGCGGAATAAAGGGCTTCAAGGTCTCGCTCAACTCCGCCGTCCCCGGCAACCCGTACGGGGCCAGCGGCACGCACCCGAGATTGACGACCACCTCCGGCAGAATCGCCATGTTCAGCGCCCGGCCCGCCACGGCGAAGCCCGTAGCCACGGGCGCGTGGGCATGCGCCACGGCCTGCACATCGGGCCGCATCTCGTACATCGTCAGATGCATGAGGATCTCGCTCGTCCGCTCGCGCCGCCCGGCGATCTTGTTGCCGCGCATGTCGCAGACAATCAGATCGTCCGGCGCCATCCGCCCTTTGCTGATCCCGGTCGGGGTGCACAAAATGCGCTCGGCATCGAGACGCACGCTGATGTTGCCGTCATTGGAAGCCACCCAGCCCTTTTCGTACATCAAGCGGCCGATGGCGACAATGTCCTGTCGAAGTGCTGATTCGTCCTGCGCCACGTAAGCCTCAAGTGTAGCAGCGCCAGTACAATGAAAGAAGTGTCTTATCAATCCTCTGGGATCGCCAGCTTGCTCGGCCCCAACCGCATGGCCACCGGACTACTGCTCCTGGTGAATAGCGCCCTCTTTCTGGCCGTTCTCCTGAGTAAAAACGAAGCCTTCCTTCTTTTTGCCGCCAAAACGCTGCCCGGGCTGGCCGCCGGCCAATGGTGGCGGCTGCTCACGGCCGGCTATCTGCACATCAACCCGATGCATATTCTGATGAACATGATGAGCCTATACAATCTTGGCCCGCTCGCCGAGGAGATGTTCGGCACGCGGCGCATGTTCACCATCTGGACCGTTTCCACCATCTGCGGCTTTCTGCTGAGCGCGGTGTGGACGCCGGCGCCCTCGATCGGCGCCAGCGCCGGCATCTTCGGCCTGATGGGCGCCCTGATCGCCGCCGGGGTCATGAGCCAGCACCCCTACGCCAAGTACTTGCAGCGGCAACTGCTCATCAACGCCGGACTCGGCTTCCTCATCGGCAGTCTGCCGATGTTTCCCATCGACAACGCCGCCCACCTCGGCGGTATGATCGGCGGCTTCGGCACGGCTTGGGTGGCACGCTTCCCCCGGCCCTACGACGATGCCCGGGAGAAGCTCTGGAGCTTGGTGTCGATCGTCTCGCTGGCCCTGACCATCTACGCCTTTTACGAAGTCGCCACCAGGGTCAACCAGTTCGCCGTGCGGCTCTGATCGGCATCGCCGTCACCGCTGCGCCGCCCAGTCCACAAACGCCCACACCGCCCGCAACTCATCCGCCGTATAGCCTCGCACAGCTTGCGCATGGCGCCAGGCGCGCTGCGTCTGGATGACCTGGATCTCGCTGTTCTCCAACTGTCGCAGCACGGGTGGCGTGCTCTTCAGGTCGTAGACCCGCGTTACGGCCGGTCCCCGGTCCAACACCACGGCCGGGAAGCGGTCGCCGCTCTTGAGTGCCACCTCCTGCACACGCCGTGCCCGCGCGTTCCGCACCGCAGTCACCGCTTCAGCGCCCAGTTGCTGCTTGCTCAACTTGGCCAGGTCCGCGCTCACCGCCGTGCCCATACCCTGCAACCGGTGGCAGTTCGAACAGCGCTGCGCCCGCTGCGCGTCATAGAAAAGCTCCCGGCCCTGCCGCACCTCCGGTGACAGTTCGGACTCCTTCACGGCAACGGGCGGCGCCGCGCTGGCCGCCTCCGCCGGCGCCGGACCCTCGCTCGACGCCGTCGCAAGACTCTGGATGTACGCCACCAGCGCACTGATATCGCCGTCCGTCAAACGGTCGCCCCAGGCGGGCATCGCCGTGTTCGGAATCCCATCGCGGATCACCTTGACGAGATAGTCCCGCTCAAACACCCGGCCCCGCAGCCGTGGACTGCGCGCCGCCGCCCCGGCCGTGCCGTGACAGTAACCCACCGCGCATCCCTGCGCAAACAACTGATCCCCTCGCGCGACAACCGCCGAGGTGCCGAGGCTGCCCTGCTGTTCAGCCAGCAGCAGCGCCGGTAGAATCACCACACCCGCCCAAACCTTCATCATTTCCTCTCCGGCAACGCAAACACGAACACCGCCGAACCGTTCGGAAACTGCTCGGTCTCCGGCCAATACTGCTGCATCAACCCCGCCACGGCCGAACCCCATCCCGAAGGCGTCGCCACATACTGCCGCCCGTTTACGGCATACGTAATGGAACTGCCCCGGTGGCCCGAGCCCGTGTTGAAGCTCCATAGCTTCCGGCCCGTCCGTGCATCCAGGGCAAAGAATTCGCCCTCGGCATCTCCCGTAAAGATCAGGTCGCCCGCCGTCGCCAGCACCGAAGCCAGCAGCGGATACTTGTACTCGTAACGCCACACCGGCTTGCCCGTCAAGGGATTATAGGCCGCCAGATGGCCGCCGCTCTTGCCGTCCGGCGTACTCACCAGCTTGAAGGTCCCGCCAAAGTAAGTCTTGCCCTCCACCGGGGTCTCCGGCTGTGACACCACCTCCTGGCACCATTCAATCCCAGTTGTAAAAAACAGCCCCGCCTTCGGCGACCACGCCCCGTGGTTCCAACTCCGGCCGCCGCCAATCGACGGACAGATCAGCTTCGGCTTGCCCACCACCGGTTCGTTCCGCCCCAGTAGTTCTCCCTTCGGACCCACGCCGCTGATCCAGTTGATGTTCTTCGCCACCGGCCACGCCGTGAGGAACTCGCCGTTAGTCCGGTCCAGCACGTATGTGTAGCCGCCCTTGCTCACGTTGATCAGCAGCTTGCGCATCTGCCCGTTCACCGGCAGATCCACCAGCACGGCCTCGTAGGCCGCGTCCCAGTCCCACACATCATGCGGCACCTGTTGGAAATGCCACTTCAGCTTGCCCGTCTCAACGTCGAGCGCCACCATCGAATCGGTGTACAGGTTGTCCCCCTTGCGGTTCCCCCCGTAAAAATCCGCCGCCGGATTGCCCACGGCCCAGTACACCATCCCCAGGCTCTCATCGAACGAGCCGGTCATCCACGTCGATCCGCCGCCAAACTTCCAGCTATCTCCCGCCCACGTCTCGTGCCCTTTCTCCCCCGGACCCGGAATCGTCCAGAAGCGCCACAGGTGCCGGCCCGTCTGCAGGTCAAAAGCGTTAATGTAGCCCCGGTGCGCCGAATCGCCTCCCGTCACCCCCACAATCACCTTGCCCCGCGCAATCAGCGGCGCCGCCGTGATGTTGCAGCCGCATTGGTTGGCATCCTCCACGTTCACCTTCCACAGCTCCCGGCCCGTCCTGGCATCGAGCGCCACCACGTGGTTGTCGAGAGTACCCATCAGCACGCGCCCCTCCGCCACGGCCACCCCGCGGTTCCACGGGCCGTAGAAGGTCGTGAACGTCTTCGGCAGCTCATAGCGGTAGCTCCACAGCCGCTTGCCCGTCACCGCATCCAACGCAAACACCCGGTTGTGCGACGTCGACACGTACATCACCCCGTTAATCACCAGCGGCGTCGATTGCAGACCGCCGTCGTTATCCCCGGTCTGGAAAACCCAAGCCGCCGCCAGTTGACTCACGTTGCCCGTGTTCACGCCATCCAGCGCACTGTAGCGCCACGCCGAGTTCTGCCCGCCGTAGGCCGGCCAGTCCGCCTTCGTCGCACCGTCCTGCGTCCAACCGATCGCCGCGCCAACCATCAGCACAAGGATTATCCGAATCATCGAAGTGTTACCCCTTTAAAACCTGCACACAGGCCAGCGCAAAGGCCGGCAGATCCTCCGGCTTCCGCGAAGTCACCAGATTCTTATCCACCACCACCTCTGCGTCCACCCACTCGGCGCCGGCGTTCACAACGTCGTCCTTGATCGCAAAAAAGCTCGTCACCTTCCGCCCCTTCAACATCCCGTGCGCCGAACACAACACCCACGGCCCATGACAGATCGCCGCCACCAGCTTACCCTGCGCGTTCACCCCCGCCACAAACTGATTCGCCTTCGGATGCCGCCGGATATGGTCGGGCGCAAACCCGCCCGGCGCAATCACCCCGTCAAAATCATCGGCGCTCACCTCGTCATAGCTCATCTGTGCAACGCACGGATAGCCCAGTTTGCTGCCGTAGCTTCTACCCGCCTCGGCGCCCACCGTAACCACGGTCACCCCGGCCTCCTGCAACCGGTAGAGTGGATACCAGACTTCCATCTCCTGGTACAACTGATCCACCAGCATCGCCACACGCTTGCCTTTCAATTCCATCTGATTTACTCCAAAAATCGCCCGGCCGCATTCGCGCGGTCCAGCTTTCGAAAATGATCCAGCAGGATCCGGGCCGCTCCCGGCACCGGACTCTCCCCGCCCAAATAAGCCCCAAACACCGCCAGCGCAAACGGCCTCCGCGCCAGCCTCACTACACCAAACTCGCACTTCACCCCGTCGAGGGCCCCAGTCTTGGTCGCGGTCGCCACCGGCGCCGCCACCTTCCGCACATCTCCATCCACCAGGCTCAGGAACTCCAGCATCTCCCGCGACGAAACCGCATCGAGCGCCGTACCGCTATAGAGCATTTGCGCCAGCCGCGCCATCTCCATCGGCGTCGCAATGTTCTCCCGGTCCGCCCGGGCCGCCTCGAGATCAATCATCTTCCGCCGCAGCCGGATCCCCGGCAGGTTCATCTCGTCCATCCGCGTATTCACCGGTGCAAACCCGCCCGCCAGATCAATCAGCTGATTCGTCGCCGCGTTGTCGGAGTTTTGAATCATGATCGTGATCAGCTCCCGCACGGTCAACGAACCGCCGTCCGCCACCGCCTTCTCATACGCCGCGCTCGACGCCACCACCTCGCCCCGGCTCACCGGCACCACCTGGTCATACCGCAGTTTCCCCGCCCGAATCAGCCGCGTCACCTCGACAAGCAGGGGCACCTTAATGGTAGACGCCGTTGGAAACCAGGTATCGCAGTGGTAGCAGAGCCGCTCGCCGGTCTTCAAATCAATCGCCGCCACGCCCATCGTCCCGTCGAGCGCCGCGTCCATCGCCGCCAGCCGGGCCAGTGTCTTGGCCACCAACAACTCGCTCCCCGCCGTCTGTCCCAACAGCGGTATGGCCAGCACGATCGAACTGAACCAGCGCAGTCCCATTGCACCGATTGTAAACTACGAGTCTATGTTCGATTTTGAAAAGCTCGGCGCCTTCTACCTCGGCAAGACCGAACAGGGCCCACTCCTCCTTGACGCCAAAGACTTCGTCACCCACGCCGTCTGCGTCGGCATGACGGGCTCCGGCAAAACCGGCCTCTGCCTCAGCCTCCTCGAAGAGGCCGCCATCGACGGCATCCCCGCCCTCATCATCGATCCCAAAGGCGACCTCGCCAACCTCCTCCTCACCTTCCCCAATCTCGCCCCCGCCGACTTCCTCCCCTGGGTCAACGAAGATACCGCCCGCCAGAAAGGCGTCTCCAAAGAACAGTTCGCCGCCGATACCGCCGCCAAGTGGAAAGAGGGGCTCGCGCAGTGGGGCCAGGACGGCAACCGCATCCGCAAGCTCCGCGAAGCCGCCGAGGTCGCCATCTACACCCCCGGGTCGAACGCCGGCCTCCCCATCTCCGTTCTCCGCTCCTTCTCCGTTCCCTCCGCCGCCATCCTCGAAGACCGCGAAGCCCTCCGCGAACGCATCCAGTCCACCGCCACCGCCCTGCTCGCCCTGCTCAACTTTACCGGCGACCCCATCCAGAGCCGCGAACATATCCTCATCGCCAAACTCATTGAAACCTCCTGGAACAACGGCAGCGACCTCGATATCGCCACCCTCATCCAGCAGATCCAGAAGCCGCCCATCACCCGCATCGGCGTCCTCGAACTCGAATCCTTCTTCCCCGCCAAGGAGCGCTTCGAACTCGCCATCTCTCTCAATAACCTCCTCGCCTCCCCCGGCTTTGAAGCCTGGATGGAAGGCGTCCCGCTCGATATCCCCAGCCTTCTCTACACCCCCGCCGGCAAGCCGCGCCTGGCCATTCTTTCGATCGCTCATCTGTCCGACGCCGAACGCATGTTCTTTGTCGCCCTGCTCCTCAACCAGGTCGTCAGTTGGATGCGCACCCAGTCCGGCACCACCACCCTGCGCGCCCTCGTCTACATGGACGAAATCTTCGGCTACTTCCCTCCCACGGCCAATCCCCCCTCGAAGCTCCCGCTTCTAACCCTGCTCAAGCAAGCCCGCGCCTTCGGCGTCGGCGTTGTCCTCGCCACCCAAAACCCCGTCGATCTCGACTACAAGGGCCTGGCCAACTGCGGCACCTGGCTCATCGGCCGCCTGCAAACCGAGCGCGACAAACAGCGGCTCATCGACGGGCTGCAGGGCGCCGCCGCGCAGTCGGGCGCGCCGCTCAACCCGGCGGCCCTCGACCAGCTGCTTTCAAGCCTCAAGTCCCGCATCTTCCTCATGTCCAACGTCCACCGCGGCGGTCTGGAAGTCTTCGAATCCCGCTGGTGCCTGTCCTATCTCGCCGGTCCCCTCACCAAGTCCCAAATCAAAACGCTCACCCAGGCCAAACCCGTCGAATCCGCCAGCGCCCCCCCTCCGCCGCCTGCCTTCGCCGCGCCTGCCACCAACCCTCGTCCCGTCCTGCCCCCCGGCATTGAACAGCACTTCCTCCCCTACCGCGGCCAAGGCCCCGCCGCCTATCACCCCGTCCTGCTCGGCCTCGCCACCGTCCGCTTCACCGACACCAAAACCAAAGTCGACTTCTCCCGCGAGGTCGCCTACCTCACCCCGCTGCTCCCCGGCCCCGTCCCCGTCGATTGGCAGCGCGCCGAAGCCTCCAGCCTTGAACCCGGAGACCTCGAAGCCGAACCGCACGCCCAAGCCTCCTACGAGGACCTCCCCGCCCCCGCCACCCAACCCAAGTCCTACGCCGCCTGGAGCAAAGACTTCACCAACTACCTCTTCGCCAATCAGAAGCTCGAACTCTACCGCAGCAACAACCTCGGCCTGACCTCCCTGCCCGGCGAATCCGAACGCGACTTCCGCATCCGTCTCAACGACGCCGCCCACGCCGCCCGCGACCAGGCCGTCTCTGCCCTCCGCCAGAAATACACGCCGAAACTAATGCTGCTCGAAGAGCGCATCCGCAAAGCGCAGCAGATCATGCAGCGCGAAGCCGAACAGGCCTCGGCCGCCAAAGTGCAAACCGGACTCTCCATCGCCACCGGATTCCTGGGCATGTTCCTCAGCCGCGGCTTCACGAAGTCCACGGTAGGCGCCGTCGGCACCGCCGCCCGCTCCATGGGCCGCGCCAGCAAGGAGTCGGGCGATGTCGCCCGCGCCGAAGAAAATCTCGAAGCCGCGCAGCAGCAGAAGGCCGATCTCGAAACGCAACTGCAGGAAGAGATCGCCACCATGCAGATGAAGTACGACGCTCTCAACGAAACCTTGGAGGCGACGGTCATCGCCCCCAAAAAGACCAACATCTCCGTAAAGTTCTTTTCCCTGTGCTGGCAGCCGGAGTAGCTACTCCACCCACTCGCCGACAAAAATATTGAACTCAAACCGGCTCGTCGTCTTCCACGAACTCGAAAACACGAGGCGCTTGCCATCGGGCGAAAACTCCGGGAAGGAACTGAATCCCCCAAAGTTCGTAATCTGCTCGAGCCCGCTGCCGTCCAGATTCACCATATACAGCTCAAAGTCGCGCCCGTCGCACTTATGCTGGTTCGAACTGAACACAATCTTCTTCCCATCCGGCGTAAACGTCGGCGCGAAGTTCGCGCAGTGATTCTTCGTAATCTGCTTGGCGTTCCGCCCGTCGGCGTCACTCACCCACAACTCCATCTTCATCGGCGCCGTCAGATTCTCCTTGAGCAGCGCGTCATAGCGAGCCATCCCCTCCGGCGTCGTCGGATGGTTGGCCCGCCACACGATCTTCTTGCCATCCCGCGAATACACCGCCCCGCCATCGTACCCTCGCGTCTTCGTCAACTGCTTCTTACCCGAACCGTCCGGCTTCATCGACCACAAATCCAAATCACCCGACTCCATCGACGTATAGATCAACCGGTTGGTCTTGTAATTCACCGTCGCCTCGGCGTCGTAACCCGGCATATTGGTCAGCTTCTTGACAATCTTGCCGTCGAGATCCGCCACAAACAGCTCATAACCCGGAAACACACCCCATAAGTAACCCTTCGAGCGGTCCGGCGGCGGCGGACAGCCCGGCCCCGCCTCGTGCGTCGACCCGTAAACAATATGCTTGTTGTCCTTCATAAAGTACGCGCACGTTGTTCGCCCCTTCCCCGTTGAAACCATCTTCTGGTCGCTCCCATCGGCATTCATCGTGAAGATCTGGTCACACTCCAACTTCTCCCGCGTCGACTGAAAAACCAGCTTCTTGCCGTCCGGAGACCAGTAGGCCTCGGCGTTTTGCCCCCCCTTGGTTAACTGCTGAATATTCCGCAGATGCTTCGGCTCCTGCGCCCCCGCACCCACCACCATCACAAACAATAAAAGCGTTCTCATCCTGCTACCTTCCCTCGTACAAATCGCGCCCGGCCACCAGCGCCTTCATCTTGCCGTCCGCCACGCTCCGCTGCAACATCCAGAAACCGCAGTCCGGATGCACATACGGAATCCGCTCCGGCCCCAGAATCTTCGCCGCGTGTTCAATGCGCCGCGCAATCAACTCCGGCGACTCAATCTGCGTGTCTTTGATGTCAATGACGCTCAGCCCCAGTCCAATCTTCGGATCCAGCTCCTTGAACTGCTCCAACTCCTCATACCCGCGCCGCGCAAACTCAAGAATATAGTGGTTCGCCCGCATGCCGTTCAAAAACGGCATCAGGTCTCTCCAAAATCCCTTCTGCACACTCTGCCCGCCGTAGTTGCCAAAGCAGATGTGCACCCCCCGGTCGCCTTTGATCCCGTCGAGCACCACGTTCATCGCCTCGAGCGCCCACTCGCGGTCCTCCGGATGCCCGCTGATGTTGGCTTCGTCAATCTGAATGATCTCGGCGTCGATCATCTCCAACTGCGCCCGCAGCACCCCGGCAATCGCCAGGCACAGCACATCCCGCTTCTTGTAGAAACGGTCCGTCAGCACCTTCGTCAACATGTGCGGACCCGTGCACGTGAACTTGATCTTCGACTTCGTCAGCGCCTTCGTGAAATCATAATCCCGCTGCAGATTCAGCAACCCCTCACCCACTTCGTCATAAACGATTCCCGCCGGGTCCGTCCGGTAGGTCAACTGCGCATCGGCCCGGAACTCCCGGATATCGGTCACCGAAAACTTCGTCCGGATCCCCGCCATCCGGCTGATAAAGTAATCGATCATGCCGTTGGTCTCGGGGTGGCTCGGGTCAAACCGGTTCAACTCTCCATCGGCCACCACGTCAATCCCGGCCAACTCCTGCGTCTTCAGCACCACCATAATCGCATCGCGCAACGCGCCCCGCGAGGTGTTGTTGAAGAGCCACTGCGGGGTCGGATAGCTGCCGACCACGGTTGTCAGAATGGACATAAAGGATCATTGTATCTAGATGCCCCTGCTCGCTCTGTTCGCCGCGGCCGTGCTCCAGTTCACCCCCCAAACCATCGCCACCGGTCTCACCGGCGGCTACCAGGTCCTCGCCGTCGACATGAACAAAGACGGCCGGCCCGACCTCCTCGCCCTCTCGAGTGGCATGTCCGAACTCGTCTGGTACGAAAACCCCACCTGGCAGCGCCACGTCGTCGTCAGCGGCATGAAACGCATGATCAACGTCTGGCCCATGGACGTCAATCGCGACGGGGCCCCCGAACTCCTCCTCGCCCATCTCTTTGAGAACGAAGCCGCCCGCTCCGCCGGCGCCGTCTCCTTCCTCCAGTACGACGGCAAAGCCTGGACCATCCGCGAAATCGATCGCCTCACCACCAGCCACCGCCTCCGCAGCGCCAACGGCCTCTTCATCAACGCCCCCCTCACCAGCGCGAGCGCCGTAGCCCCCGAATACCGCGGCCCCACGCCCCTGGTCACCTACGACCCCGCCACTTTCGAACGCCGCCAGATCTCCGCCGGGGACGAAGGCGTCCTCCACGGCCTCGCCATCTTTGACTGGAACAAAGACGGCCTCGACGACATCCTCACCGCCAGCTTCCGCGGCATCGCCGTCCACCTCGCCCAACGCGATGGCAACTGGATCCGCCAGCTGATCACCCCCGCCGACCCCGCCCCTTGGCCCAAGTCCGGCAGCTCCGACCTCACCGTCGGCCACTTGGGCAAACAGCGCCTCCTCGCCTCGATCGAACCCTGGCACGGCCATCAGGTCGCCGTCTACCGCCAAAGCAAAGGCCAATGGCGGCGCCAGATCATCGACGATACTCTAACCGATGGCCACACCATCCTCACCGCCGACTTCGACGGCGACGGCCGCGACGAGATTCTGGCCGGCTTCCGCCAGGGCAAGCGCGGCGTCTATCTCTACCGAGAGGAAAAAGGTCAGTGGCGCCGGCAGATTCTTTCGGAAGGCCAAATCGCCGCCGCCGGCTGCGCCATCGCCGACTTCAACGCCGACCGCAAGCCCGACATCGCCTGCATCGGCTCCGCCACCGCCAACCTCCTCCTCTGGACCCAGAACTAAAACGCCCATGGACCTCCGCCCCTACACCCCCGCCGACCACCCCGCCTGCGTCGCGCTCTGCGGCCCCTTCACGCCACCAGCCCACTTCTCCGTCCTCGAGCACGAAGGCCAGATCCTCGGCTGCGGCGGCTTCACCCCGGACGGAGAACTCGTCCTCGGCACCATCCACCCGGACTTCCGCCGCCAGGGCCTCGGCCGCTACCTTCTCCTCGCCCGCCTCCGCGAACTCGCCAAACTCCCCGGCCTCACCCACGCCCGCCTCCAAGCCCCCGCCGGCTACGAAGCCTTCTACGGCAAACAAGGCTTCAAACCCACCGCCACCCCCGGCCTGCTCCAACTCCGCCTCAACGTCTGTCCCTAACCACCGCCCGCCACCGCAACACCGCCTCCCGCACCTCCACAAAACTCGTGTACAACGGCGCCAAACCCAGCACCAGACGCTCCCCGTCAGCCTCCACCATCACCCGGTGCTCCTCCTCCAACACCCGCGCCACCTCCCCCGCCCCCGCCTGCCGGATCACCACCCGCCCCACCCCCAACTCCGCCCCCTCCCCCACCAACGCCACCGCATACTCCCCCAGCGCCCGCGCCTTGGCCCCCAGCGCCGCCACCCCCGCCTCCAACGTCAGGTCCAACCCCGGCTCCGCCGCCGCCACCGCCAACCCCGACAAGCCAACCCCCCCCCCCCCCCCCCCCCAAAAAACCCCCCCCCCCCCCCCCCCACCACCCCCACCCCCCCCCCCACCCAC
>JAINDL010000114.1 GCA_019931245.1 Bryobacteraceae bacterium CoA2 C42
GATACCCATTAAAGGACTTATGAGCCTGCGGCGGGGGTGATGAACCAACGCTCGCCGTGCCGTGCCACGTGGCAATGGGTGTTTTCGACGTGGTCAACTTTATCCGAGCACAAGTGGTCAACTTTTGGTTAGCGCCGAAGGGCTGATCGTCGGGTAGCTCCCATCCCATTTCGCGGCGAATTCGTCGAGCCGCCGTTCGGCGTCTTCCGCCGTGCTGGCGCAGTAAATCAACCGTAAATCCGCAGCCACTTCCTTGCGCTGCTTCCACGAGACGTAGTTCAACGAGGCCCGCACCTGATGCACGATGCATAACTGCACCTGCGTTTCCGGAAACACCGTGTCGATCCCTTGGGAAACCGCGATGACCCGAATTCCCCGATACTTCATCTCTGCGATGAACTGCATCGACTCGCCGAGATTGCGGTGGAGACGGCTCGTGTCATCCGTGAGGAGAACTTCAAATGGACAAGACGAGCCAAATGCTGCCTTCATCAACCTGATGAGTCCAGGCCGATCCGTTCCCGCATCAGAAGTGGCCTCGTCGATGAAAACCTGCGAATCCAGGATTTCCAGGCCCTTTTCGGTGGCAAACTCCCGGCACTTGCGGAGTTGATCGTCTATCTAAGCAGGACTCTGGCGGTTGCTGGAATATCGGTTATAGATGGCACACTTCTTCTTCTTCAGTTGACAGAAGTACTACAGTACTACCATTGCTGTTGACTTGGGGGCCCCTAAGAGGGTAAATTCGTAACGGATTTATCGCCTCTAGTACTAAAGTGCTGATTTAACCTGACCCGGAGGTCAGTGAAAGACCCTAGAAGATACTCGGAGGAACATGAAAAAACTTTTACTTCTCGGCGCTTTGATGACCATGTCATCATTCGCCGCAATTATCACCTACAGCACCACTGGATCCCAGGTCTGCATCGGCTCTCAGGGCTGCGGCGTGGCCACCCAGACCATTGGCGGTAGCACTGGTGTCAGAATCACCTTCAACCCGATTGCTTCTAGCACGGTCAATGCTAACCCGACCACGTTCGGCAGCTTCGGCGAAGTCATCATCGCCTGTGTCGGCGGTGGTACCGCTTGCGGCAGCCAGTCCCTGGCCGGCGCCAACCTGTACCTCAATATCACCCAGACCCTCCCGGCCCCGGGCGGCGTCGCGAACATCTCGGGCGGCGTGATGGCTGGTTCCATCTCCGGCACCGCCAGCAGCGCTTCCATCACTTGGAGCGTTCCCAACGACGTGTTCATCGGTGGAGCGAACGGTATCAGCTACTCGGTTCTCAACAACCCGCTCGGCTTGGTGCCCCCGAGCGTTAACTCGGGCTTCACCTCGATCCAGGCGACGATCACCGACAACGCAACGGGACCGTCGCCCGTTCCGGAACCGTCGACCTACGTGATGGTGTCGGCCGCTATTGTTGGCTTGGGTTTGCTCCGCAAACGCGCCAGCAAGTAACTGAATCTTCACACTGTTTGGCGAGAACGGCATTTAGCTCGAAAGAGCTGCTGCCGTTCTCGCTTTTTCGTGGGTATGTGCGGACTCGCCACGAGCAGTCGCACCCGCCGATGGAAACGCAGGAGATCGATGAAGTATTCGTTGCCGCTCACCTCCAATCCGTATTGGCTGCCGACGAACGAAAACATTCCTCCCATTCCCACCACGAACGGTTCCACCTTGGCGAGGAGCGCCTGTTGCAACTGGCGCTCGCTGTGCTCGTCGGCCAGTTCCAGAAAATCTGCCGTGTACTCGTCTTTGACGGCGAACTTCGCTTGGTTGCGGATGTGCTCCGGGAGCGCGACGTCAAATTCGTCTGATTGAGCAGCCTCTTCTCGAAGGTCTTGTTTTCGATCTGGTGGATCAGAGGGTAGAACTGGCGTTCGGCGGAGTCCTTGCAACGCTCCAGGATCACGAGATTTTTGGTCCAGCTAACTTCTCGCACCATTGATGCGAGTTTTTCGTCGTTCGCGTAGGTTTCATAGAATGGCCTGATTCGCCAGAGGTTCGCGGCGGAGAAACCGCCAACTCCCGGGAATTCTGCGCGAAGGTCCCTGGCCAGATTCTCGACCACGGCCCCTTTCGACTCTTAGCCGACTCCATTTTATGGCAACAGAATCAACTACATAGAGAAGCAAGAAGCTGCAATCGGTCTTAATTGGCGATAGTCGATGCTAATTGTATCTATGACGTACAGACGAAACAAAAACCGTGTCACACTTTGGCTCTGGTGTGGCGACAACGATAACAGAATCAGTTGGTTACCGGCGAAAGCGCCTCACTGTACTCATAGGTTCGAATCCTGCCCGGGGAGCCAATTGCGAACGGCTGACGCGTCACTCGGACAATCGACTTGAAACGCTGAAGATCCACGCTGACGGCATAGTGTTTACCGATTGTGTCCGAGAAGACGGCAGACCGGAAGTTGCTCCTCGGTTTAGACCACAATAGAACTTTGCATCCGCTTTATCTGCGTCGGGACAACGAATGCGCGCACCGCAGGAGATTGAAACCGCTGGAATCGTCACAGAAGCGGTTCTAGCCTCGATCTCTCCCCAAAGTCCATCCGCAGCCGCAGTCTGATTCCGGGCGCGCGTGCGATCGCGGATTCCGAAGTCAACGCCGAAACAGCAGGCGCATTTTCATCCGCAAGTCGGATGCGATCCAGAAGTTTGGGCACGGAAGGGAAAGCCGTTCCATAGCTTCAACTGGGAAACGGGCTGCGAAACCGAACCGCCTGGAGAGGGGGGCAGTTTCAAACTACCCTATCTCCTATCCCGTCAACCAGATTCGGAAGGCCTGGCCCACAGTGCAAGTCGCAATCGATTCCGGGAATCCCTTCAATTCATCCACGCATGCGCCATCCACGCATGCGATGAAGACGTCGGCCACCCCGCGGTTCTTCATCTCCGTCAAAACCGTCGAAACCTGCAGCCAGAACTTTGCCCCTTCCGCGTTGTTGCCCGTGGGACCGGCCCACAGCCCGAGCACCTCCTTGTTGCCTCCCCTGTTGACGCCAATCGCCACGTAGATCGCTTTGTTGCGAACGTGCCCGGCGTCACGAACCTTCACCACCAAAGCGTCCATGTACAGGATCGGATAGACCGCCTCCAGCGGACGGTTCTGCCAGTTCTTAACCTCGTCCATCACCGTCTCGGTGACGTTGGAAATCAACGCTGGGCTCACCTCTACTTTGTAGATCTCTTCCAGATTGACAGGCGGGAGCGAGAAGGGGGGATAATCGATTTCATGCGTGGTACAGTTTTGTTACTTCTGCTGGCCGCCAGCGCCGCGTTTGCGTAGAACCCTACGGTTTCCGGGCGAATTACAGACTCTTCGGGAGGGGTAATTCCCGGCGCACGGGTGCAACTCACGAATACGGCCACGGCGGTGGCGACGGCGGCGCAGTCGAACGCGGAGGGCTACTATGTGCTGCCGCCGGTGCAGCCGGGGCGGTATACGATTACGGCTTCCGCGACAGGCTTCAAAGAGGCCCGTATTGAGGGATTCCGGCTGGAGATCGCGCAGGCGCGGACGATTCATGTGCAGTTGACGCCCGGGGAGGTGAAGGAGTCGATCACGATCACCGATGCCGCCCCGCTGCTGACGGCATCGAAGGCGGACCGGGGTTCGGTGGTGGAAAACAAGTTCCTGATGTCGATTCCGCTGAATGTGCGGAACCCTTATCTTCTCCTCGCGAACGTGCCGGGGGTAACGATGGGCCGGCTGGCGGGAGATAACACGGCGAGCCAGTCGACGACGAATAACTTCCGGATCAACGGAGGCCGGGGCTCGACGTCGGAGATTCTGATTGACGGAGCGGCGAATACGGGCACATATAACAACCAGGTTTCGGCGATGCCGCAGCTTGATTCGGTGCAGGAGTTCAAAGTGAACACGTCGCCGTATGCGGCGGAGTTTGGGAGGACGGGGGGCGGGGTGGTTTCGTTTTCGATCAAGTCGGGAACGAATGATTTGCACGGGACCTTCCACGAGTTTCTGCGGAATTCGGTGCTGGACGCGGCGGGATTCAATTCGAACCGGGCAGGGCTGACGAGTAAGCCGAGCTTTAAGCGGAACCAGTTCGGGTTTACGTCGGGCGGGCCGGTGATGCTGCCGAAGTTATACAACGGGAAGAACCGGACGTTCTGGTTTGCGTCGTACGAGGGCCTGCGGCAGCGGTCGCTGAACCCCTATACGGGGACGGTGCCGACACCGGCGGAACGGGCGGGGGACTTTTCGGCGTCGCGGGACACGAACGGGTCGCCGTTTCTCCTTTACGACCCGCGGACGACGCGGCTGGACCCGGAGCGTCCGGCGGGCACGACGCGTTTTATCCGGTCGGTTTTTCCCGGCAACGTGATTCCGTCCAATCTGATTCATCCGGTGGCGAGAGCGGTTTTGCCGTACTATCCGGCGGCGACGCAGCGCGGACTGGGGCAAAGCGACATTAACAACTACTTTGTCGCGGCGGCTAATTCGCTGGACGGGAACCGGGTGGACGCGCGCGTGGACCATCAGATTTCGGCGCGGCACACGTTTTTCGCACGCTACAACTGGTTCCAGAACATTAACGCGCAGCCGTTGGTGTTTGGGCATTTCGCTTCGCCGGTGGAGACGCCGAACCGGATTCCGGGGATCAACTGGATGGGGAACCACACGTGGTCGGTCGGGCCGGGGACGATATTCCAGCAGCATTTTTCGATGGCGCAGAGCGAGACGAACCGGACGCCGCTGTCGCTTGATTTCGACCAGCGGTCGCTGGGTCTGCCAGCGAACCTCATTGACGGGCAGCGGGTGAAGTATTTTCCGGTGTTTTCGATTGGTGGGTTGACGCAGGTGGGGGTGACGGGGACGGGGTATAACGCGGTGAAGTCGCGGACGTGGCAGTACAACGGGTCACTGACGCTGCTGCGGGGCCGGCATACGTGGAAGATGGGTGGGGACTGGCGGCGTTTTCCGGTGACGATTGACCAGTCGTCTCCGTTGACGATTGCGGCCGGCGGCGGCTTTACGGCGGGTCCGAACCCGCAGGCGGCGGCGGCGCGGACGGGCCGTGGGCTAGCGGATCTGATGCTGGGGGTAGCGCAGGTGCGATACACGCTGCGACCGATCGAGTCGCACGTGCACCCGTACTACGCGTTTTATTTGCAGGATGAGTGGAAGCTGAGGCAGAACGTGACGCTGACTCTGGGGTTGCGGTATTCGTTGGAGTTGCCGCGGACGGAGGCCAACAATCAATATGTGTATCTCGATCTGGACACGGTGAGTCCGCTGGAGGGCAAAGTGCCGGGGGTGAGTGGATTGCGGGGAGGGGTGGGCTTTGTGGGAACGGACGGGCGGCGGACGCAGGTGGCGGACCGGACGAACTGGGATCCGCGGATCGGGCTGGCGTGGGAGGTGAATGCGCGGACGGTGCTGCGGTCGGGGTTTGGAGTATTCACGTCTTCGATTGCGCCGAACACGGATGCATCGCTGGGTTTTCAGCAGACGACGTCATCGCTGGTGGCGGAGGCGGATGGGGTGACGCCGCTCTATAACCTGTCGAATCCGCTGCCGGGGGGCTTTCTTCCGGCGCTGGGCAACCGGCTGGGATTATCGACGAACCTGGGCCAGGGGGTGAGCGGGCCGCTGCGGCAGCAGCGGTTGCCGTATCAGCTGCAGTGGTCGTTTGACGTGCAGCGGCAGCTGCCTTGGAAGATGGTGGTGGATGCGGGGTACGCGGCATCGACGGGGGTAGCGCTGCCGTCGGGGGTGCAGTATAACCAGATTCCGGATGCGGCGCTGGGGCTGGGCACGGCGCTGAATGCGACGGTGGCGAATCCGTTTTTCGGGGTGATTACGGACCAGACGTCGATTTTGTCGCGGGCGACGGTGCAGCGGGGTCAGTTGCTGCGTCCGTTTCCGCATTTTACGGGGATGTCGGCGAGCCAGGCGCCGGTGGGGCATTCGACGTATCACTCGCTGCAGACGCGGGTGGAGAGGCGGTTTGACGCGGGGCTGGCGCTGCTGTTTGCGTATACGAAGTCGAAGCTGATGGACAACGTGGGTGATTTTGGGGGATTTCTCGGGGCGGGCGGGTTCACCAACAACAACTGTTTTGCGTGTGACCGTTCGCTTTCGTTCTATGACATTCCGGACGTGATGGGGCTGAGTTTGCGGTACGAGCTGCCGTTTGGGGTGGGGAAGCCGCGATTGAACCGGGGGGTGCTGGCGCGGGTAGCGGGTGGTTGGTCGACGGCGTTGTACTACAGTTGGGAGAACGGAACGCCGGTGCAGGTGACGGGGCCGAACGACTCGAACTCGTTTGGCGGGGGCCAGCGGCCGAACGCGACGGGGTTGCCGGCGCGGCTGGACAAGAGGGAGATGGTGGATGGAGGGTTGTACTTCAACCCGGCGGCCTTTGCGCGGGCGCCGCAGTTTACGTTTGGCAATGTGAGCCGTAATTTGCCGGATGTGCGGGTGCCGGGGATGAAGAACTGGGATTTGCTGATTGAGAAGCGGATTTCGTTTACGGAGCGGATGGCGCTTGATTTCCGGACGGAGCTGTTTAATGCGTTCAACAACGTGGTATTTGGCGGACCGCAGACGAACGTCACGTCGGCGGATTTTGGGCGGATCCGGCTGTTGCAGGCGAATACACCGCGGCAGATTCAGTTTGGTTTGCGCTTCAGTTACTAAGGCGATGGCCGCCGGGGTGTCCCGCGGAGGCGGGGCGCTCCGGGTGGGGGTGGGGAGAATTGAGAATTTCGAGTGGGCGGGAGTCCGCCGGATCGTGTGTTCGATGGACTCGCTTCGGAGGGGATGCCGAACTTGGCGGCGGAGGAGGAGTGGGAGGTGAGGGATTGCCAGTCTTCGTGATGGAGATATTCGACCGGTTCGCGGGGGTTGACGCGGAGGAGGAGTTTGGCATGGTGGGGGGCGGCGGCGACGCGGAGAGCAAGAACGCGGAGGATGGGTTCGGAGTCAGCGACGACGGTGGCGCGGGCGCGATAGAGGCTGGCGGGGAGGGCACGGTCCGGGACGGGTGAGTTGTAGACGATGGAGGAGTAGGGGATTCCGGCCATCCGGGCGAGGCGGACTTCCTGTTCGGCGGCGCAATCGGCGGCACAGCCGAGGCTGGCGAGAACGCGAAGGACGGCGAGGGAGGGATTGGACTTAACGGGATAGACGACGGAGGCGGGGGCGCCCGTGAGGGCGATGAAATCCCGGGCATTCCGCGTCAGTTGATCCGGATTGAGAATGTAGAGGGGTGTGCCAAACCGGTTCGCCAGAGGCTTCTGTGCTATCTTGCTGGTCCATTCCGCCATGCTGGGTTGCTTCCGGCTTCAGAGTGCAGCAGAGCGGAGTTGGTGGGAAACGGGAAACCAGGGCGGGAGTGAAAGGCAAGGCAGGGTTACACGCAGAAGGCAAACGCCGATGGGCATCGAGAGCAAACCATCGAGAGCAAACCATCGAGAGCAAACCATCGAGAGCAAACGATGCCGAAACCACCCTCATTTGAAATGGCGGATTGGCCGGCGACGGATCCGTTATGCCCGCCGTGCGGGATCAGGATGCCGTACTTTCCGGATAACCCGCCGGATGCGGCGATCCGGCGGTTTCACTGAGCGATGCCGGGGATTCATCATTTTGTAACCTTTTTGTCACTGGTTCGCATTGCGTGCTGCGTAAGCTGGAGTCATTTATGCAACTGGGGACTTTGTTTGTTCTGACCGCGGTAGCGGGATGCGGGATTGGTTGGGCACAAGTAGATCGGGCGACGTTGAGCGGGACAGTAACCGATGCGACGGGGGCGGCGGTGTCGGGCGCCGAGGTGACGGTGGTGGCGGGGGCGACGGGGTTTCGCCGGGCGGGGTTGACGGTTGAGGGTGGAGGGTATCAACTGCCGGGGTTGCCGGTGGGACAGTACACGGTGAGTGTGGCCAAGCCGGGATTTAACACAGTCAAGATTGAGCAGGTGGTTTTGGGGGTGGGGCAGTCGCGGACGGTGGATGTGCAGTTGGTGGTGGGGACGGTGAGCGCTGCGGTGGAGGTGGTGGCCGAGGTGACGCCGCTTGAGCAGAAGAACGCCGAGATTGGGACGGTGATCGGGGAGCAGCAGATCCGGAACATTCCGCTGAACGGGCGGCACTGGGCGTCGCTGATGGCGCTGGCGCCCGGGGCGGTGAACGTGGGAGAGGGGAACCAAAACTCGATCCGGTTTTTCGGGCGGCCGCGGGATGACAACAACTGGACGTTTGACGGGGTAGATGCGACCGGGATTAAAGATCCGCGGCAGGAGGGGAACCTGCGGCTGGTGATCTCGACGGACTCAATTGCGGAGTTCCGGGTGAACTCGCTGCCGTTTACGGCCGAGGGGGGCGTGGGCGGCGGGGCGCAGGTGAATCTGGTGTCGAAGACGGGGACGAACGAGTTTCACGGGTCGGGGTATGAGTTTTTCCGGAACAGCGCGCTCGATGCGCGGCGACCGTTCGACGGGGCGAATCCGCCGCCGTTCCGGTTGAATCAGTTCGGGGGGAACCTGGGGGGGCGGATTGTAAGAGACCGCACCTTCTTCTTTGCAAACTATGAGGGGCTGGCGCAGCGGTTGACGATTGCGCGGGCGGACGGGTTGGTGCCCTCGGCGGCGTTTCGGGCGCGGACGCCGGCGGCGCTGCAGGGATTGATCAACCTGTATCCTGCGGGTACGGGGCCGGGGCCGAATGCGAACGTGGACCGGCTGGTGGCCGAGACGCCGGAGCGGCGGGATGAGCACAGCGGGATGGCGCGGGTGGATCATCGGATCAACGACAAGCACAGCCTGTTTTTCCGGTTTGCGATGACGGACGGGTTGATCAGTC
The DNA here is from genome assembly GCA_019931245.1 of Bryobacteraceae bacterium CoA2 C42. GTDB lineage: Bacteria > Acidobacteriota > Terriglobia > Bryobacterales > Bryobacteraceae. The sequence goes on from JAINDL010000114.1 coordinate 8,845, forward strand.
AGATCCGGAACGGGTTGCTCGAGACGCGCGACTCCTTCATCCGGCCGACGAATGTGACAACGCAGTGGCAGCAGATCTGGAGCCCGGCGATGGTGAACGAGGTGAAGCTGGGCTTTAACCGGTCGGCGCTGACGCGGAACGACGTGGGACGGATTCCGGAGGGGGTGGCGATACCGGGGTTCACTTCGACGCAGCCGACGAGTTACATCATTGAAAAGCCGAGCGCCTACTCGCTGGTCGATAATTTTTCGTGGATTCGGGGGCGGCACACGATCAAGATGGGCGGGGAGATCCGGCGGATTCATCTGAACGTGGGCAACGGGCCGGCGACGAGCGTGGCTTTTGCGAACCTGGACGCGTTTTTGCGGAACTCGCTGAACAGCGTGACGGTGGGGAGCCAGTTGGATACGGTGGGGGTGCGGCGGACGTTCCACTCGATCTACTTCCAGGATGAGATCCGGTTTAGCCCGGAGTTTACGTTGAACCTGGGGCTGCGGTATGAGCAGTATACGGTGTCGAAGGATGTGTACGGACGGGGGCGGGTGTTTGATCTGGTGCGGTGCGCGGGTTTTTGCGCGGCGGGGACGCCGTGGTTCTTCCCGGATAACGATAACATCGCGCCGCGGCTTTCGATGGCGTGGACGCCGCGGGCGCTGGGCGGCAAGACGGTGATCCGGACGGGGTACGGTCGCTACATGGGCCCGGGGCAGAACGACGACGTGACGGCGGCGATCGACAGTTTGCCGCAGAACTTTTCGCTGACGGCGGCGGACGCGCCGACGCTGAGCTATCCGCCCACGCCGTTTTTGGCCCAGTTGCGGGGGCAGGGGCAGACGCCGCGGAGCGTGCAGCGGGACCGTAAGGAGCCGGAGAGCCATATGTGGACGCTGTCGGTGCAGCGGGAGCTGCCGCAGGGATTCGTGGCGCAGGTGGCGTACGTGGGAAACGTGGGGCGGAACCAGTTGACGCGCACGTATGTGAACACGCTGAATCCGGTGACGCGGCAGCGACCGCTGGGGGCGTTTGGGCAGATTGATGAGAAGCGGTTTGACGGGAATACGAACTTCAATGGGTTGCAGAGTTCGTTGACGCGGTCGTTTTCGAAGGGGTTGCTGTTCCAGGCTCAGTACCTGTGGGGCCATGCGATCAGCGACAACGCGGGATCGGGAGAGGGCGGGCAGATTCAGGATGTCTCGTGCCGGGCGTGCGACCGGGGCGATGCGGACTACGATGTGCGGCAGACGGCGACGCTGAACGGGGTTTACCAGCTGCCCTTTGCGCGGAAGCGGTGGTTTGGTGGGTGGGACCTGAGCGGGATTTATACCGCGCGGACGGGGCTGCCGTTGACGGTGACGATTGCGCGGGCGGCGGGGACGGTGCCTTCGGGGCAGACGCAGAGCCAGCGGGCGGACTACGTGGGCGGGAATCCGTATGCGACGAACCGGTCGCCTGCGCAGTGGTTGAACCCGGCGGCGTTTGTGTTGCCGGCGGCGGGAACCTATGGGAATTCGGGCCGGAACCGGTTTCGGGGTCCGGGATTGTGGCAGGCGGATGTGGGCTTGACGAAGCGGTTCCGGGTGACGGAGCGGGTGAACCTGGACTTCCGGGCGGAGATGTTCAATCTGTTCAACCGGGCGCAGTACGGCAACCCGGTGAACGCACGGCAGAACGCGACGTTCGGTCAGATTCTGGCGACGGCGAACGATGGGTCGACGGGGTCGGGGACGTCGCGGCAGATTCAATTCATGCTGCGGTTGAACTTCTGATGCTGCCGTTTTTCTTTTCGCTGAGTTTGCTCGCGCAGGTGGAGATTGCCCCGTTTGGGGAGACGGTGAGCGAGGCGCACCAGACGGACGATCCGGCGGTGTGGGAGCATCCGCGGGAGCGGAACCGGAGTTTGATTCTGGGCACGATTAAGATGGCGGCGCCGGAGGGGGGCGTCGCGGTCTACCGAATGGACGGATCGCGGCTGATGATGGTGAGCAACCTGGACCGGCCGAACAACATCGACGTGGCGTACGGGTTTCGGGTGGGGGGGCGGACGGTGGATATCGCGGTGGTGACGGAGCGGAACGGGGGCCGGCTGCGGATTTTCGCGGTGAAGCCGGAGATGGGGCTGGAGGAGTTGGGGACGGTTCCGGTGTTTGCGGGCGAGACGGGGCCGCGGGCGCAGCCGATGGGGGTGGCGCTGTACCGGCGGAAGCGGGACGGGGCGTTGTTTGCGATAGTAAGCCGGAAGGGTGGACCTTTGGACGGTTACTTATGGCAATACCGGTTGACGGGGGAGGCCGGGGGAGGGGTACGGGCGGAGAAGGTGCGGGAGTTTGGGCGGTTCAGCGGCGCGGGGGAGATTGAGGCGGTGGCGGTGGACGGGGAGCGGGAGGAGGTCTACTACGCGGACGAGGGGGCGGGCATCCGGAAGTACCAGGCCGACCCGGCACACGCGGCGGCGGGGCGGGAGTTGGCGGTATTCGGGCAGAGCGGATGGAAGGGGGACCGGGAGGGGATTGCGGTGTACGGGGGCTACGTGGTGGCGACGGATCAGCAGCGGGGGAATTCGGAGTTTCATGTGTTTTCGCGGGATACGCTGCGGGAGGTGGGGGTCTTCCGGGTGGGGGCGGACACGACGGACGGGATTGAGATCTCGCGGTTCGGGTTGTTTGTGGCGATGAATGACAGCCGGCGGAACTTTCTGTTGGTGGAGTGGAAGGCGATTGCGGCGGGGTTGGGTCTGCGGCGGTAGACACCGCGAACCGAGTAAGGCCAAGGACAGCCGATCCGGATGGTCTTTAGCCTGCAAGCACTGCGTCCGGTACCAATCCGCACGAACCCGCATACCGCGAAATACGCCATCAACAAGCCGTAGAACTCCTGCAGCACTGAGGGCGTCAGTGATGCGGCGCCGGCAGACGAGGACGCCATCGTACGAGCCATTCAAGGAGTCTCCGGTACCGGTACGGGCCAGGACCATTGGGGGGTGTCTTTTATGTCATCTCAAGCTAGGGAGAGAGGCTTGCGGAGGATCGATTGATGAAGCTTGCCCACTTTGCTCTGGTTGCTGTTCTACTGGCACCCTTGTGCGCTAGCCGAACCGATTCGTATTGACGGGGGATTGACCTGGAACGGATGGACGACCCGGGGGCGATCGGACCAACTCGGGGTTTTTAGCTCCGGAACGACAACGGACGTGTATGAGGGGTTTTCGACGGTTTTCCGATTCAACAACAATTCGGTGAGCGGCTCGGCGACGGGCGGGGGGCCAACGGGTGGGGCGACCGGTTTCGGGACGGGGGCGTTTTCTACGGGTGCTTTCGCCAACGGCAATTTGATTCTGGGGATTGGGGTTCGCCGGATCAGCGGTTCCGCAGTGAGCGGCTTCCTGCCGACCGTGCGGTTCGACCTGGATAACGACGGCTACCGGGCGGCGACTTCGGTGGGAGGGGCGGACGGCCGGACCAGTTTCACACAGTGGTCGGAGTTTCGCGACTTCGCGTGGCAGTTCGAGGGCGCCCAAGGGTGGCGGGGCAGCGCGATTACCATGCAGGCTAACGGCACGAGCAACGGAGGCCCATACGATCAGCAGTGGATTGTGGGGGGCATCGGATCCGGGGGTGAGCTATGATTTTCCGTTCCGGGCCTTCGCGCAGGTCGATAGTTATCAGATGTTCCTGGACGCCAATGCAATGAATGCGATTTACGGAACGGGGAATCCGAATCCGTTTGGGTTGAATCCGAACTTTACCGGGATCGGGAATCTGACGGCTGGGTCGACGGTGGGGATCTCGCTCAACGGATTGGGCGGCAATAACGTGGCGTTTGGTTTGGCGCCGAACCCGATTCCGGAGCCGGGGACCGGGGCGCTGGGAGCGGTAGGGATGCTGGTGGGGGTGGCCGGGCTGTTGCGGCGGCGGCTGCGCCGCGGATAGGCGGGACGGTGGGCAGATCGGCTTCCGGGTGGCGGGGCGAGGTTGGACTCGCGCACGGTTTTTTGGCTGGCGCCGAGGCCGATGGTGTCTGGGGCGTTCGGATAGCTGGATTCGGCGCGGGGGTCTTTTTTTGCCCGGGCTGTGGCACGGGAGGTAACTGTCTGAGGCTGGGGAGGGAGTGGAGAACAGGATTGGGTTTGGAATTTGCTTGCTCGGGATTGTTTTCCGTTGTGTCCGAACCGAATCCGCGGGACCTCCTACCAGGGTTACCTTCCTATCCTTGGTGATACCATTGACGATTCCTTAAAGTGTATTGTGCGTTCCCTACTTTGCTTTGCTGCATGGGCGGGGCTTTGCCTCGGCCAGGATTTTTCGGCCAACGCGGCACGCCGCTTCAGCGGAACGCGGCAGGTGATGGTGCATGAGTTTCCCGTGGAGCTACAGTCCGCGCAAGTGTGGAACAACGGGGAGACAGTAACCTGAAAGGGGATTGTGAATACGCGACTGCCCGGTTCGTTCTCGCTGGCGATTACCGGTTTGGTGGTCGAAGGGATCTTATCGACCGGGTCCGGGGAGACGTCTGCGATCTCCGGGAGGCCGGAGGAGTTAGTCTTTACCCGAGTGGAGGCGAAAGCGCCATTTCTTTGCCCGGTGGTTCCCAGCCCCGTTTTGAACGCTGGAAAGAGGGCGCTGGCCGAAGTTCCCCGTGTGGAGGCCGCCAGCGAGGTGGACGTTCTGGTTGTGTACACGGCCGCGGCGAAAGGGGGGCCGTACGCGAGTAGCGCCGGGATCCTGAACTCCATCCGCCGGGCGATTGGCCATACCAATCAGGCGATGACGAACTCCGGGGTACCGTTGACGCTGAATCTTGCCGGGGTGGGGGAGGTAATCCTCCAGGAAAGCGGTTCCTGTGAGTACGATCTGTCGCAGTCGTATGACTCCGCCACACTGCCCGGAGGAGCGGTTGAACAGTTGCGCAGGGATTCCGGAGCTGATCTGGTGAGCCTGTGGACGGCAGATAGCGATTGCGGTGGGATTGCGTTTGTGCTGACGAACCCCAACGGGAGCCCGAGTACGTCACTGAGTATCACCGTGTTGGGCGCGGGGAACTCGTATCCAATATTTGCGCATGAGATTGGTCATAATTTAGGTGCCAGTGACGACCGGGGCAATGCGGGATCCGTACGTGGACTGTTTCCCTACTCGTATGGGTTTCAAAACACGACAGTAGAGCCGCGCTTTCGCGATCTGATGGGGTATGAGTGCGCAGGCTCTCCTTGTCCGCGCCGGCCGTATTCTTCCACTCCGAATGTGTTGCTCTTCGGCCGCCCGATAGGAGTTGCGGCGCCGGCCGCTGATAGCGCCGATGCGGCGGCTACGTTTCGGATTTCGGGGCCAATTGTCGCGAATTACCGGCCGCGAGTGATCAACCCCAATCCGCCGCCATTTCTGCGGTTGAATACGTCGGAGATTCTTCCGCCGGCCGAGGGTGGTCAGTACACGGTAACGGTAGAGTCCAATGTTTTCCGGCAGGCGAGTAGCGACAGCAGTTGGCTTCCTTTCGCGGCCGCGGTAACGGGGGACGGAACTCTTACGATTCCGGTACCGAAGGTGACCGAGGTGGGGGCGCGGCGGGCGCGGATTACTGTTCGGGGTGAGGGGGTATTCGAGTACATCGATATCACGCAGAACGGGGTGTCGGTGCAGATGGAACCGCGGGTCATCACGCTTGGGGCGGAGGCGGCAGGGGGACAGATACGGGCGACGCTATCTCAGCAATCGTTTGCCTCGAATGCAAGTTCGGCCGCTGGTGCCGGTTGGCTGACGGTTTCGCCAATGACGGGAACGGGCAGCCGTACGTTGCAGTACAGTGTTCAGGCGAACACGACTGGAGCGGTGCGCTCTGCATGGATCAAGATCGGAGACGCCTCCACCGCCATCACCCAGTCCGCCGCGCTGATCCGCGCGACGGGACCGATCATGGGATTCCCGGCGGCAGGTGGGGCGCTGCCGGTACCGGTTTTCGCGTCGGCCGCGAACGGGGCGCCGGTGTGGTGGACCGCCACCGCACGGCAGTGTGACCGACTGGCTAACGCCCAGTCTGGCGTAAAGCCAGGGAGATGGAACGATCAGTCTGATGGCGATGCCGAACCCGCGGAGCACGGATCGCACGGCCACGCTGCTGGTCGGGAGCAAACAGTACGCGGTGCGGCAGCGAGGCCAACGGTACGCGGCGGCGACGCCGATTGGTATGGGCGCCGTGCTAACGGCTCAGTTGGCGACGGCGGCTTCGTGCGCTTCCTCGTATCTAACTGACGGAACGCGGACGGCGCTAGCGGCGCGGTATACGTTCGCGGCGACCGCGGGGGACACGGTGCGGATTCTGATGGAGTCAGGAGTGCTCGACAGCGTTCTCTATCTGGTGGGTCCGAATGGGAATCTGGTGGCGCAGGATGACAATTCGGGTGCGGCGGGCAACGCCGCGATTCCGAATCTGACGGGGCACTTTGCTTTACCGGAGACGGGAATCTACACGATTGAGGCGACCTCTTACACGGCGGGGGCATTTACGCTGCGATTATCCGGCTCTGCCCGGGCGGTATCGACGCTTTGGCCGGCAGCGGTGAATCTGCCGAATACGGCAGGAGACGGGACGTTATCGTTTTCTATATCGCCGGGTTCTGTATCGCCGGGCTCGCTCAACTGGGGGGTGGTTGCGGCATCCGCGGGAGATTGGCTGCAGGTGGCCACGAGCGGGGGCGCCGGCAGCAGGTTGGTGGAGTACACCTATCGACGACCAGGGATTCCCGTTTTGTGTTCCGCTTCAGGCACCCGGCCGGCTTTGCCAGTTTGGATGTGGTCAACGTACTGATCAACACATCGCTGGACGGGGGAAAGGCGTGCTACGTAGCTTACTCGCGCGCGGCGGACGTTTTGTATGTGGTGGATGATGCCGGGCCGACTGCGGGACTGGGGGCACTTATCGTAGGGGTACTTATCATAGGCTCGAACGGATCGGTAGCGAACTCGCAGTGCACCATTTACGGCGCGGAATCGTCGGCGCTCATGACGGGCAACGAATTGTCGCTCACGTTGCGGATCGAATACTCTCGTTCGTTTTCCGGCTACAAGGCGATCTATCTGGCGGCGCGGGACGGCGTGGGGGGGAACTCGGGCTGGAATCTGCACGGGGGCGTGGCCATTCCGGATCTGCCGGCTGTGTCTCCCCGATCGGGACCGGTGGAGCCGGCGGCGACGAGTAAGACGGAGCAGTTGCAGCGGTTCAGCTTCCAGTACGATAATACCGCTCACAGTTTAGGGACGTTGTGGGTTCTGATGAATACGGCAGTCGATGCGCGGAATGGCTGCTAGGTGGCGTATTTTGTTCCCGGGAAACTGCTGTTTCTGCTGCCGGACAGCGGGGATGCCAGTGAAGCTATCGTCCGGCAGACTGGTGCGCCCGGCACGATGGAAGACTCGCAGTGTCGCATTGATGTGAGTAGCTCTTCGGCGGTCTTCGGGCAGGGTGAGGTTGCCCTTTCGCTGCAGATCCTGTTCAAGGCAAATCTGCAACAGAAGCCCTTTGGCATCTGGACGGCTACCCAAACAGTGGCCCCACCGGGGGGAGGAGCGCCGAAGACGAGCCCGTGGACGATCGTGGGAGGGCGTCTGCCGTCGGAGGTAGGATTGTAGAAGTTACAGAAGATTGGCAACGGGTATTGGGTTTGGCCAGCGATTCCTTGTAGCGCGTGGGGGCTACGATGCTCGGGGGTGAGGAAAAGCTCCGAGACGGGGTGGTTGTTCCGGGGTCCGCCGGCGGGATGTGGGTTTTCGGTGCGCCAAATCGCTCGATCGGCACTACGAAGTGCAGCGTCATGCCCAGATTCATCCCCAGCAGCATGGCTCCGTGCATCACCCACGGATCGGCCGCCATCGCCAGCCGGTGGCCGCATGCCATGCCAACCAGCATTCCCACCGTGTCCAGCGCCAAGAGCGCATACCCCCCCGGCACCTGCAGGCATCGCGCAAACCGTAGGCTCGGGGGCAGGGAGGCGACCAGCATCCCCACGGTCCCGCCCCACGAGTGATGGCACGTTGGCTGCCCATACCCCCCCAGCACCATCCCGAACCCGCCAAACGCCGTCATGATCAGGATCATGTCTCCATGCGGCGGCAGCACCCGGCGCACTTGCCACAGCAGCGAGATCACCGCCGCGCACAGCACCGCGCCCACCAGCAACTGCGTTCCCGCCGGATACTGCATCGCCAGTAGGCCCACCTGGGCCAGACCCGTCAACCAGAATGCGATTCGCACCCCAACCCCGTCCCGAAGCCGCCAAACGCCGCCATGATCGGGAGGCGGCCCTGGCGACCGCAGTGATCGGAAGGCCGCGCTCACCAACACCCGGGCCAAACTAGTCAACGAGAACGCGTTCTTCACCGCTGACCTCGATATTCAGAACATTGAGAGCCATCAGGACCACCGTGATGCTCGATACCGTCATCAGCAGCGCGGCCGTCACCGGGCTCAACCAGCCGGCCGCCGCGACGGCCATTCCGAGCAGGTTGTACCCCAAGGCCACCGCAATGTTCCGCCGCAAAGCCCCCACCGCCTGCCGCGCAATCCGCAGCGTCACCGGCAGCGCCCGCCAATCCCCGCTTTGGTTCAGGAGACTCGCTACCTCCAGAATCGCCGGGGACGCCGTCGCCAGTGTCATGCCGACATGGCTCGCCGCCATCGCCGGCCCGTCGTTCAGCCCGTCACCCAAGAACAAGACCCGATGCCCCGCGGCGTTCAACCGGTCCACCAGCGCCAACTTCTGCTGGGGCGTCTGTCGGGAGTGCTGATCCGGAATCGGAATCACCGCCGCCCGCGCCGCCCCGTCGCCGGTGGCCAGCACCAGCTGCAGACGGTCCGCCGTCAGCCCGTCCAGCGTCTCGTCGAGCGCCGGCCGCAAGCTTTCGTCCAAATAGACTGTGGCCGCCGCCTCGCCATCGACCCGCACCGCGAGCGCATGGCGGGTCGAATCCGCCCGCAGCGTCACTTCGACGAGGAACGGCTTGCCGCCGTCGATCACCACCGCTGATAACCCGCGCCCGGGCAGCAGGCGGATCGACTCCAACGCGGCCGGCGCACCGTTTTCGGCCAGCGGCGCCGCCTGTGCCCAAAGCGGCGCCATCGCCCGCGCAATCGGATGGGCGCTGGCCCGCTCGGCGGTCGAAAGGAGCCGGAGCAGCCGATCCCGGCCGCCGTCCCAACCGGGGTCGATCTCCATCGTCACCGCGTAGGTCTCGGGGGCCGAGAGCGTTCCGGTTTTGTCGAAGACGACGGTGTCGACGTCGGCGAGCCGCTCGAGCGCCTCGCCGGACCGGCACACGATTCCAATCTGCCGGAGACGCGCCATGGCGCTCCAGCCGGTTAACGGCGCGGCAAACCCCAACGCGCAAGGACACGCAATCACCAAGACCGACATCGCATGGGAGAGCGCTACCGGCCAGGGATTGGCCTGCCAGTGCCAGAGGAGGGTTCCGAGGGCGGCGACCGTCACGGTGGGGATAAACCAAGTGAGCGCCCGCTGCGCGAGGGCGAGCGTTGGCCCCGGTTGCGCCAACCTTTCGAGCATCAGCGCCCGTACTTTTTCGATCTCGCTATCGGCCGCGGTGGCCGTGGCCTCAATCCAAAGCGAGGCATCGAGGGGAAACGCCCCCGCCCGCACCCGGTCGCCCTGCTGCAGGGGCCGGGCGAAGGATTCGCCGGTCAGATTCGCGTCCTGCACCAGGGCGGCGCCGCGCAGGATGACGCCGTCGACCGGTATCGGCTGTCCCGGCAGCACCTGTACGGTGTCGCCTTTTTGTAGGCCGGAGCGGTGGCTGGATACAGTCAGTTCCGAGAGAACCCGCTGCTGCCCATAGCGCCCCACTTCCCGCCCCAGCGAATAGACCAGGAGCAACAGGCCGGCCACATCGAAGTAGGTCCCGCTCATGCCGTGAAACAGAGAAAGGAGGCTGGCCGTGAAGCTCGCGGCGATTCCGGACAGGAAGAGCAGTTCGAGGCTTAGCCCCCGGGCGCGCCAGGCTGCCGCGACCAACTCACCGCCCAGCAAGACCGCAATGCCGAGCGAGATCAGCCCGGTTGCGCTTTCGAGCGCAAACCGCTCGCTGGCGGTGACCTCCGATCCATTCACCGCGAGGCCCAACACCATGGCATTGACGGCCAGAAACGCCGCCGACCCTAAACGCCACCACGCGCCCGATCCGCCGCGGGGTTCAAAACAAGCGCAAGCTGGCGTTGCCGGGCCCATAGGTTATTTGGCTTTTGCGGGGGTCTGCTTTTTGCAGCTGCCGCCACAGCAGTTCTTACACGGCGTCTTTGGCGTTTCGGGCAGAATGGGTAAGTTCATTTGGACTCTCCTTTTACTTTTGCGGCGGCGGCGGAAAACTCCGCCAGGCTGGCGGCCGTCCAAGGGTTGGGCTGGGCGGCGAGTTCGGCACGGACTTTGGCTACGGTGTCCTTGCTAACCGGGGGCGCTTTATTGCCCCAGGAGTTGCGGATGTAGGTCATGACGGCTGCAAGTTCGTCATCCTGGAAATAGTCTCGCCACTTGGGCATCTCGCTCGCATACGTTGCGCCGTTGACGAGGAACGGCCCGTTGATGCCGTTCAGGAGAATCGCGGCGAGGCGGCGTTCGTCGCCGGTGACGTATTCGCTCGCCACCAGCGGGGGATAGGTGGCGGCGACGCCTTTTCCGTCGGCCTGATGGCACTGGGTGCAGGCGCCGAAGATCTCTTTCCCCATCACCATCGGATCGATGGCGACGGCGGGACCGGTCGAGGCGGTGGCCGGTTTTTCGTTGTACTCCATGCCGGACCACGCGCCGGGATTGTCGGCTATGTAGTAACCGCCCCAAGCGGTGAAGAAGAAGCAGAGCAGTAAGAAGGTGACCGGGGTGGGGGAGATGCCGTCCCGCGGCTCCACCATCTCGCGAACTGCTTGTTCGTGCATCTGGAGGATGCGGTCGGGGAGATGGTCAGAATGGGGAGCGCTCATGGTTGTTTTGCCTCCGGAAGGGGGAAGGTTCTGTTTTGGGCGCGCAAATACTCCACCAGTTGTTCGCCGCGGGCGGTGGGCAGAATGTGCGTGCCCTCACTTTGAAAGGCCGCCGGTAGGGGGATCGCGCCGGCGGGGACCATCTCCCCGGCCTTGATGGTGCGGAACAGGTACGGGTAGCGGGGCATGACCGAGCCGGCCGAGGTGATCTGGGGATTATAGAGGTGCAGGTAGTGCCAGTCGCGGGCGGGTTGCCGGGCGCCGATGTTGGCAAGGTCGGGGCCGGTGCGCATGGTGCCAAGCAGGATGGGATATTCATACATGTAGTCGCGGGCGACGGTACGGCGGTTGCCCCAGTTGCGGCGGATATCGGCGCCGTAGCCTTTCGGGCGAACCTGTTGCGTGTGGCAGTAAGCGCAACCCTGGTCGACGTAGACATCGCGGCCTTGCAGGGCCAGACCGTAGTAGGGAGCCGGATACTGGCTGCCATCGCGCGCGTTGCGGACCGGTTGGTGCTCCTGGAACTGCCAGTTCGGGATGAGGACCAATCCACTGAGGGAAAAGGCGATGGTGAGAAACACCCCGACAATGACGAGAAAGGTCCGGTTCATTGGGCAATCTCCTCGCGTTGATTCTGTTCGTTGACGAACTCTCGCCAGGGCGGGCGCTGTGTGGTAAACAATGTTGGACCGCTCATGACGAAGTGGTGGCGGGAGAGGATGCGCCAGACGGAGAGAGCGAAGGCGAGGTGCGCGATCGTCATTCCCGCGCCGGAGATACTGCGGAGAATCAGATAGGGTTTGATGTACTCGACGATCTGCAGGAAGGGAATGGACGGATTGTTCATCATCGTTCCCTGCCACCATCCCGCCCAGCAGAGGCCGATGCCGTAGGAGAGGATGCCGAGGGCGGAGCCCCAGAAATGCACCTTGATGAGACGGGCCGAGGACCATTCGTTATTGGTGATGCGCGGGAAGATGTAGTACATGGCGCCGAACATGATCATGGAGAAGAAGCCATAGAGACCCAGGTGGGCGTGGCCGATGGTGTATTGCGTGAAGTGGGTGATTTCCTGGTGACTGCGGAGGGCTTCGAGGGAGCCCTGGAAGCTGGCCACCGTATACATGAATGAGCCGAAGACGGTGAAGCGGAGGGTGGGGCTCGTTTTGAGCATGGAGAAGACGCCGCGCATGGTCATGTGGTGGTTGATGGCGACGGTGATGACGGGGATAAACATCATCATGGAGCCGACGACGCCGACGGTGATGGTCCAGGCGGGGAGGGGGCCGCCGGTGAGGTGGTGGGTTCCGGCCCAGTTGTAGAAGATGGCCAGCGTCCAGAAGCCCAGAAGCGACAGGTGATAGCTGTGAACGGGGCGGCCGGTGACTTTGGGAATCAGATAGTAGGCCGTGGCGACGGCGATGGGAGTTACCCAGAGGCCGAGGGCGTTGTGGCCGAACCACCAGTTGGTGATGGCTTGCGAGACTCCCTGCACGAGGCCGAAGTAGGTACATAACATCGCCGTGACGTAGAGAATCGGGAGCCAGACGGTGGCGGCGAGAAGGTACCACTGGGAGACGTAAGTATGCTCGCTGCTTTTGGTGAGATACATTTTGACGTTCGCCGCCAGAACGCCGAGGGCGGGAATGGCGAAGAACGGGGCGCAGTAGGCTGGGAACTCCAGGTACTCGATGCTTGAGCCGTGGCCGGCGAGCACGGCAACCGAGCCGACGACGACGCCGACATTCCAGACCATGGCGAGGCCGCTGAGGAGCACCGGCCAAGGCAGCCGCACGTGGCAGAGGCGGGCCTGGAGCCAGAGAAGGGCGCCGATGGCGGCCATGCAACTCCAGCCGAAGAAGACGATGTCGAGATGGACGGGCCGGATGCGGCCGAAGGTCAGCCATTCGATGCCGCCGAGGAAATCGGGATGATGCAGCTTGAGGGAGCTGATCATGGCGGCGAGGGAGCCGAACAGGAGCCAGATGACGGAACTGGTAAACCAGAGCAGGACGGGGACGCGGGAGGAGGCGTCGATGACGATACGGGAGATTTGTTCGAGCCGGGATTCGGCGGGGCCTTCGGGGACGTGGGTCACGAGCGAGCTCCTGGACGGATGGACGGGAAGAAGTCGGTTTGGCGGCCGATGGGCTCTTCGGCGTCGAAGATGGACGCTGCGCCTTGGCGCGGATTGCGGAATTCGCCCCTTTTGACGGCCCAGGAGAGGGCCCAAACGGTCATCACGGCACCGAGTAGTGCAGTGGCCCAGATGATCATCGAGATCAGGAACATGAAGCCTCCTGGAAATAGGATAAGATGATCCGAGAAATAATACAAGACAAGAAGATCTTTTTCTCGTGAAATATTTTGATCTGTGCTGGGGAGATGCAGGCGGCGCGAATTTTGTGACGGGTGGAGATAACGGGCGACTTTTAATTTGCGGTGGATGGTGGCCGAACGGGGGTGTTTGTGATGAAGGGGGGCGGTTGGCCTACACTGGAGGCATGAGCGATGGGAAAGAAGAGCGGGAGGAGCGGGAGCGGAGGCAGGCGGAGGAGAAGGCGTGGGAGCGGGAGGACCGGGTGGAACGGGGGGAGCCGGAGTGGGAGCCGGCGTACGGGGAGTAGGGATGGCTAGAGCACCTGGTGCTCGCGGGCGAAGGCGCAGAGTTCGGCGAGGAGGGCGGTGAGGCGTCGGGCGGCGGGGTCGGTGGTGGGATTCAGGGGGACGTAGAGGGTGGTCTCCTCGCGGCGGGCGAGGACGTTGGAGGCGACGAGGGCGCGGATGAGCCAGACGGCGGCGGCGACGGTGGGGCAGGCGAGGCCGAGCCAGCCTTCGTAGAGCGTTGGGGCGAGGGCGAGGCCGGTGGTCTGCTCGAGGCCGGTGGGGGGCAGGGCGGGGGCGTTGGGGTCGGGGGTTATGAGGGGGAAGTTGGGTTCGAGGGCGGCGAAAAGTTCGCCGATGGCGCGTTCCTGGGCGGGCCACATGTGCTCGACCCAGTAGTGGGTGGTTTTGGCAATGACGGTGATGACGTTTTTGATCTCCTTCTCGAGACGGTAAGCGGGGCCGGCGGGGAGTTCGAGCAGGGCGCCGTGGGCGCGGACGGCTACATTCTCCATCGTGATGGCGCGGAGGAGCCAGCCGGCCATGACGGAGTCGGGGCACTCGATCCGGACCCAGCCGGGATGGGGGGAGGGCTGGACGGGGAGTTCGGCGACGAGGGCGACGCCGCGGCAGATTTCGGCGAGGACCTGCTGGTGGCGGGCGGGGTCGGCGGCGATGGCGGCGGGGGTGGCAGGGAGGAGGAGTTTGCCTTTGTGCGGGGGGCCGCCGGCCATGGCGAGGTCGCAGAAGGTGGTCCAGATTTCGTTCCAGGCGACCTGGCCGTCGGGGGTGAACTTGAGGCCGGCGGAGCCCATGGAGACGGGTTGGACGGATTCGTAGCAGTCGCGGTAGGTGGCCGGGAGGATGGTTTTGATGCGGAGTTGGAGGTCGTCGTAGGAGGAAGGGGAGGAGGTCATGGTCCGCTCCTTTATGGTAGCTGGCGGTGAAGAAGGATTGAAGCAGGGAGACGTTAGCATCACTGATGCTACAATCAAGCATCATGGGCATCAGAACGACGATCGTCCTCGACGAAGATGTGCTGGAGCGGGTGCGGGAGAGGGCGCGGGAGGAGGACGTGCCGTTTCGCGTCAAGCTGAATGATCTCTTGCGGTACGGATTGGCGCGGGAGGTGGGAGGCCAGCGGTTAGAGATGCCACGGAGGACGTTTTCGATGGGAGAGTGCCGGTTGCCCTTTCCGTTGCGGGTGTCGGACCTGGATGCCTGGGAGGAGCAGGCGGCTGGGCGGGAGGGATGACGATTCTTGATGCCAACGTGCTGGTGTATCTGCATAACGCCGACGCGGAGCACCATACGGCGAGCTGGCAGTGGATGGAGGCGGCACTGGGGGCGGAGGAGCTGATTGGCATTCCATGGCACTCGTTTTTGGCCTTCCTGCGGATTACCACGTCGCCGGGTATCATGCAGCGGCCGCTGCGGCTGGGGGAGGCAGCAGAGTTGATTGACGGGTGGCTCGGGAATCCGCAGGTGGTGGTGCCTTCTCCGGGGCGACGATTCTGGAAGGTGCTCGAGCGAGTGGCGGAGGATAGCGGTACCCGCGGGCGGGGGTGGTCGGATGCTTATCTGGCGGCGCTGGCGATTGAGCAGGGGGCGGGATTGGTGACCTTCGATCGAGACTTTCGTCGGTACCGGGGGCTACGGCTGGTGGAGCTGTAGGGTTCCGCGGCATGAATAATCCTAGGCAACATTCCTAGGCGAGTACTCTGGGAAGCAAGCTCGCAACCTGATAGCGTTGCAGTAGTGCCCCCTGCTTCGGTCCGGGCGGGCGCAGTGTAATTCTCCGATGAGCCAGTTGGGCGCCTTCTTGCGCCGGGCTGGCTTGCCTCTCTTCTTCCTTCGTCCGTCTCCATTTTCTTCCAATCCATCCTGGCTCATGTATCTCCGTCTCTTTTCCTCTTTGCTTTGCGTAGTGGTGTTCTTTTGGCCGGCGGTGGCCGGGGGGAGGCCGATGCTGCGGCAGGGGGGTGCGGCGGCGGGCGCGACCCAGCTACCGGGGGGATTGAGCCTGGCCGACTGGGTGCAGATTCGGGACGAGTACGAACGGCACCGGCACGGGATGTTTCCGGATGGGGCGGGTGGATTCCGGGCGCGGTCGCATTCTCAGGGTTTGCTGGCGCGGTTTGATGGCCGGGGGGTGGCGGTGCAGCCGGACGGTGGGGCCTGGAGTTGGGGGCTGGAACTGGAGAGTTGGGGGCGGGCGGGGCAGGAGGAACGGGCGGGCGGCGGGGCGCGGGTGGTGCGGGAGGGGAACCGGCTCGAATACCAACGCGAGGGGATCAGGGAGTGGTTCGTGAACGGCGCCGAGGGGCTGGAGCACGGGTTTACCGTGATGCAGCGGCCGGCGGGGGCGGGTGGTCCGCTCCGGATGAGGCTGCGACAGCGGGGGGAGTTGGTGGCGGGAGAGGCGCCGGGGGAGGAGGGGATTGTCTACCGCACGGCGGCTGGGGCGGGGGCGCTGCGCTACCGGAAGCTGATGGTGAAAGACGCCCGGGGGCGGCGGCTGGGGGCGCGGATGGCGGCAGCGGGAAAGATGGTGGAGATTGTGGTGGAGGACGGGGTGGCGGCGTATCCGATTACGGTGGATCCGCTCGTGCAACATGCTTTTCTAAAGGCGTCAAATACTGGAGCAGGGGACCACTTTGGGAGTGCGGTGGCGCTGGCGGGGGATACGCTGGTGGTTTCGGCGGACCAGGAGGCGAGCGGCGCGACCGGGGTGAACGGGGACCAGAGCAATAATTCAGCGCCGAATGCCGGTGCGGTGTATGTTTTTGTGCGCAGCGGGGGGAGTTGGAGTCAGCAGGCGTATTTGAAGGCGTCGAACACCGGGGGCGGTGATCGATTCGGGACCTCGGTTGCCATCAGCGGGGATACGGTGGTGGTGGGGGCGTCCGGGGAGGACAGTGATGCTGTGGGGGTGAACGCCCCGGCGGGGACGGGTGGATGCGCGGAGGGAGATGCGGGGTGTCAGCCCGGGACGCAGAGCAGTAATGCGAGTTCCTGGGCCGGGGCGGCCTATGTGTATGTCCGGACGGGGTCGACGTGGAGCCAGCAGGCGTATTTGAAGGCATCGAATCCGGGCGCGTCTGATCAATTTGGTGCGACGGTGGGCCTGAGTGGGGATACGGTGGTGGTGGGGGCGCCGATAGAGGCGAGTACGGCGACGGGGGTGGACGGGTACCAGGACAACGAGTGCGCTCCGGGGTCCGGAGCGGCATATGTTTTTGTGCGGAGCGGGAGCATGTGGTCGCAGCAGGCTTATCTGAAGGCGTCGAACACCGGGGGCGGTGATTTGTTCGGGTATGCGTTGGCGATCGCGGGGGATACGATCGTGGTGGGAGCGTACGCGGAGAGCAGCAGCGCCACCGGGGTGAACGGGAACGAGAGCGATGACTCCCGGTCTGCGGCGGGGGCGGCGTATGTGTTCGTGCGCAGTGGCGGGACGTGGCTCCAGCAGGCGTATCTGAAGGCGTCGAATACGGAGGCGGGGGATGTTTTCGGCAATTGGGTGGCGATCTTCGGGGACACGGTGGTGGTGGGAGCACCCTGGGAGGACAGCAACGCGACCGGGGTGAACGGCACACAGGGTGACAATAGTGCTACCGACGCTGGAGCGGCCTATGTGTTTGTGCGGAGCGGAGGGAGTTGGAGCCAGCAAGCGTACCTGAAGGCGTCGAATACGGGGGCGGGAGACAATTTCGGCTACTCGGTGGCGATTGACGGGGATACGGTGGCCGTGCCGGCGCGGTACGAGCGGAGCGATGCGACGGGGGTGAATGCCACGCTCGGAACGGGAGGGTGCGCGGAAGGGGACGCGGGGTGCCAGGCCGGGACGCAGAGCAACAACGCACTGTGGAGGGCGGGGGCGTTTTATGTGTTTGTGCGGAGCGCCGGGAGTTGGGCGCAGCAGGTTTATGGGAAGGCGTCGAATACGGGCATGGGGGACCGGGTGCGGGTGGTGGCGATTTCGGGGGGGACTCTGGTGGCCGGGGCCTGGGGGGAGGATAGCGATGCGACAGGAGCAAACGCGCCGCTGGGAACGGGGGGATGCGCGTTGTCTGATGCGACGTGCCAGCCGGGGACGCAGAGCAATGACGGGGTAGTGGACTCCGGGGCGGTGTACGGATTCCGGTGGGAGGCTGCCTCGCTGGCGCCGGCGACGAACCTGCCGCCGGGGCCCGGGGCGACGGGGCAGGTGGTGCTTGTAAATGCGGAGCCGTGGATTGCGTGGACAGCGGTTTCGAATGCCGGGTGGTTGACGATTACGTCGGGTGCATCGGGGGTGGGTCCGGGATCGGTGACCTATGACTGTGCGCCGCTCGCGAGTGTGGCGGGCCGGACGGGGACGCTGACGATTGGAGGCAAGACGCATACCGTGACGCAGAGCGGGTTGACAGGTAGTGTGACTCTGTCGGCGGCAAGTGACGCAGTTGGGGCGGCGGGGCGAGTGGGCGGGACGGTGGGGGTGGCGTCGAATGCGACGGATTTTGGCTGGACGGCGGTGTCGGATGCGGCGTGGCTGACGGTGACGGCGGGGGCGGCGGGTACGGGGAGTGGGACGGTGACGTACAGCGTGGCGGCGAACGGGACTGCGGTGGCCAGTCGGACGGGGCGGTTGACGATTGGGGGGCAGACGTTCACGGTGACGCAGGGCGGGGTGACGGGTAGTGTGACTCTGTCGCTGGCAAGTGACGCGGTCGGGGCGGCGGGGCGAGTGGGCGGGACGGTGGGGGTGGCGTCGAATGCGACGGATTTTGGCTGGACGGCGGTGTCGGATGC
>JAINDL010000129.1 GCA_019931245.1 Bryobacteraceae bacterium CoA2 C42
CCTGGGGCCTCCCGCCCTAAACAGAATAGCACAGAAATGTACTAAGTGAACAGTATTGGGGTTAGGCCGTCGATACCCTTTCGTCCGTCGACGGGCTCGACGGCGACCAGCACACGCATCTGCGCCGTGATCTGAATCACTGTTCCGTACCGCGCCAGGCGCGCAGTAACGCGGTCCAATCCGGAGCGGTGCTGGCTGGCCAATGGATGCGCATCTTGTCGCCGCGGGTGGATTCGAATTCGATCAGGCACTTTTCCGGTTGCGTCGGCGGCGGTGGTGCGATGAGTTCGACGAAAACCGGTTTGGAGTTAGCTGGGCGCTGGCTGGGCACGTCGCCAAGACGCTTCTTCAATCCCATATAGTCCAGCCGCAGTGCCTGCGTCACGGCGTAGAGACCATGCTGGCGTGCCAGTGCCGTTGCCGCCTCCCAGATCGACTCCGGCAGCTTTGCCAGCCTGGGCCGCGAACGGCGATACTCCTCTAGTTCGCGCTGCATTTGCACGATGGGCGCCGCTACCGGCTTCCTCCCTTTTCGGTTCATCTCCGGTCGCCTACTCGCGACTCTTTAAACCTAGCTATCGCACCCGCTCGTTGTCACGCAGGCTTGCCGAAGGGACACTCCAGAACGGCATCCGTGACCTCCGAAATCAATCCCGGGCTGAGTTCGACGCCGTACAGTTCCTGCAACTGTGCCTGGATATCGCGCCCTATCATGCCGCGCGCTGATAAGGCAATTATCTTCTCGTCAAGACCATCCCAGCGGCGTTGCTGTTTGCGGACCAACTGGGGCTCGAAGGTCCCCGACCCATCCCGCGGCACGGCAACCTCCAACTCGCCCAGTTCGCTTTTCAGTGCCTTCCGGGTCTTGCCGTTGCGCGAATTCCCGGTGCCCTTAGCCGACCGGATCACTCTTCTCGTACCCAAGATGGTGGGTCAGTTCCCCCTCCAATATCTGTTCCACAAGACCCTTGGTCAGCCCCTGCAACAGACCGTTCGGACCCATCAGGTCCTGCTGGGTCTTCACCCTTTTCAACAACCCATCCAATACTTCCGGCTTGATCGCCGTCGCTTCTCCTTTTTCATTGTCGGAGAAAACGTTTACACAGACTCCCTTTACACTCTCGGCCAACCCAACACCGTCCGCCGCAGACGCATTCTCCGCCACCAAGAACGCCCCTAACGCACCGGAAACTCCCGCGGAATCAACTCCATCGCCTTCAACTCCGCCCACACCGGCGCCGGCACCTCCGCCTCCCGTACCAACCGCACCGTCTCCGCCAACCGCCCCGGCGTCATCGTCGACGTCACAATCTGCGTCACCACCCCAGGAAAGTTAAGCACCAACAACCCCGCCACCGCCGCCGCCAAATGCAACAACGGCGTCGACCCGCAAGCCCGGTAAAACCGGCTCATCAACTCCCGCTCCGCTCCGCTCGCCACCGCATAGTTATACAAAAACGGCGCCGCCCCCGCCGGATCCTCCGTCAGCGTAAACGCCTGCCCATAGTTGATCCCCATCAGCGTCACCTCATACTTCTCCCGCTCCGCCTCCGCAAACACTCCCATCATCTCGTGCAGAATCGCCGGACAAAACGTCACCCCGGCATAATCCAATACCCCCGGCTCCTCCTTCACAAACCGCCCCACAAACCCCGGAACTTTCACCCCCAAACCAATCCGCTCCACAAATCCCTGCCGCTTCGCCCGCCGTAACATCCGCACCGCCGGCCGTATATCCGCCTCCCAATCCAACCCCGCCTGCTGCTCCTTATCCGGCCCATCATGCAACGCCACCCCGTATAACTTCCCTCCCCCTAACTCAATCCGCTCCCGGCAAATCTGCGACTCCACCCCAGCCTCGCTCCCATCCCACCGGTCCGTCAAACCCTGATACCGCGCCGGTATGCCCGTCAACAAGGCCTCCGGCTGATGCTCCGTCGCCCCGTCCCCCGCCAACCCCAGGTACCGCAGACACTTCGTCTGAAACCGGATCTCCTCCGGCCTCACCCCCAAGATCTCCAGCGCCCGCCCCAACTGCAGCGTCGCCCGGTACAACACCGCCGAATCAAACGTCCGGATCCCTAACTCCAGCGCCGCCTTCACCATCGGCGCCACATGCCGCTCCGTATCCACCGCCCCACCCCCCGGCGCCGGACCAAAGCCAAACCGGTGACAACCAAACGCAAACTGATCTGCCGCTATCTCTCTCATGCCTTCCCCATCTCCCGCACTATGTAATCACAAGCCCGCACCGTCAACGCCATCATCGTCAGCGTCGGATTCTGACAACCCGAACTCACCCACGCCGCCCCGTCCGTCACAAATAGGTTATTCACCTCATGCGCCTGACACCACTTGTTTAGTACACTCTTCTTCTTATCCGTCCCCATCCGCGCCGTCCCCGTCTCATGAATACAGAACCCCGGTACCGAATACTGCCCCGTCATCCGCACATTCTTCGCCCCCGCCGCCTCTAACATCTCCGCCGCCTGCTCCCGCCCGTCGTGCCATAACTTCTTCTCGTTCTCCCCCCACTCGGCCGATATCTTCAACACCGGAATCCCCCACGCATCCACCCGGTTCTTATCAATCGAAACGTGATTCTCCGCCCGCGCCAGACACTCCCCCCATAAGTTGATACTGATCCCGAATACCCCCTGCCGCACCGCTTCTTTATACTCCTTCCCAAATCCCGGCGCCCCAAAGTTAAACGCCGGCGAACTCCCCCCCTGATACCCGTAACCCCGGATAAACCCCTTCGTCTCCCGCTCTTTTAGGTTCCGGAACCGCGGCACATACACCCCGTTCGGCCGCCGCGGCATCCCCGCCCACGGCTTGGCCTCCACCTGCGGCATCACCCCCGCCGCCCCGCCCTGATAGATATGGTCCATCAGGTTCTTCCCCAACGCCTCATTATCCCCGCATATCCCCGAATTCATCAACAACCGCGTCGACTCCAGCGTCGACGCACACAACACAAACACCTTCCCCCGGACCTCCTTCACCTCCCGCGTATACCGGTCCACATACTGCAACCGCTCCGCCTTGCCCTCCTTCGTCATTACTCGCGCCGCCACCGCATCCGTCAATAGCGTCAAACGCCCCGTCTTCTGCGCATCCGCCACCGTCGTAAACGGACTCGAAAAGTACGAAAACGTCGAACATCCCTGCTCGCAAGGCCCACAGTAATGGCACGCCTGCCGGCCGTTTTGCGCCTTCGTCAATATCGCCGTCCGCCCAATCGTCAACGTCCGCCCAAAATGCTTCTTCATCGCATCCCGCAGGATCGCCTCCCCGCACGTCAACTCCATCGGCGGCTGAAATATCCCGTCCGGCAGCTGTTCCAACCCCTCCGCCTGCCCCGAGATCCCCACATACCTCTCCACTAACTCGTAGTAAGGGACCAGCTCTTCGTAACTCACCGGCCAGTCATCCCCGTAACCATCGTGGCTCTTCCCCGTCAGGTCCAGCTTCGACATCCGGTAACTCTGCCGGCCCCAGCTCAGGCTCCGCCCTCCCAACACCCGCATCCGGATCCAGTTGAACGGCTTATCCTGCACATACGGGTTCTCTTTGTCACTCACAAACCACTTATGATTCCCCTCCCGGCACGCATAACACAATCCCTGAATCGGCCGGTCCTCCAACACCTTCGGCGACATCCCTAAGTAAGGATATTGCCCCGGACGATTATGCTCGGTAAACTCCCGCGGCGTCACCTTCCCCCCCGCCTCCACCATCGCCACCCGCAACCCCGCCTCCGTCAATCGCTTCGCCGCCCACCCCCCCGTCGCCCCGCTACCCACCACCACCGCGTCATACACCGTTGTCTGCATACGCGCAGTATACCCCACCTCCTACCCCACCACCTTCCCCAACCTACCCAACTCCCATCGCACCACCCCCGGCAAACCCTCCCCTATCCCCATCACCCACGCCGCCACCATCGCATTCGCCGGAAAATACAAGTTAAAATCCACCAGCGAATGCAGACACAACGCCGCCAGCGCCCCCGCGCAACCCAAACCCAAATACCAACCCTCCCCCTCACTCCGCTGCGTCACCCACCACAACCGCCACACCACTCGGCCCACCAATAACACCCCCAAAACAAAACCCAACCAACCCATCTCCATCAACACCTGCAAATAATCGTTATGCGCATAATTCACCACATGATCCGGCGCCACACGCTGAAAACCATAAAAACAACTCTGATACCCCCCCAATCCACATCCCTTCCATCCATAATGCACAATCGCAGGCAGCGTCTCCTTCCATATCTGCACCCGCGTATCCGCGCTAATATCCTCCGTCACCGCCAATCCCGCAAACCGCGCAATCCACTCATCCGTCGGCAAAAACACAAACGCCGCCACACCCAAAACCACCACCAACACCGCAGGCCATACTCGCCTCCCCCCCCGCCCCCCCGCCGCCAGCACACCCGTCGCCACCATCCCGCTCAACGCCGCTAAAAACCCCATCCGGCTCAAACTCACCACCGTCCCCACCAACATCGCCGCACCCATCCCAAACAATCCACTCGCCCCCAAACTCGTCTTCACCCCCCTCTCCCGCTCCCGGCCCCACACCCACATACCCGCACACACCGCCAACGGCAGCGTCATCTCCAACAATCCCGCATACGCATTCCGCGAACCATAACTCCCCACCGCCATCGGACTTTGCCCCATGCCTCGCTGCAACCACCACTGCACCAAACCCAATCCCGCCTCCAATGACCCGATCCCCAACACCGGCGCCGCCACCCACCACAGCCGCCCCCGAAAACTCCACACCAACTCCCGCACCACCCCAAACACCACCACACACCCTCCCAACTCCATCACCGCTTCACCCGTCCGCAGCGGCGTTCGCGTCACACCACTCCACCACTGCCATACCCCCACACCCCAAAAACACGCCGCCATACCCAATCCCCACCATCCCCCCGGATGCAACTCCCGCCGCAAATACACCAATACCCCCGCAAGCCCAACCCCCATCACCCCCCAGCCCGACTTCGCCACCGTCAAATCCACCTGCGCCAGCGTCATTCCCCACAACGCCGTACCCAGTACGCCCCACGCCAGCCAACTTAATACCATCTGCTCGCTCCCCCCAAATCGAAATTCGGGGAAGCCGCGCGGGTCCGCCCCTCCCACACCACCTGACAAGCAGGCCCGCACCCGGCGGTTCGGCCGGTCAAGCGACTGCCCGCCTGTTCAGCTCGGAACCCCGAGCGAGTCGATGTACGCATTCGACAGCCCCAACGCAAGAGCCGGTGAGTTGGCCAGCCGCCACGGGCCGTGAGAACTGCCTACCCTTTACGCGGCAAGCTCGACCCCCTCTCCCCGCCAGACGTCTGGTCCAATCCTCAAGACCTCGCAACTCCGATGGCGCCTCACACCGGAACGCCTCGGCCATCGGTACAATCCTCGCCCCTCGGCTCCGGCTCCTCAGTTCCCGGATTCGTCCCTTGAATCGGACCAACCCCTGCCTCGCAATCCGCCGCTTGGGTTGCCGATGCCCCGTAAAACGCCCCCCCCCAAACTCCCGCTCCCATGGTCGCGCCGCCGCGCTCTTCCGCTGGGTTACCCTAAGTTCGAGCTTGACCACGAGTAAGTGCGTTGCGCTTGCCATCAACCGCCCTCCGGACCGACGGCTGCGGATGGAAAACGTACAGTCGTCCGCATACCCCGCAAACCGAAGTCCACGCCGCTCCCCCTCCCCGTCCCCTTCCTCGGGCACAAGCTTGGATAGCTGGGAACAGAATGGACCTCCTGGCGGCTTCCCCTCATCCACCGATCTCACGAATCCGTCTTCCCTCCCACCAGCCGTAAGAAAAGTCCGAATGCGCCTCCGCCTTCGCGGATCGCTCATCCGTTGGGCGATCCTCCCCCTCAGTTTGTCGTGGTTGACTCGGCCCAAGAATTTCTCCAACTCCAAGCCCACCACCCAGCGGTAGCCTTCGGCCAGATATCTCTGCGCCGATTCTACCGCTTGGTGAGCCATCCGCCCGGGACGAAGCCCGTTGCTGGGTTCGGAAATCCTCCCAGCCCACTTCCGTTGGAGACTCTGCATGACCGCCGGCTGGAGGAATCGATCCAACTCCCTCGGAATGCCCACCGTGCGCCCCCCTCCCTGCTGCGGCTTATCCGTTCCACGCAACAACTCTTCCCGGACCGCGCGCCAGCGCTGCTTCAGAAACTCCCGCAACCGCTGGACCGTCATCCGGCCCACACCGGCACTTCCTTGGTTGGCCTCGACGCCCGCCAATGCCGGCTTGCAGTTTCCCCGCTCGCCGGCCTCCTCGATCAACTGCTCGTCTTTCGCTGGGCTTTCCGACCCCTGCTGCGCCACTAGCCATTCTGCCCCTGGAACGAGCTCCTGCGGGGCTTCCCCCCAAGACTCCTCGCACAACGCCCCCTTCCTTGGCCGGTTATTCTGCCGCTCGTCGCTCTTGAGTCGCTCTGCCTGCTTGCCGCTCCCTTCAACCCCGTACCGGGGGGCCCCTCCGGCCTCCCTCACTGCCGTGAGTACTATGCCGCCCGCAGCACCCAACCGCCCGATCGACAACCAGTGCCCTTCATCAATACAGACTTCGCGATCAATTGCTCGCTCGGCCGGCACCGTATCTCCACGCTTCTGTCAAACCCCGCCTCGCGACGACGCCCTTGCGCTTCACCATCACTTCACCTCCCTCAGGTCGGGAACAGGACGTTCACCGGCAAGCCCTCAAATACCCTCGGCACAAAATCAAAAGGACCCGCAAGCGTCTCCGCCCCGGGTCCCGAAACCTCTCCCGTAACCGTCCGTTACGTCCGTTTCCTTTCCCGCGACACCGTCGACGGCGTCAACATCGGCGTTACCGGCGTCGATAGCGACTGCGCCGGCATCTGACCCACCGTCCCCGTCGAACCCGGCGCCGCCGGCAACTCCTTCCCGTCCACCATCAACTGCGTCCGCGCCTCGCTCGACATCGTATACCGCATCCCCCCGCTCACCAGCCGCAACCTCCCCCCACCACCAGACGCCCCGTCCAGACGCACCACACTGTGCGCCCCCAACACCACCTTCGATCCGTCCCGCAGCGTCAATACCGTCGGCGCTCCCGCCGTCCGTAACTCATCCCCTTCACGCACCGGCCAACTCTTCGCTCCCGTCGCCGGCACCGCCGCCCCGTTCACACTCAATCCCGACACCGGCACCGCCATTCCCCCAAGCTCCGCCGCCAATCCCACCACTCCCCCAATCAGCACTCCCAATATCACTCTGTTCATGGTTCTCCTCACAACGCCCTTCTTCCTTATTATGTATATGCCAAAAGTCCTATTCCCTGCAAGCCGTATTCCCGCTCTGTCCGCATTTTCCTGTATGACCCCGCCCTACATCCCCCGCACCGCCCCCTCATTCGCCCGGTACCACCCATACGCCTCCGCCAGCCCCTCCTCCAACCCAATCCGCGCCTCCCATCCCAACCCCCGCATCACCCCCACGTCCAACACCTTCCGCGGCGTCCCGTCCGGCTTACTCCGGTCATACACCAACCGCCCACTATACCCCGTCACCCGCGCCACCATCCCCGCCAACTCCGCAATCGTCACGTCCACCCCCGTCCCAACATTAATATGACTGCACATCGGCTCCACCGCCGCCGCCCACCGCTCCTCCTCCAACCCCATCACATGCACACACGCCGCCGCCAAATCGTCCACGTGTAAAAACTCCCGCCGCGCCGTCCCGCTCCCCCAGATCACCACCTCCTCCGCCCCCCGCTCCCGCGCCTCATCGAACCGCCGCAGCAGCCCCGGTATCACGTGGCTATTCTCCGGATGATAGTTATCCCCAGGACCGTACAAATTCGTCGGCATCACGCTCCGGTACTGCCGCCCATACTCCCGGTTGTAGCTCTCGCACAGCTTGATCCCCGCAATCTTCGCCAGCGCATACGGCTCGTTCGTCGGCTCCAGCGGCCCCGTCAACAGCGCCCGCTCCGTCATCGGCTGCGCCGCCATCCGCGGATAAATGCACGACGATCCCAAAAACAGCAGCCGCTCCACCCCCGCCTCGTGCGCCGCCCCAATCACATTCGTCGCAATCTGCAAATTCTCCGTCAAAAACTCCACCGGATACCGGCTATTCGCCAGAATCCCACCCACCCGCGCCGCCGCCAGGTAGATCGTCCCTATCTCCCCCCGCCCCAAAAACCGCCGCACCGCCCCCGCCTCGCACAGGTCCACCTCCTCCCGCCCCGCCACCACCACCCGCTCCCCGTCCGCCTCCAACCGCCGCACCAGCGCACTCCCCACCATCCCCCGGTGCCCCGCCACCCAAATCGCTCCCTCTGCCCGCATCCGCTCTCCTCTACGCTCTCTCAATTCCAATCCCTAACCCGTAACCTTACCAAAATCCCGCCCCCATCCGCCGCCGTCCCGCCCGCCGCGGCCAAGCCCCCCGCCGCTGCCCCCTCCGCAACTACCGAATCATCTCTCCCCCAACACCGCCCGCCTCTGCTCCCGCTCCCCCGCCACCCCATGCGCCACCCACTCCACACCCTCCCGGATCTCGTTATAAATCAGGTAACCCTTCGCCGACAGCACCCGAACCGATGGCCCAAACTCCTCCACCAATCGCTCCGCCAAAGCGCACAGGCCGCGCCGGGCCGAAGCGAGTCCGTTGTGCGCGTGTTCCAGAAGAGCGCACAGGCCGCGCCGGGCCGAAGCGAGTCCGTTGTGCGCGTGTTCCTAAGAAGCGCACAGGCCGCGCAGGCCCGGCACCAACGGGCGAGGAACTCGCCCCTCCCGCCGGGCCGAAGCGAGTCCGTTGTGCGCGTGTTCAAAAAGAGCG
>JAINDL010000091.1 GCA_019931245.1 Bryobacteraceae bacterium CoA2 C42
CCGCCGGGGCCAGATTCCGCGATATCCGCGCCGAGTGAGGTCTCGTGGCGCGCGGCCGCGCCGCGCGGATGAGAACGCCCCCGCGCGCACCCAGGAAAGGACTTATGAGCCTGCGGCGGGGGTGATGAACCAACGCTCGTCGTGCCGTGCCACGTGGCAATGGGTGTTTTCGACGTGGTCAACTTTTGGTGTGCGCTGAGGTTCCGGGAAGCCCCAAGCCGGCCCGCTCCCTCCCCCCTGCCCCCTCACCGTGGCGGCCTCTCGTCGCTCGCGCTTCAAAAAGAGCAGCGGACTAAAACGACACCCGCAGACCCAGCTGCACCTGCCGGTTCCCGCCCGCTCCCGTAATCTGCCCGAAGTTCGTAGCGGTCACGCTCGTCACCGGCTCGTTGAACTGCGGGTGGTTAAACGCCCCGTACAACTCGGCGCGGAACTGAATACTGACGCGCTCCCGCACAATCTGCGACCGGCTGAGCGACAGATCAAAGGTGCTGATGCCCGGGCCGCGCAGGCGGGGCTGCGTGCGGGAATCGTTTCCCATCGAGTAGGTGGGCGCCGGTTGAAAAGCGGAGGTGTCGAAGTAACGGTCGAGCGTGCGCGCCGAAGCATCGAGCACCGGATCGCGCAGACGAACCGCCGCGGCGCTCACGCCGGGAAGGCGCGTGTTATTCGGGCCGGTGATGACGAGTGGCAGGCCTTTGCCAAACGTTGTGATGCCGCTGATCTGCCACCGCCCCACGACGCTGGCCACCGGGCCGCGTCCGGCGAATCGCTTGCCCGGGCCAACCGGGAGCTCGTAGATGTGATTGATCGTGATGTATTGCGGCCGGTCAAACTCCCCAATCGAGCGCGATAGCGACAGGTTGTTCGGATCGATGAACGAAGACCTTCCGCCAAACCGCTCCTGCACGTTATCGATCTGCTTGCCGGCCGTGTAGGCCACCTGGAAGCTCAGACCGTTTTCGAAGCGGCGGTCCAGCCGCAGCGTGAAGGCGTGATAGACGGAATCCCCCACCGGGTCGCGGAAGCGGCTCACGCCGGTGTAGTGATTGAAAGGCTGCAAGATCTGCGAGCGGCGCACCTGCTGCGTACTCAGCGCACCCGACGTGATGATCCCAAAGTAAGGGTTCGGCACGAGTGCGTCGAGGCCGGCGCCCAACGAAAGAAACTCAGGCGAAACCGCCGTCCGCGAACGATTGATCCAGATCCGCTGTCCGCGGCTGCCCGTATAGGCCGTTTCAATCAGGAAGCCATTGCCGAAGGCCCGCTGCAGACTGTAGTTCCACTGCTGATTGTACGGAGTGACCCATTCGCGAAACGCCGTGCCGATCGAGGAGCCAACACCATCAAAAGGCGCCCGGAAGAAACCGGCTTCAAACGAACGCCCCAGCGAGGCGCCCGGCGGCGGGGTGTTCGGCGCGGCCACGGGAGGTCCCAGGAACACCGGCGTCTGGGCCAGGAAGCCGCTGCCGAGGTCGCTGGCGCCGGCGCCCACCCCACCCGATCCCGGGAAGAAAAAGATTCCGTATCCGGCGCGCATCACCATCTTCGGCAGGAAGCTCCAAGCCAACCCCACGCGCGGCTGGAAGTTGTTGCGATCCGGGTTGGTCTGGTAGCGCGGATTGCCGTCGCGCCCGGTGAAGCGGAGCAGGCCCTTTTGCTTCGTGAGCGGATCGGTAAAGTCGGGGTCGAAGTAACCCAGTTGATTGAAGCGATCGTTCCAGGGCGTCTGGTACTCCCAACGGAAACCCAGATTCAGCGTCAACTTCCGGAAGACCTTCCAGTCGTCCTGCAGATACCAGGCGTAGTACTTCTGCGAAGTGGCCAGTGAGGGATCCTCGGAAAACTGCCCGCCCGTGGGCAACCCCATCAGGAAGGTCGCGATGCCACTGCCGGCGGTGGCGGAGGAGGTGGCGGGATTCGGCCCCTGGGTGAAGGCGCGGGAAAATTGGTAGAAGCCGGAAGGGCGCTCCGGGCGAAAGATGTTGAACGTCTGAAACGTGAAATTGCCGCCGGTTTTGAGCGAGTGGCTGCCGGCCAGCCAGGTGAGCTGGCCCTGGGCGTCCCGGTTCTCCTCGGCATCCGTGAAGAAGGACGCACGGTCCGGCCCCAGATTCATGGCGTCGGTGATTTCAAAGCGCGGGAAAATGCGGATGGTGGCGCGGTCGAGGAGCGATTTGGGAAAGCCCAGTTGGGTGAAGTCGTAACCGGCGCTGCGCGGCTCGGTCTGCACGACTCGCCGCGTCGTACTCAGCCGGAACTGGCCGATGATATTGGGGCGGAACGTCACCGTGTTGCTGAGGACGCCGTAGATGGGTTCGGACTTGATGCGGCCCTGCTCGCCGTTGACGCCTTCGCCGGGGAAAGCCACGTTCACCCCGGGGGTAAACTGCGTGTTGCTCTGCGAGCCAAACGTAAAGAACCAGCGCTGCCGTTCGCTGAAGTTGTGGTCGGCGCGGACGAAGTACCGGCCCGTATCATTCTGGCGCGAATTGTTTAAAACGTAGTTCTGCACCAGCGTTTCCCGGTTCGGTAGCGGGATCAGTTCCATGGTCTTCCGCGCAATCGGATCGATGCGCGACGCCGGGACGATGTTGCCCGGAAACTGCGCGCGCACAAACTGGCCGGGGCGGGCCGGATCGGGCACGGTGGTATAGGGATCGAAGACCTGAATCAACTGGTTGGCGGCCGTCAGGGAGCGGGAGAAATCTCCAGCGCGCTGCGCCGCCGTTGGCACGGTAGCGAGGATATTGTCCGGAGAGCGCTGCGGGATCGACTCCCAGTTAACGAAGAAAAACGTGCGATTGCGGCCATCGTAAAGGCCGGGCAGGCGGACGGGTCCACCGAGAGCTACCCCGTACTCATTCCGGCGGAAGGCGTTGCGAGGCAGGCCGACGCGGTTGCTCGTCCAGGAGTTGGCGTTGAGCTTATCGTTGCGGAGGAACTCATAGAGCGCCCCGTGCCATTCGTTGGTGCCGGAGCGGGTGGCCACCGTCAGCACCCCGCCGCCGGACCGGCCATACTCGGCCGAGAAGCCATTGGTGAAGACTTTGAACTCCTGCACCGTTTCGAGCGGCGGGGTGTAGGCGATATCGTTCGTCGTGCTGTTGCGCGTCTCGGCGCCATCGAGCAGGACTTCGCTCGTGTTGGACCGGCCGCCGTTGATGATGGGTCCGGCGCCGGCGCCCCCTTTGGGCATCACCCCGGGCGCCAGCATCAGCAGATTGTAAGGGTTCCGGCCCAGCAGCGGGAGTTCGACAATCTGCTTGACGCTCACCACGTTGCCGAGGGCGGCCGACTCCTGTTCCAACTGCACGGCCTCGGCTTTGACGGTCACCTCCTGCTGCAGATTGCCGACCTTCAGAGTAACGTTTACGGTCGCCGTCAGGCCGACCGTGAGTTGGATGCCCGGCACGCGGGCGCGGTCAAAGCCGTCGCGTTCCACGGTGAGTTCATAAGGGCCGGTGGGCAGGTAGGGAAGCCGGTAGGCGCCGGTCTCGTTCGTGGTCGTCTCCGCGCGCACCTTCGTGCCGGTGTTCACAATCGCCACGCGGGCGGCAGGCACGGCGGCGCCGCTTTCGTCGGTGACAATTCCAGTCACGGTGGCTTGTTCCACTTGCGCCGCCAGGACGGCGGCCAGCGCGAGGAGGAGAGGGGTCTTCCGCAGCATCACCAGATGCTACCACTTTGGCGGCCTCGCCCCCCCCGCTTAAGGCTTTTTCACCGCCGGAGCCGCCTTGCGAACCTCTTCAAAATACTGCTGCACGTACTCCTGATGCTGCAGCGGAATCTCATCCCGGCGAATCTCGCCGCCGCCCTCGGCATGCTGCGCCCCGGACTTGGTGTACTGCGTCCGCAGCTGCTGCTTACCGCCGCTCACCTCCACCATCACCTCGCCCGCGATGTTCTGCGCCCGCTTGCCGAACAGCTCGCTGATCTTCCCCATCGCCTGCTGCTGCTCGGCGTCCTTGATCGCCTTATCGCCGTCCGCCTTGCCCACCCCGGACTTGGCATCCGGCGGAGCCTTCTGATTGCTGTTGCTGTCGGCACCCTGCCCCTTGGCGTTGGCCGACTTCTCCCCCTCCTCGCCCGCCTGATCCCCCGGCGACTCCCCGTTCGGCTGCCCCTCGCCCTTCTGCCCGTCCTGCTTCTGCCCTTTCTCGCCCCCACCCTTCTGCTGCTGATTTCCGTTACCCTTCTCCGCCGCCCCCTGCTTATTCGACGCCTGCTGCTGCCCGCTGTCCTGGTTGGGCATCTTCAGCTTGTTCATCATGTTCTGGAAGGCGTCCTTCATCTTGTCGAGCATCGACGAACTCTCGCCCGGCTGCTGCCCCGGCTTGCCGTCCTTGCCCTGCTGCCCCTTCTGCTGCGGCGGCTGCCCGCCCGGTTTGCCGCCCTCGCCGTTGGGGTCGGCGTCGCTCTTGTCGCCCTCCTTGCCGGCGCGGTCTCCGTCCCCGCCCTTCTCCTCGCCCGGGCTCGTCGACGCGCCCTCCTGGCCGCCCTTGGCCTGCTGGCTCGAAGCCGCCTCCGACAGATCGTTCACATCCGGAATCTGCGGCGTCGTAATCTCGCCCTGCTGCACCCCGTCAAACTTCCGCTGCTCCTCCTTGGCGTCCTCGTCCGGCGTCAAACCCAACTGCTTCAACTGCTCGTCCATCCAGGGGCTGGTCTGCCGCTTGGCCGCCATCTTTTTGGCATCGGCCGGCCGGAAGACATCCACGATCGCCTCCGACACCGGCGCCCGCAGATCCAGCGTGTGCAGCATACCGTAGCGCAGCCCCAGTAAACTCAACGCCACCAGCGCCAATACCGCCGCCGCATAGACCGCCTTCGGCCACGCCATGGGCACCGCCAACTCCGGCGTCAGCTGTCCGGCAATCTCCTCCGCCCGGCTCCGCTGCGCCTCAATCACCGGTCCGCTCTCGGCCCGGAAATAAAACGCCGTCGACAACGCGTCGGCCAAACCCAAACGGCCATCCGCCATCTGCGCCAGCCGGTACTCACTCGGCAGCGCCCGCAGAAACCGCCACGCGCCCCACCCGAACGCCAGCGTGAACAATCCCACCGGCCACACCCAGTCCATCACTTGCGTGCCCACGAGCAACAGCAGAATCAATCCCGCCAAACCCGCCGCCGTCGCCACCACCCCGTGCCGCACCAGTTGGGTCGCAATGTAGCGGCGCCGCACGCCGCCGAGAAACGCCATCAGATTTCCGCTCGCAGCCATTGCCCTTATTGTGACACCGTTCGATTAAACTATCGACGTGAACCTCCTACTCCTGCTCGCTCTCGCCGCCCTGCCCGAAGGACTTCTCTTCCACGCTTCGTTTGAGAACGATGGTAAAGCCGCCGTCGCCCAGGGCAACCCCCAACTCCTCTCCGCCCCCAGCTACAAGGGCAACGCCCCCGGCCAACCCGGCCTCGCCGCCGCCCCCAACGTCTCCCTCGCCCCCGGCGCTGGACGCCAAGGGTCCGGCGCCCTCCGCTTCAAAGCCAAAAATGAAAACGCCGTCTACTTCGAAGCCGCCAAAAACGTCAACTTCGCCGCCGGCACTCTCTCCTTCTGGCTCCGCCTCGACCCCAATAAAGACCTCGCCCCCGGCTACTGCGATCCCTTCCAACTGACCGCCAAGGACTACAACAACTCCGCCATCTGGGTCGACTTCACCAAAGACGACCGCCCCCGCCACTTCCGCCTCGGCGTCTTCGGCGACCTCAAAACCTGGAACCCCAAGGACCTCCCGCCCGATACCAACCCCGCCTTCAACAACCGCCTCATCGTCCAGAAGAATCCCCCCTTCCGCGCCGACCAGTGGACCCATGTCGTCATCACGCATCAGGGCCTCGGCACCCCCGCCGGCACCGCCTCGCTCTACCTCAACGGCACCCTCGTCGGCACCGCCCCCAAAATTCCCGAAGTTTTCGACTGGCAACCCGAAAAAGCCCGGCTCCGTCTCGGCGTCAACTACGTAGGCCTGCTCGATGACCTGATGGTCTTCAACCGGCCCCTCACCCCCGCCGAAATCAAAGCCCTCGCGGCCAACTAATACAGCCGGTTCCGATACCCCTCCGCCACGGAGGCCTCGATCTCGGATGCCGTGTCCGCAATCTCAATCTGGTCTTTCAGCATCTGCCCGTAGGACGGCAGCGCGCTGCGCTCAACGCGCGCTGCCGGATCCCACAACCGGCTCCGGATCATCGCCTTCCCGCAATGCAGAAAAGCCTCCTCCACCCGGATCACCAGCGCCGACCGCGGCCGCTTCTCCCACCGTTCCAGCAACGCCTCGTCCACCGAAATCTCCGCCCGCCCGTTCACCCGCAGCGTCTCCGCAAAGCCCGGAATCAGGAACAGTAGCCCGACCCGCGGATCCTGCATCAGGTTTTCGAGCGAGTCCAACCGGTTGTTGCCCGGCCAATCCGGCATCGCCAGCGTCGTCGCATCGAGAACATGGACAAAGCCCGGCTCATCGCCCCGCGGCGTCACATCGGCCCCGCCGCTACTCACCGTGCCCAGGCAAACAAACGGCGAGAGGGCAATGAACCGCCGGCAGTGCGCATCCAACTCGCGCAGCGTCTTCTTCCGAGCCCGCTCAATCGGCGGCGGATAGACCTCACGCAGTTCCATCAGCTTCGTACTCCGTGAACGTGATACGGCACGTAGTACCGCTTGTCCTCGTCCCGCGTCGTCAGGGCAAACCCCGCCTCGTGCAAGAAACTCTTCACGAAACCGAGCGTCCGGAAGGTCTCGGCCTCTCCCCGGTCCGCCCGGAAATCATGCGCCGCCACGCATACACTCCGCGTCCGTCCCAGCACCTCCCGGCACCCCGGCAGCGCCTGCCGCTCAGCGCCTTCAATGTTCAACTTGAGAAAGGAGATCGGCCCGATGCCCATCTCGCGGCTCAGCGCATCAAACGGACGGCCCTCCACGGTCGCGCTCGTGGCACTCGGCGCGCCGCTGCGAACGTAGTTGGACTCCCACACCGGCATCGTCTCAATCTGCAGCGTTTCGGTCCGCTCGATGCAAGCCACCTGCCGCACCGTCACATTCCGCAATCCGTTCCATTCGCAAAGCTTCCGCAGCGCTAGAAACGAAACCGGATGCGGCTCGAGAGCCCACACGTGCCCCTCCGGCCCCACGGCCTCGGAAAACACCAACACATCCTCGCCCCGCCCCGCGCCGATGTCGACGATCCCATCGCCCGCCTGGGGCTTATAGACATGAAACCAGTAGTCGTTCACATCGCGCCGGTACTTGGCGACAATACCCGCCCACTTGCCCCAATCCCGGTCCATCTTCTGCGCCAGCTCCGGGTCGGGTATCCGGTAGGCCCCGATCCGCCACCCCCACAATTCGTCAAAAAAGGCGGTCATCCCCGCTTCCCGGGCCGTCTCTCCCAGGGCCGCCCACGCCCGCGCCGTTGCCTCCTGCGCTATGCTCTCCATCATACTCACCCCCTAATTCTACGATGTTCACCCGCCGCAGCCTTCTCCTGCCGGCCATCGCGCCGCCTTTCGAGCGCGTCTCCCTCGAAACCATCTCCCATCAGCCATCTCCCATCAGCCCGCTCCCATCAGCCCGGCCTCTACCACGCCTGGCCTACACTCCTCCGCCGCTGCTCCGGCGAACTCCTCGCCGCCTACTCCGGCGGTCGCGAACACCACGTCTGCCCCTTCGGCCGCGTCGAACTCACCCGCTCCCTCGACGACGGCCGCACTTGGTCCTGGCCCCAGGTCGTCATGGACACCCCCATCGACGACCGCGACGCCGGACTTTGTGAAACCGCCTCCGGCGCACTGCTCGTCAACACCTCTACCTCCCTCCCCTACCAACCGCTCCCGGCCGAAGCCGAGGCCAAAGGTCACTGGAATCCCGCCCGTCTCGCCCGCTGGCAGGCCGTCCAGCGCGCCAACACCCCCGCCCAACGCCAATCCCTCCGCGGCGCCTGGATGCTCCGCGCTCCGCCGATGGCGGCCTCACCTGGTTCGCCCCCTACCGCGTTCCGCTCACCAACCCTCACAGCCCCATCCTCCTTACCGATGGCCGCACCTGGCCATGGCTCAGCACCATCCCCACCCGCCCCGGCGATAACCCCGAAAACTACCACGAACTCCACGCCGTCGAAACCGCCGACGGCCGCCTGCTCGCCCACATTCGCAACCACAACCCCGCCAACGAACGCGAAACCCTCCCATCCGAGTCCAGCGATGGCGGCAAATCCTGGTCCCTCCGCCGGCCCATCGGCGTCTGGGGCCTCCCCTCCCATCCGCTACGCCTCCGCAACGGCAATCTGCTGGTGGCCTACAGCTACCGCCGCCCGCCCCGCGGCAATCACGCCCGGATCAGCACTGACCAGGGCCGCACCTGGTCCGAACCCATCATCCTTTCCGACGACGGCGCCGGCGACCGCGGCTACCCCTCCACCGTCGAACTCCCCAGCGGACAACTGCTCACCCTCTGGTACGAGTCCAAACATTCCGGCGCCCCTCCCGCCCAGCTCCCGCCCCCTCCCTTCTCCCTGCTCCGCCTCGACCGCTGGCGTCTCCGCTAAGGTTTCATCGGCCAACCGCCGATAGACGCTGGTGCGGCGGAAATGGCTTGAACAAATTACGGCTCTCCTGTTCAGCGGACTGTACTTTATCGTCGCTTCCCGGGTTGCCGCCAGTAAACCTTACTGGCTCGATGAAACCGTCAGCGTGGCCCTGGCCGCCCTGCCCAGCGTGACCGATCTCCTCACCGCACTCGCCGAAGGCAAGGACGCTCACCCCCCGCTCTCCTACCTCCTCATCCGGCTGAGTTTCGCCCTGTTTGGCTCCGGCGAACTCCCCGCCCGGATCCCTTCCATCCTCGCTTTCTTCGGCGCTCTCGCCGCGACCTATCACTTCCTGCGGTTCCGTTTCCCCGTTCCCACCGCCCTCGCGGGCGCGCTTCTGCTCGCCATCAGCCCAGCCGGCTATTACGCCACCGAAGCCCGCAGCTACGCCCTCCTCCTGGGCGCCTCCGCCGGTGCTGCACTCGCCTGGCAGCGCCGTTCTCACGTCGGCCTCGGCCTCGCCCTCGCTATCGCTATCTCCTCTCACTACTACGCTCTCCTGCTCGCGCCGGTCTTCGGACTCGCCACCCTGGTGCGCGACCGCCGCGCTGCCGGCCCCAGCCTGGCCGCCATCGCCGCTGGCTTTACCCCCTTGCTGGTTTTCCTCCCCCTCATCCACGCCGCTCGAACCGTGGCCCTCGTCAGTTGGCAGTTCAACCCGGATAACATCGCCCGCCCCTCGCTAGGCCAGATCGGGCGGATGGCTCACGAAGTTTTTTTCCACGACCTGTTCCCCCTGCTCCTGCTGGCCGGACTGCTGCTGTTCCGATGGCGCCGCCCCGGCCCCGGCCACGCCCCCTTGCCCACCGCCGAGGCCGCCCTCGCCGGCTCCCTACTGCTGCTGCCGCCTGCGCTCCTGCTGATCAATGCCGTCACTCTCGGCGCCTTCTTTCAACGCTATGTCATCGCCTGGCATCTGGGCCCGGCTATCCTTCTGGCCTCCGCAGTCGCCGCACTTTCCACCCGACCCGCCGTGCAGTGGGCATTTATCGCGTCATGCCTCTTCGGCCCCCTCCTGGCTCCCCGTTTGTACCTGCCCCAGTCCACCGCCGGCGCTGAATTAACAGCGCAGTGGCCCAAGCTCCCGCTTCCCGATGGCCTCGAAATCGTCTACTCCGACGCGCTCGAATACAACTCGGTCTGGTTCTACTCCCCTCACGAAATCCGCCGCCGCCTTGTCTACGTCCATGACCTCTCCATCGCCCGGCTGACCCGCGACCCCGTACCCGAACACATCATCACGCAACTCAACCGCTCGATCCTCCCCTATCGAGCCGAAACCTACACCGACTTTCTGAAGTCCCGCTCTTCCTTCCTTCTGCTCTCCACCAGCGAGCGTGACCGCGAATGGCTCCCCGACCGCCTCCGTGCCGAGGGCTACCAGTTCGCTCCCCTCCACACCCTCTCGCGCCACACGCTCTACCGCGTCTCCCCGCCCAACCCGGCCTCCGACTAGTGCCGCTCACTTGAGCTTCTTAATCCGCATCGTCCGCAGCCGGACCTCCATCGCCGGCACCCCCTCCACCTCAAACGCCAGCAGCCCCGCCTGCTTCGTCGCCGGCAGGCTCTCCTCCCGCTTCTCCCCGTTCACCCACACCGTCATCTTCCCGTCCTGACACAGCAGCTTGTACTCCACCCACTCATTGCTTCGCAAATACTTCCGCGCCTCGGAAATCTCCACTGACGGCCCCTCCATCACCCCCTCCGTCCGCTCCTCGCTCTGCACCCATAGCTTCAGACGCCCGTTCCGCAGACGCACCTCCATCCGCAGCTCAAAATCCTGATACCGCTCCCCCCGGTGCACCAGCGCCAAACTCCGCTTCCGCCCCGTCATCTTGTCCGTCGACGCCCACATCCGGTCTCGCTCAATCTGCCAGATCTGCTCGTCCCCCTCCCAGCGCCCGAAGTCGCGCCCGTTAAACAACGGCACAAACCCCTCGCTCGCCTCCCCCATCTGCAGGACCTGTCCCTCCAGACCCGCAACCAAAACCAGAAGCACGAAACCAAAAACCCGTAACAGACGCATCTCCTCAAAGGTACACTAAACGGTGTGAAAGCCTTCGACTACGCCGCCCCCGCCTCCCTCCCGGAAGCCGTCGGTCTGCTCGCCAGCCAACCCGCCGCACGTCTCCTCGCCGGCGGCACGGACCTGCTCGTGCAACTCCGCTCCGGACGCAAACAAGCCGACGTCGTTATCGACGTCAAGAAGATTCCCGAACTTAACGAAATCACCCTCGCCCCCGATCACAGCCTCACAATCGGCGCCGCCGTCCCCTGCTACCGCCTCACGGACCACCCCGCCATCCGGACTCACTATCCCGCCCTCGCCGAAGTCGCCTCCTGGATCGGCGGCACCCCGATCCAGGGCCGCGCCTCCCTCGGCGGCAATCTCTGCAACTCCGCCCCCAGCGCCGACTCCATCCCCCTCCTCATCGCCCTCTCCGCCTCGGCCCACCTCATCGGCCCCGCCGGCCGCCGCTCCGTCCCCGTCGAAGCCTTCTGCACCGCACCCGGCCGCAACCAACTCGCCCCCGGCGAACTCCTCGTCGCCATCCACATCCCCGCCCCCGCGCCCCACTCCGGCGCCGCCTACCTCCGCTTCATCCCCCGCAACGAAATGGATATCGCCGTCGTCGGCGCCGGCGCCTCCCTCACCCTCGCCAACGGCCTCATCGCCGCCGCCCGACTCGCCCTCTCCTCCGTCGCCCCCACCCCCCTGTTCGTCCCCGCCGCCGGCGAGTCACTCATCGGCCAGGCCCCCACCCCCGCCGCCCTCGAAGCCGCCGCCCAACTCGCCCAGGCCGCCGCCTCACCCATCTCCGACATGCGCGGCTCGGCCGCCTACCGGCGCCACCTCTGCGCCGTCATGGCCCGCCGCGCCCTCGAACTCGCCCTTGCCCGCGCCCAGGAGTCTAAATAACATGTCCGCCAAAGTCCAGGTCCAAACCACCATCAATAACGAGCCCGTCGAGTTCCTCTGCGAACCCCGCCAGTCGCTCCTTGAATGCCTCCGCGACATCGTCGGCCTCACCGGCGCCAAAGAAGGCTGCGGCGACGGCAACTGCGGCTCCTGCACCGTCAGGCTCGGCGACCGCATCGTCACCTCCTGCCTCGTCCTCGGCGTCGAGGCCGCCGGCCAGTCCATCACCACCGTCGAAGGCCTCGCCCACGGCAACACCCTCCACCCCCTCCAAAAGGCGTTCCTTGAAAACGCCGCCCTCCAGTGCGGCATCTGCACTCCCGGCTTCCTCATCGCCGCCGACGCCCTGCTCCAAAAACACCCCCAGCCCACCGAAGAACAAACCCGCTTCTGGCTCGCCAATAACCTCTGCCGCTGCACCGGCTACGACAAAATCATCCGCGCCGTCCAGGCCGCCGCCCACGAAATCAACGCCAACTCCGGAGCCGCCCAATGAGCACCCCAACCTATAACGTCATCGGCACCCGCCCCATCCGCCACGACGGCGCCGACAAAGTCACCGGCCGCGCCCTCTACGGAGCCGACCTCCAACTCGCCCGCCTCGTCCACGGCGCCATCCTCCGCAGCCCCCACGCCCACGCCCGCATCCTCCGCATCGATACCTCCAAAGCCGAAGCCCTCCCCGGAGTCTTCGCCGTCGTCACCGCCGCCGACTTCCCTCCCGCCCCCGCCGACAAAATCGTCGACTTCGGCGAAGGCGATACGCTCCTGTCCTCCCTCCGCGGCAACATCCTCGCCTCCGGCAAAGTGCTCTATAGCGGTCACGCCGTCGCCGCCGTCGCCGCCGTCAACGCCCACGTTGCCGCCGAAGCCGCCGCTCTCATCGACGTCGAATACGAAGTTCTCCCCTGCGTCCTCACGGCCCCCGCCGCCATGGCCCCCGGCGCCCCCATCCTCCACGATCACCTCCCCAACGGCAACATCGCCGAAACCGTCCGCTACGAAATGGGCGACCTCGCCGCCGGCTTCGCCCAGGCCTCCCTCATCGTCGAACGCGAACTCGATACCGCCACCGTCCACCAGGGCTACATCGAACCCCAGAACGCCACCGCCTTCTGGAGCACCGACGGTCGCATCCAGATCTGGTGCAGCACCCAGGGCTCCTTCGTCGCCCGCGACGCCACCGCCGCCGTCCTCGACCTCCCCGTCTCCCACGTCAAAGTCACTCCCATGGAGATCGGCGGCGGATTTGGCGGCAAAATCAACGTCTACCTCGAACCCGTCGCCGCCCTGCTCTCGAAAAAAGCCGGCCGCCCCGTCAAGCTCGTCATGTCCCGCCGCGACGTCTTCACCGGCACCGGGCCCACCCCCGGCTCCCGCGTCCGCGTCAAAATCGGCGTCAACCCCGAAGGCAAAATCACCGCCGCCCAGGCCTGGCTCGCCTACGAAGCCGGCGCCTACCCCGGCGCCATGGTCGTCCCCGGCGCCATGACCGTCTTCGCCTGCTACGACATCGAAAACATCCTCATCGAAGGCTACGATGTCGTCGTCAACAAACCCTCCACCGCCGCCTACCGCGCCCCCGGCGCCCCCAACTCGGCCCTCGCCACCGAAACCGTCCTCGACGAAATCGCCGAAAAACTCGGCCTCGATCCCCTCACCCTCCGCCTCCGCAACGCCGCCCACGAAGGCACCCGCCGCGCCGATGGCCCCCGCTACAAACGCATCGGCTGCGTCGAAGTCTTAGAGGCCATGCAGGCCTCGCCCCACTACAACGCCCCCCTCCCCGGGCCCCACTGCGGCCGCGGCGTCGCCATCGGCTTCTGGTTTAACGTCGGCCTCCCCTCCTCGGCCACCCTCTCCGTCAACGCAGACGGCACCGTCAACCTCATCGAAGGCTCCACCGACATCGGCGGCTCCCGCGCCTCCCTCGCCATGCAGGCCGCCGAAGTCCTCGGCCTCCGCGCCGAAGACATCCACCCCACCGTCGTCGATACCGACTCGGTCGGCTACACCGGCGTCACCGGCGGCTCCCGCACCACCTTTTCCACCGGCCTCGCCGTCCACGACGCCGCCCAACTCGTCATCGCACAGATGAAGGCCCGCGCCGCCCGCCTCTGGGCCGTCGACCACGTCGACTTCGCAAACGGCGTCTTCTCCGCCAACGGCAACTCTCTCTCCTTTGCCGAACTCGCCGCCCAACTCGGCGCTACCGGCGGACCCGTCTCCTGCAGCGCCACCGTCAACCCCAAAGGCGTTGGCGGCTCCTTCGCCGGCCTCATCACCGACCTCCACGTCGACCCCGAAACCGGCAAAACCACCGTCCTCCGCGTCACCTCCGTCCAGGACGCCGGCAAGGCCATCCACCCCGCCTACGTCGAAGGCCAGATGCAGGGCGGCACCGCCCAGGGCCTCGGCTGGGCTCTCAACGAAGAGTACTTCATGGACGCCGACGGCGACATGCGCAACGGCAGTTACCTCGACTACCGCATGCCCACCGCCCTCGACCTGCCCATGATCGAAACCATCATCGTCGAAGTCCCCAACCCCGGCCACCCCTTCGGCGTCCGCGGCGTCGGCGAAGCCAACATCGTCCCGCCCCTCCCCTCGGTCGCCAACGCCCTCTACCGCGCCACCGGCAAACGCCTCAACCGCGTCCCCATGAACCCGGCCACCATTCTCGGTCTCTAGCCCGTGGCCACGGTCTTCTTCCCCACGCTCGTCCGCCAGCAAACCGGAGGCCTCGCCCACATCGAGGTCTCCGGCTCCACCGTCGGTGAACTCCTCCTCGCCGTCGAAGCCCGCTTCCCCGGCATCTCGAAGCACCTACTCCGGCCCAACCTCGCCATCTCCGTCGATGACGAGGTCACCCCGCTCGGCGTCCTCGAACCTGTCCGCCCCGACTCTGAGGTTCATTTCATTGCCGCCATTTCAGGCGGCAAATAAACAGCGCCGCTAAACCTTCTCCTTCTCCCGGTACCCGAAAAACCGCCGCTTCTTTATCACCGTCGCAATCTCCGCCGGCACCATCTGCTCCCACGAATCGTCCTGATCCTTAATCCGCCGCAGCACATCCCGCGAAAAAATATGCAGCACGCTCCGGTCAAACAACTCCATTGACCGGATCCGCCCCCGCTCCATCAGGTGCTTATACAGGTTCCGTAGCGAATCCGGCATGTTCAGGTTCTCCGCCGTTGTCAACTCGCCCGTCGCCTGCTCGAGCAGCGGATAGACATACAACCGCAAATCCCGCGTAAACAGCCGCCCAAACGCCTCGAGAATCCCCCCCTCGAGCCCTTTGTAAAACTCCTCGCTGAACAGATCCCGCACACTCTGCACGCCCATCGTAATCGCAATCGGCTCGTTCGTATACCTCCCCAGGTAGGCCGCCAGCCGGTAGTATTCAAAGTAGTCGGAGATCATCACCGTCTTACCCGCCGTCGAAAGCAGATCGGCCCGCGCCAGAAAATCCCGCAGATCGATGTCGCCCCCGCCCGAAAGCAGGTTCCGCATCGTGATCTCCATCAACTCCACCACCTCTTTGCCCTTCACCTCCGGCTCCTCGCCAAACTGCTGCCGGGCGCTCTCGATCATGTCGATGTTCACCTTCGTCACCGGCCGGAAGCTCCCCCGCTCCACCAGAATCGGCTTCTTCCGCAGCACCTCGCTCGGCTGCAGCACCTCCCCCTTCGGCCCGAACATCGCCGCCCCGCTCAGCCCCAACTGCACCAGCTTCAAACTCATCACCCGGTTATCCACCCGGCGGAACTCGATGCCCGAAAAATCCACCATGTCGATCTCAAGCCGGTCCGTCGTCAGGTTATCGAGCAGCGATTCGAGCATCTGGTTCGGCGTATGGTGCAGGAAAAACGCCGCGTACAGCAGGTTCACCCCGACAATCCCCAGCGCCTCCTGCTGCAGCGGATTCTCTTTATCGAGCATCCGCACGTGCAGAATAATCGTGTTATCCGCATCGCCCGGAAACGCCTGATACTTCACCCCCATCCAGCCGTGGCACTCGTTGGTGCCCTTGAAGTTCAGCGCCGAAACCGTATCGGCAAACGTAAAAAACGCCGTCGAATCGCCTCGCGAACCGCCGAGCCGCTCCACGTTCAAACTATGCTCGTAATCGAGCATCCGCTCAAGACGCTCCCGCGAGACATACCGCTTGCACTTGCCGTAAATGGCATCGCTCACCGTCATGTCATAAGCCGAGATCGACTTGGAAATCGTCCCCGCCGCCGCGCCCACTTTAAAAAACCAGCGCGCCACTTCCTGCCCCGCGCCAATCTCGGCGAAGGTTCCATACCGCAACGGATCTAAGTTAATGCTAAGGGCCTTCTGATGCGTACTCAGTCTCGGCCGCTCAGGATGAAGGTTCGTACCGGAGGTTGCACCCATGCTTCATTTTAGCGCCCCCACTCCCGCCCCGCCGTGTCCGTCCGAAACCGCACCAGCCGCCCCTTCTCCATCTCCGTCACGTAAATCGTCTTTCCGTCCACCCCGCCGAACGCGACATTACTCGGCTTCGACCCCAAAGTCGCCACTTCCCGCAACACCTTCCCCGCCGGCGACACCACCGCCACCGTCCCCTTCCCGTGCCGCGAAATGTACAGATTCCCCTTCCGGTCCACCCGCATCCCGTCCATCGCAAAATCCGGAAACGCAATCAGCAGCTGCTTGTCGCCCAAACTCCCGTCCCGGCCAATCCGGAACCGCCAGACCTTCCGCTGCACCGATTCGTTCACGTACAAAAACTTCTCATCCGGACTCAGGTCAATGCCATTGGTTGTCCCCATCCCCTCGGCCACCCGCGTCACCTTCCCGTCTGTCCCAATCCGCCACAAC
Source organism: Bryobacteraceae bacterium CoA2 C42 (assembly GCA_019931245.1). Lineage (GTDB taxonomy): Bacteria > Acidobacteriota > Terriglobia > Bryobacterales > Bryobacteraceae. Next base: position 16,360 of record JAINDL010000091.1, read on the forward strand.
TGCCCCGTCCCGTTCTTCCAGTCCGGGTCGGAGGCCCACAGCGTCCCGTCTTTACTCATGGCCAGATCATTCGGCTGGTTCATCCTGGGCTCGTGCGCAAACACGCTCACCTGCCGCGTCGCCGGGTCAATCTTCAGTACGTTATGCCCCGTGTAATCGGCCACGTACAGCATCCCGTCCTTCCCAATCCGGATCCCGTTCGCCAGGCTCGTCCCCGGCATCTCGAGGAAGAGTTCCGCCTTGCCCTCCGGCGTCACCCGCCCAATCGTATTCTTCTTCGCGAAACTCACCGCGTAAACGTTCCCCGCCCGGTCCACCGCCGGCCCCTCAATCTCGCCCGTAAAACTTCCCTCCGCCGTAAAGGGCGCCGCCACAAACAAAACCTCTGCCGCCAGTAAAAAAAGAGCCATGATCATGCAGTATAGTTCTCTTCTATGCGCCCATTTGCCATTCCGCCCAAATGGCTTCTCATCGGCCTCCTCTGGTTCTGCTACGTGCTCAACCACGGGGACCGCCAGGTGCTCTATACCCTCTTCCCCGCCGTGCAGAAACACTACGGGTTCTCGAACGAAACCCTCGGGCTCACCGGCGCGCTCTTTCTCTGGGTCTACGGCCTGTTCTCCCCCCTCGCCGGCATCCTCGGCGACCGCTGGCCCAAACCCGCCGTCGTCGCTGGCGGCCTCGCCCTGTGGAGCCTCTTCACGGTCCTCTCCGGCCTCGCCCCCACCGGCCCCCTCCTCCTCCTCTGCCGCGCCCTGCTCGGCATCGCCGAATCCTGCTTCATGCCCGCCGCCTACGCCCTCATGGCCAACGCCCACGGCCCCGAAACGCGCTCGAAAGCCATCGCCCTGTTCGCTACCAGCCAGATGGTCGGCGTCGCCTTCGGCGGTTCCGTCAGCGGCTACCTCGCCGAACGCTTCGCCTGGCAGACGGCCTTCTTCGTCCTTGGCGCCGTCGGCCTCCTCTACGCCTGGCCCCTCTACGGCTACCTGTCCCGCCTACCCGCCAACATCCGCCTCTCCCCCCCGTCCAGTGCCCCCGCCCGCCTCGCCGATTTCGGCCGCCTCCTCGCCATCCCCTCGCTCCGCGCCATCTCTACCGTCGTCGCCGTCGCCACCTTCGGCCTCTTCCTCGTCTACACCTGGCTGCCGACGTTTCTGTTGGACAAGTTCAAGCTGTCCCTGTTCCAGGCCGGCTACGAGGCCGCCATCTACCCGCAAATCGGCAGCCTCTCCGGCCTCCTCGTCGGCGGCCTCCTCGCCGATGCCGCCTACCGCCGCAACCCCGCCGCCCGCTTCTGGCTCCTCCTGGCCGCCCTTTGCGGCGCCGGCCCCTGCATCTTCCTGCTCGGCGCCGCCCCGTCCCTGCTGTCGATGCGCGTCGCCGCCGCCCTGTTCGGCTTCTGCGCCGGCCTCATCGCCGGCAACCAGGCCGCCGCCGCCTTCGACGTCGTCCCCGGCGCCTACCGCGCCACCGCCGTCGGCGTCCTCAACTTCCTCGGCTCTCTCGTCTCCGGCTTCGCCCCTTATCTCGGCGGCGTCGCCCGCGACACCATCGGCGTCGGCCAACTCATGGCCTTCACCGCCATCGCCTACCTCGCCACCGCCGCCCTCCTCCTCTACGCCACCCTCCGTCTCTTTCCCCGCGACCACGCCGCCGCCAACTAGCCGACCCAACGCACCACCGGACCACTTGCCTAACCCGTTCGGGTTAGGGGAGACGAAGATCACCTGAGCAATTTCTCCCCCGCGACTAGGGTCTCCTCAGCATTCCCCCGCAACCAGAATTCCGGCATCGTAGGGGTACCCCATGCTCGCTCGCTCGCTTCCGACTGCCGTTCTGAGCCTCTGCGCCGCCGTCTGCCCTGTCTTCGCGCAGAGCCCCCGGCTCGACCCCACCCTCGAACCGGCCCTCGCCTCCGCCGCGCCCGTCTCGGTACTCATCGCCGGCTCCGTCCAGAACCAGCCACAGGTAGCCCGGCGCTCTCTGCGCGTCCCCCCCGGCCCCCGCTCCGCGACGATCCAACTCCTCGCCTGGCGCCGCGGTCTGGCCGCGGAGATGCGCCGCGAATCCCGCCCGCAGCAGGATCGCCTCCAACTCCTCCTTAATCAGGTCGGCGCCACCAAAATCCAACCCTTCCCGCTCCTGAATCTCATCGCCGCCGAAGTCCCCGGCTCCTCGCTCCCCGCGCTCCTCGCCTCGCCCGATATCCTATCCATCGAAAAACCGGCCAGCTACCAGCTCTCTTCAGCCATCGATGTCCAGGCCATCGGCGCCCCCTTCTTCTGGGCCGCCGGCGCCTCCGGCGAAGGAGTCCCCATCGCCGTTCTCGATACCGGCATTCGCGCCTCCCATCTGGCATTCGCCGGCAAAGAGATCTATCCCTTCACCTTCGTCCAGGATTTCCGGGACGACCCGTGCCTGAAAGATAACGTGGACGACCCCGCCGACCACCAGGGCCATGGCACCCACGTGGCCGCCATCGCCGCCGGACAGGGCCTGCAAGACTTCTCTGGCGTCGCCCCCGGAGTCGGAGCGATCTACTCCTACAAAGTCGGCGTGAAAACCGCCGCGGGCCCTCCCGGGTGCGAAGAGGGCGGGTTCGTTTCCCCGCGGGCCGTGCTCTTCGCCCTTGAGCACCTCGTCGAAAACACCCCGGTTCGGGTCGTCAATATGAGCTTCGGATCGGTCGGCGAGTATGTCAACCGCAGCCAGGCGGATATCATCGACTTTCTCGCCGATGCTTTCGGCATTAACTTCGTCATCGCCGCCGGGAACAGCGGCCCCGGTAATCCACCGCAGTATCCGGTCGGAACTCCCGGCTCCGCCGCCAACGGAATCACCGTCGCCAACGTCGACACCGGCTTGAACACCGACCGCTCCTCCCACACCATCAATCGCTCCAGCAGCCGCGGCCCCGCCTTCGACGGACGCCAGAAGCCGGACCTCGCCGCCCCGGGCACCCACTACCTCTCGGCAGGCATCACCTCCGATTCATCGTTCGTGCGATATACCGGCACCAGCATGGCCGCCCCCGCCGTCGCCGGCGCCGTCGCCCTCCTCCGCTCCGCCGGCGTCACGGACTGGCTCGAAGTCAAAGCCATCCTCATCAACTCCGCCACCAACCGGTCACTCTTCAACCCGTTTCTCGGCCGCTACTGGGACGAAGCCTGGGGCCACGGCTATCTCAACCTCCAACGCGCCCTCGCCTGGAAAGACTTCCGCCGCTCCGGCGAACTCGCCCCCGCCTTCCCCGTCGCCTTCTGGCGCATCCCCCAAAATCGCGGCTACTTCGCCGCTACCGTGGTCAATCAGCGCCAGTTCACCGACTCCGGCGCCCCCTACCTCCACTCCCTCGCTCTCTCCGTCTACCGCGAGGTTTCCGGACAACACCTCAACACCTCGGCCGAACGCGACCAGGTCGTCCAGTTGGTCGACACCCAAACCGAAGGCGACCTCATCCTCCGCCTCGCCGCCCCCAATCTCCCCCCGCAAAGTAACCCCGAACCCTTCGCCCTCGCCCTCTCCACCCCCGGCGCCGAACCCGTCGCCCCACCCGCCCTCCGTCTCAACTGCACCGCACCCGCCACCGTCCGCGCCTCCACCGCCTTCGACATCGCCTGCTCCCTCACCAACCCGGGCGGCCTCAGCCTCTTCTCCCCCCGCCTCGCCATCGCCAACGGGTCCGCCCCCCCCGTCGGCGCCACGGACGGCCCTCCCCTCGCCCCCGGCGCCACCACGCGCGCCAGCCTCCGCCTCTCCGCCCCCGCCACCCCCCAAGCCATCACCCTCCGCCTCCAGGCCACCGGACAGGCCTTCGGTCTGAACGTCAGCCGGGAACAGACCCTTACCCTCAACGTCGAACCCGCCATCGTCCTGCCCCAGGTCGCCGCCTCGGCCAGCGAACTCAACCTTTCCACCACCGTCGGCGCCGACCCCGCCCCCCAGTCCATCCTCCTCTCGGCTTCCGGCGCCGGGGTCTCCTTCGCCGCCAGCACTCCCGCCTCCTGGCTCACCCTCACCTCGCCGACCGGCTCCGTGCCCAACACCCTCCGCCTCACCATCCAGGCCCGCACCCTCGCCGCCGGTACCTACTCCTCCCGCATCAGCATCGCCCTCGCCGGCGCCGCCACCTCCTCGCTCGTCATCCCCGTCACCCTCCGGGTCAACCCCGTCGCCGCCCCGGCCACCACTTTCCGCAACTTCACCACCGCCAAATCCGTCACCTCCACCATCTGCACCCAACCCGCCTCCACCTTCAACTTCACCCCGCAGGATCCCACCGCCTCCCTCTGGTTCGAAGCCAATAACGCCCGCCGCGGCGACATCGTCCGCTACCTCTGGACCGCCCCGAATGGCGCCACCTTCACCACCCAAACCGAACCCGCCCTCGCCCGCGACGGCAACTTCTGCCTCTGGCAGAACATCGCCCTCCCCGCCGCACCCACTGCCGCGCACCTCGGCATTTGGAACGTTCAGGTCTCCTACAATGGCGCCGCCATCCACACCGCCTACTTCATCTATTCAAAGGTAACCCTCCTGCGCGCCCTCACCACCCGCTCAGTCCCCGCCGGCCAAGGCTGCACCGCGCCAATCGCCAACGCCACCTTCTCCCGCTCCGATCAACAAGCCTTCGCCTGGTTCCTCGTCTCGGGCGCCTCGGCCGGCGACGTCGCCAGCATCCGGTGGATCGATCCGGCCGGCGCCACGTTCACCACCAGTAACTTCAACCCCGTCCCCACTCCCGGCTCCTGGTGCCACACCGCCGCCCTTCCCCTCAGCGCGGCGCCGCCCGGCGCCTGGACCGTCATCTGGCAGTGGAATAACGCCCCGGTCTTCTACGACCGCTTCACCCTTTCCAACTGATCCGCCGCCCCACCAGCACCGCTCCCGCCCCCAGCAACCCCAACAACGCGGGGGGCGCCAGCGTCACCGCCGCATACCCCAACACCTCCACGCTATACCACCCCCACCCGCATCTCGCGGGCCCCATCCAGCCGGAGCATCGTCCCTCGGTCACCACCAGCCACCACAACACCAGCAAACCATACGCGCCCCCCCCCCACCAGCCCAGCAGAATCCGCCCCACCCGCCTCCCACTCTGCCCCGAATCCGCCCGCCAGACCAACACCCCCGGGAGTAATACGAACAACCCCAGCAGTCCATACGCAACCATCGTCAACGCCGCTAGCAGCATCGCCTCCATCGCATAACGGACCCAGCCGCATTCCGTGGGCCCCCACAAGCCCAAACACTGCCCTCGGAAGGTCACCAGCCAGCCCAACACCAGCAGCAAATACACCCCCCCCCCCCCCCCCCCCAACCACTTCCACACCCCCCCCTTCCCCCCCCCCCCCCCACCC
>JAINDL010000204.1 GCA_019931245.1 Bryobacteraceae bacterium CoA2 C42
CGCTCCTACCGCGCCGCCCTCAAAACCCTCCAGGACACCGTCAAACGCCGCCAGCCCCAGCCCCAGCCCCAAACCCCGCCCCAAACCCAAGCCGAACCCGTTCCCGCCGTCACCGCTAAACCAAAAGTAGCCGCCGCCGGCCAAAGCCTCTACCGCGAAGAAGACACCGAAATCCCCGCTTGGCCGGCGCCCGCCACCCCGGCCTACACCGACCGTAGCTGACGGCCCCACCCATCGGATCACCCCGCCGCCTGCGAACCCGTTTTCCGCTCTTTGAAAATTGACCCCGCCCACCCGGTTCACCCGCAGTGTGTCCGGACGCCCCCCCTGCTCACCCGGTTCACTCGAAGTGTGTCTGCCCGCCGGCCCCAAAACGCTCCCGTTGGCTTCGTTCCGCAAAACCGCCATCAGCCCGCCTACCCCCGCTCCGCGCTCACCGCCTTACCCTCTTCCACCGTCTCATCCGGATGCAGCACCACCACCTCACCCTCCCGCAATCCCCCCGTAATCTCCACCGCCGTCCCCGACCGGTGACCCACCCCCACCGCCCGCCGTCGCGCCAATCCCCCCTCCACCACGAATACCCCCCACCCCTCACCCAACCGGAACACCGCACTCGCCGGTGCCTGCCGCACCCGCTCCCCCTCCCACAACACAAACGCCGCCTCCACCCGGTAGCCATCCCCCAAGGCCGCCCACTCCCCCTCCGGACTCACCAGATCCGCCACCACCCGCACTCGCTGCTCCTCCACCCCCAACGCCGACACTTTCGTAAATCCCCCCGGCTCCACCGTCCGCACCCGCGCCTCCAACGTCTTCGCCCCGCCCCAACGCTCCAGCCCCACCCGCATCCCCGGCCGGATCCGCACCGCATCGGCCGACAGCACCTCCACCACCACCTCAATCGCCCGCGCATCCCCCAACTCCACCAGCGCCTCGCCCAATCCCACCGCCCCCTCGCTCTCCCGCATCACCCGTATCACCCGCCCCCCCGCCGGCGCCACCACCGCCACCGCCGGCCCCGCTCCCGTCCCCTGTCCCAACGCCGCCCGCGCACTCACCACCTCCGCCTCCGCTGCCGAGACCTCCGCCTCCGCCGTCGCCAGCCCCCGCTCCGCCGCCGCTACCGTCGCCTCCGCCCGCCGCCAATCCGCCAGCGTCCGCTCGAGCCGCGCCGCCGCCACGTCCCCGCTCCGGCTCAGCCGCTCCTCCCGCTCCCGCTGCCGCTCCCAATACTGCGCCTCCGCCTTCGCCAGCCGCACCTGCTCCTCCTGCGCCGCCACCCGCCGCCGCGCCACCTCCCGCGCCCGCTCCGCCACCGCCACCCGCGCCTCGCCCTGCTCCACGCTCCGCGCGTCCAACGGCGCCACCCGCGGCGGCCACACCATCGCCACCACCGCACCCGCCTTCACCCCATCCCCCGCCCGCAGCCGCACCCGCCCCAAACTCCCCGCCACCGGCGCCGTAATCACATACCGGCTCCGCAGCCGCGTCTTGCCCTCCTCCTCCACCGTCACCCGCAGCGGACCCACCGCCACCACCCCCGTCTCCACCTCCACCGGCCGCGGACGCAGTCCCCACCAGATGCCCGCCCCGGCCACCGCCGCCAACGCCATTACCCAAAGCCAGCGCTTCACGTTGCTCCTACTCCCTTGCCTTCAGCACTTCCACTAAGTCTAAATGGTTGATCTTCCGCCCCACCAACAGCGCCGAACCCGCCGTCGCCACCAGAATCACCAGCGCCGCCAGCGCATACGTCGACGGCCGGATCACCAGCGGAATCCGGAACAGCTCCGTCTGTAGCGAATGCATCAGAAACCACACCAACCCGTAGCCCATCCCCAGTCCCACCGGAATCGCTACAAACACGACCAAGGTCAACTCCCCCAGCAGAATATAGGAAACCTCCCCCCGCGTATACCCCAGCACCCGTAAACTCGCCAGCTCCCGCCCCCGCTCGCTCAACGCAATCCGTACCGTGTTGTACACCACCCCAATCGCAATCGTCGCCGCCAGCAGCGTGTTGAACAACGCCATCGTCAGCATCTGCGCCGCCAGCGTCTCATAAAAGCTCCGCACCGCCTGCGCCCGCGCCGCCACCCCCGCCACCGCCGGCACCCCCCGCAGCCGTTCATACAACCCTGGCAGCGCCGGCTCATCCACCGCCAGGTAAGCCCCCGTCGCCACGTCCCCCTCCCGCAGCAGCCGGTTCAACGCCTCCCGCCGCATGTACCCCGTCACCCCGATATACTCCCGCACCACCCCCGCCACTGCCACCTCCCGCACCGCCCGCGAACCCTCAAGTAACTCCACCGTCAACCGGTCCCCCGGCCGCACCCCTAACATCGTCGCCAGATAGTCCGTCAACACAATCCCCTCGGCCGGTAACTCCACCGGCCGCAACTCGGTGTCCAACAGCCGCCGCAGCCGCCCCTCCGGCTCCAATCCCTGCACCACCGTCCGGTAGCTCCGCTGCGCAAACCGGAACCGCGCCGCCACCGTCCGCACCGGCTCGGCCGCCTGCACCCCCGGCAGGCTCCGCAGCGAATACAGCCCCCGCTCCGCCACCGGGTTGAAGAAGGTCACCGTCAAGTCATCGAGCTGCGCCCGCCGCAGCTGCGCAAACACCATATAGTCCACCCCATCGCTCATGAAGCCCCCCACAATCAGAATCGCCGTCGACATCGCCACCCCCGCCATCGACAGCACCGACTTCACCGGCCGCCGCACCAGATTCCGCGCAATCATCCGCGTCGGCTGCGAAAACCATGGCAGCTCCAGCCAACTCCGCCCGTACCGCCCCGGCGTCGCCGGCTGCATCGCCACCGCCGGCGACTCCCCCGCCGCGCGCAGCACCGGCCACAGCGTCCCCAATCCCCCCGCCGCCAGACTCCCCGCCAGCGCCATCGCCCCCACCTCCCAGTCCACCCCGAAATCCAGGTACGGAAACCGGTACACATCCCGGTACATCCGCGCCAACCCCGCCCCCAGCCACGCCCCGCTCGCCACCCCCAATCCCGTCCCCGCCAGCACCACCACCGCCGTGAACTTCAGAAAGTGCCAAGCCAACGCCCCCGTCGTGTACCCGAACGCCTTCAGCGTCGCAATCTGCCCCCGCTGCGTCGCCATCAGCCGCCCCACCACCACGTGCAGCAGAAACCCCGCCACCCCCAGAAAGATGGCCGGAAACAGCGTCGCCATCATCCGCAGCTGCCGGAACTCCTCGCTCAGAAACCGGTGCGAAATCTGATCCTTCCGCCCGTAAGCCCCCTGCCCGCCGTACGGCTTCAGCACCGCGTCCACCGCCTGCGCCGCATCCTCCACCCTCGCCCCGCGCCCCAGCGACAGCGCGACCTGATTGAACGCCCCCGTCATGTCCGTCGCTGCCTCGAGCGGCTCAGCGTGCATCCACAGAATGCAGTAACTCTTGAAGTCCGGCACGATCGACCCCGGCGCCAGCTGATAGGTGAACTCCGGCGACGACGCCACCCCGACCACCACCACCTGCTGCCGCCGCCCGTTGATCGTTACCTCCAGCCCAAAACCCGGCTGCAGTCGATGGGCCTGCACGAACCCGTCGCTCACCAGCACCTCCCGCTCCCGCCCCGGCTCCGGTATCCGTCCCGCGTGCAGATGCACCCGGTTGAACCGTCCCCCTCCGCGCGGCAATCCCACCACCTGTCCCGCGATCGGCTGCCTGTAGCCCGCCAGCGTAATGCTCGCCGGCGCCACTACCCGCGCCTCTACCGCTTCCACCCCCGGCGTCGCCGCCAGCCGCGCCGCCACGCTCCGCGGCGCCTGCTTCAGCCCCGCGAACACCTCCGGAAACCGAAACTCCCCGTACATCCGGCTCTGCGTCCGCTCAAGCGACCGCAGCGTCGAGACCGACATCACGTAAGTGGCAATCCCCCCCGCCAGCACGCACGCAATCGCCAGCACCTGCCCTCGTACCGCCCACAGATCGCGCCCCAGCTTTCTGTCGAGCGTGCCGAGCATTACCAGTGCAGCTCCCGCGGGTTCCGCCGCTGCGCGTTCAAATCAATCCGCGACACCCCCCCGTTGCTCATGTGCACCACCCGGTCCGCCATCCCCGCAATATCGGCGTTGTGCGTGATCACCGCCGTCGCCGCCCCCAACTCCCGGTTGACCTTATCGATCGCCTCCAGCACCACGATCCCCGTCTCGGAGTCGAGCGCCCCGGTCGGCTCATCGCACAGCAGCACGCTCGGCCGTTTGGCGATCGCCCGCGCAATGGCCACCCGCTGCTGCTGGCCGCCCGAAAGCTGGGAAGGGAAGTGGTGCATCCGGTCGCTGAGCCCCACCATCTCGAGCGCCTCCTCCGGCCGCATCGGCGCCTCGGCGATCTCGGTCACCGCCGCCACGTTTTCGAGCGCCGTCAGACTCGGGATCAGGTTATAAAACTGGAAGACAAACCCCACGTGCCGCCGCCGGTACTGCGTCAGCTCCCGCTCGCTCGCCGCCGTGATATCAAAGCCCCGGTAGAGCACCGACCCGCCCGACGCCCGGTCCAGTCCCCCGAGAATATTCAATAGCGTGGACTTCCCGCTCCCCGAAGGCCCGAGGAGCACCATCATCTCCCCGGCGTACAGCTCGAGGTCCACCCCCCGCAGCGCGTGCACCCGGACCTCGCCCATGTCATAGAACTTGGTCACCGCCCGCGCTGCAAACACCGCCTCCACTAATTCAACTGTACCGCCCGCAGCAACTCCCAGCCTGAGTTCCGCCCCGCCCCCGCCGCCTGCGCCCCGGTGTAGATGAACCGGTTGCCCGTAAAGCCGCCCTTCAACTGCAGCCGCAGCGTCAGCAAGACGTCGGCATTCCAGGAAGTCGACGTCAGCGACGATCCCTCACCCAGCAGCACGCACCGGCTGTTCTCCGTCGTACCCCGCGGGCCGGTTTGCGTACCCAGGGCCACGCCTCCCGGCAGCAAGCCTTGCCCATCGTCGGTCACCAGATAAGCCCGCATCGCGGCCCGGTCAACGCCGATATAACAGGCGCCGTTGGCGTCCAACGCGCTGTTGATCAAAACCTGCATCGACGTAATCGCCCCCGCGCTGCTCATGTCCGTTGTCGAGTAACCAACCCGCAGTTCGTAGATATCGCCGGTCGAGCTCTGGGTCCACGAATAAGAGCCCAAAGAGCCAATGGATCCCTGTATGGAAGAACTGCGGAATACCGAAGCAGCCTGCCAGCCGCTATTGGCCTCCGCCCGGTCCCGCGCCGCGGCATAGACCGCTGTATTGAAGCCAAAAGAGCCCTTCAGTTCCGCCGTCAAATTCAACGTGAGCCGGTCGGCCATCTTGTTGGCCGTCACGCTCGCTCGCCTAATCCGACACTGGCTGTTCTCCACCACCGCCGAAGGCGGACTCGCCGCGAGTTCGAGCAATCCCGCCCCGGAGTCCGTAACCAGGTAAAGCTGCTCGGTCGCCGCGTTGTAGGCAATGTAACAGGCGTTGCGGGCATCGAGCGCCCGGTTGATGAGTACGTTCACCACCCCCAGATCATTTGCCCCGTTGGGGTCGCGGAAGACAAAGGTGGACTGGCCGTTCGAGTACGTCTCCGCGGAAACAAACGAAGGCGGGCTGTTCGGGATCACCGTGCTGCTCCCTGCCTCCTGCAGAATCGAAAAGTTCGCCGCATTCACGCGGATCAGCCCGCTGCGCGCCGCCCCCGGATTCGGCGCCACCACGTAGTTCACCGTCCCGTTTCCAGCCCCGGCCGCGCTGCCCGCGAACGTCACCCACGGCACCGTCGCCGTCGCTGTCCACGCCGTCCCCGGTGCCGCTGTAGTCACCGCGAAACTCCGCGCCCCGCCTGCCGCGCCAATCGTTACCGAAACAGGCTCCACCGCCACCGGCATCGCGCTCTGCGTCACCGTCAGCGTCGCTCCCCCGCTCAACGTAATCGTCGCCGTCCGCCCCACCGCCAACCGGTTCGCCTCCACGGCATAGCTCAGGCTCGCCGCTCCGATGCCAAACGATCCTGAAAGAATCCGCAGCCAGGACGCCGACGAGGTGGCTGTCCACGCACAACCGCCGCCTGCCGTCACCGCCGCCGGGTTGATGCTCTCGTTGGTTCCTACCGCAGCCGTGCCGCTCGCAAACGTAGCCGTGCATCCCGCCGCGTTCGCCGCCGTCGAAATGGACATCACCTGCGCTGCCCCTCCCGTTGTAGCCGTCCCCAGCGCAAAGAGCGTCGTGCCGCTCTGATTCCAGAACACGCCCCTCCCGCGCACCCCGCTCGCAAACTCCTGCCGCCCCGCCAGGCCCAACTGTTCGTCCCCGTATAGCCGTACCTCATCCTTGCTTGTCGCGGAAGGCACTACTCCCGTCACGGCCAGCGTCCGCCGCGTCAGGCTATGCTCGGCACTGCTCAATGCGCCGCTTGGCGCCAACTGGCTGACCAGGCTCCAGTCATCCGCCGCCGTCGTTGTAACCCTCCGCACCTCGCCGCTGTTGGTCACTAGCCGGTCTCCCTGCTCAAACAGCCAGTAGAGCGATGCATAGGTCGGAGACGCGAAACCGGCGTCCGCCAACTCGCCACCCGCCATCGACCAGCGCCTCCCGCACAGCAGCAGCACGGTCGAGCCGGGTTGCCTTCGGCCTAGCGGGCAGTTGGCGGTCCCATCCGGCGCCGTCGTCCATATCCCGTCTGCCAACCGCAGGTTCAAAACCGGCTGCCGGCTGAAATTGCCGATCAGGTACAGATAGCCGTTCCCTCCCCAGGCCATGCTTTGTGCGTCCGTCGCCACCGGGTACTCCCGCGTGACGGTGCCGCTCCCGAGATCGACGAGCGTCACCCAGCCGTCCTGTCCCACCGCGGCCGTGTTGCCCGTCGGGTCCACCTCCACCGTCAAGCCCCGCTGCCGCAACGCCACTACCCGCTCTTCGTTCGTCAGCGGATTGAGCACATGCAACTCCGGCGGCTCGGCGCTCAGCAGCAGCAGACGCTCCTGGCTGCGGCTGTAAGCAGCGGCTTGTAACGGATATCCCAACGGCAGCGGGTTCGGCTGCGGCGCCGTCTTCGCCGCCTGGTTCACCGTCACCACGGTTCCCCCCAGGCTGACGGTGCCCGTCCGCGCCGTGCCCCCGTTCGGCCGAACTAAAAACTGCGCCTCGCCCGTTCCGTAGCGCAGGGCTTCACTCGCTGTCCGCAGCCACTCCGCCGCCGCTTCCGCACGGTACAGACAACCCGCGCCCCCCGTCACGTTCACCGTCACGATGCCACCCTCGCCCGGCGCCGTCACCGTCGTGGCGCTTACTTGCGGCGCGCACGGCGCCGTCGCCGCGACATCAAATACCCGCAGACTGAACTCCTGCGCCAATCCCGCCGTAGCGTCCGCCTGCGCAATCACGTAAAGCTCCGTTCCGCCGTTGGCAAACACCCACCGGCCACGCACCGGCTGATTCGTTCCGTTCACCAGCACCGGGTCCAGCGTCCAGCGACCCGCCGGACGCAGCGTACCCTTCTTGTAAAGTCGTACCTCTGTACCCGCTTCCGTGATTACGGCCACTTCATCGCGTCCGCTAAACTCCCAGACGCCCTGCGCGCGCGCCTGATCCGGCAGCGCCCCGCGATACTGCAGATCGAGCGCCGCCACCGGCGACAACCCAAACACAGCGGAACACCCGTTATACAGGCTTTCTCCGTCGGCCGAGATCCAGTTCCCGCCGCAAACCTGCGGCTGTGGCCCTAGCGTGTTGGGCCGCGGAATTGGCAAACTATCCCGCAGCGTAATCTTGTCGATAGCCGCTCTGAAATCCACACTCAGATAGATCGCGTCCCCCCGCGGGTGGAGTCTTGCTCCTGCTAGCCGGTAGGACCCTGACACAGACCCAAAGACCGTGCCGCTCAGCAGATCCAGCGTGAACAATTGCGATCCCCATGACGAGACGGCGTTCTCCAAATAAACGAATCTGGCGCCCGCCACCAACCCGACCACCCGGCCCACCACCGGATAGCTCCGTTCGAGCGTCCCGCTCGCCAGATTCACATAGCTCACCGACCCGTCGTGCCCCACCGCTGCAAACAGCCCGTTCGGACTCAGCGAAAGATCAAGCGGCGCCGCCGGCAGATTCACGGCAACATTGCCCTGCGTGGCCGGATCATAGATCTGCAGCCGATGCGGCGACGAACTGATCATCACAATCCGGTTCAGCGGAATACTATACTCGGCATCGAGCGGACGAAACGGCAGCGTGTAATTCGACTGCGCCCCCACGCCCCCGGCAAATACGAGGCAAAGGAGCAGGACGAGTCTAAACATCCGGATATCGTAACATAGCGGGCGTTCGATCACCCGAACAACCGGTTTGCATTACTCCAGCCGCAGCACCCGTAACAGCTCCCAACCTGAGTTTCGCCCCACTCCCGCCGCCTGCGTGCCGGTGTAAATGAACTTATGGCCGGCGAAGCCGCCCTTGAACAACAGCCGCAGCGTTAGCGAGAGCTCCGGACTCCCCGGCGTGGAGGTCAACGACGACCCCTCCCCGCTCAACAAGCAGCGGCTGTTCTCGGTTGTACCCCGCGGCCCGCTTTGCTCACCCAAAGCTACTCCGCCCGGCAGCAGGTCCTTCCCATCGTCGGTGACGAGATAGGCCCGCATCCCCGCCCGGTCAATGCCGATGTAACAAGCGCCGTTGGCGTCTACCGCGCTGTTGATTAAAACCTGCATCGTCGTCAACGCCCCGGCGCTGCTCGTGTCCGTCGTCGTGTATTGAACCTGCAGATCCGTAGTCCCGCCCATGGCAGCACGGAGCGGCAGCCGGTCAGCACTAATTGCTCCGAGGACTCCCCGGATCCGTCCATCGAGAATCACATTGGCAGCCTGCCAGCCGCTATTGGCCTCCGCGCGGTCCCGCGCCGCGGCATAAACTGCCTGCCCGAAGGAAAAGAAGTAGCCATTGAACATCGGTGTAAACACCAACGTCAGCCGGTCGGCCGATCGCGTCACCGTCACGCTGTTCCGTTCAATCCGGCACTGGCTGTTCTCCACCGCGGCTGAAGACGGGCTCGCTGCGAGTTCGAGCAATCCCGTCCCGGCGTCATCGACCAGGTAAAACTGCTCGGTCGCCGCGTTGTAGGCAATGTAACAGGCGGCCCGGCCATCGAGCGCCCGGTTGATCAGCACATTGACTACCCCAAGGTCCCCGGCGCCATCGGGGTCGCTGAAGACAAACGCGTGCTGTCCGGTCCATGCCGAACTTCCGGAGACAAACCGAGGAGCGCTGTTTATCTTTACCGCGTTGCTCCCGGCTGCCTGCGAAACCAGGAAATCAGCCGTGTTCACCCGGACCAGCCCCGTGCGGATGGCCCCCGCGTTCGGCGCTACGGTATAGAGCACCGTACCATTTCCCACCCCGGTGGTTCCGCTCGGGAAGGTCACCCACGGCACCGTTGCTGTAGCCGTCCAGGCCGTACCCGGCAGCGCTGTGGTCACCGCGAAGCTCCTCGTTTCCCCCGCCGCGGCGATGCCCACCCAACGCGCTTCCACCGCTACCGGCGCCGCGCTCTGCGTCACGGCCAAGGTCGCTCCCCCGCTCAAAGCAATCGTTGCGGTCCGCGCCACCGCCTGCCGGTTTGGCGCCACCGCATAACTCAGCGAGAAGGGACCGATCCCGAACGCCCCCGAAACAATTCGCAGCCAGGGCGCTGAAGAACTCGCCGACCACGCACAGCCGCCTCCCGTCGTCACCGCTGCCGTGTTGGTGCTCGCTCCCGTGCCTAACGTCGCCGTGGCGCCGGCAAACGAGGCGGTGCAGCCGGCCGGGTTCGCGGCGGGCGAAATCACCGTCACCTCGGCGGCCCCGTTCGCCCCCTTGCTCAGCGCCAACAGGGCTGTCCCATCCTGATTCCAGAACACATACTTCCCCTGCACCCCTCCGCTCAACACTCGCCGCCCCGTCAGGTTCAAGTCGCCATCACTGTACAGCCGGACTTCGTCCTGCGTCGATGTGCCCCCGAATCGTCCGACCGCGGCCAGCATCTGCCCCGGCAAGGTGTACTCGGCCCAGTTCAATTGCGCTCCCGGCGCCAACGTTCCGGTCAAAACCCAGTCATCCGCGGGATCCCAACCCCCCCGGAGAACCTTTCCGCCATCATCCACTAACCGGTATCCGTCCTCGAAGAACCAGAACACCCGCGGGAAACCCTGAAAGCGGAAAGGGTCGGGGGCCAACTCACCGCGCGTCGTCGACCAGGGCACCCCACAAACGGTGACCACTTCGGCGCCGGGCTGCTTTCTGGCCGAGCACGAAGCCGCCTGCGAAGGGTTCCACCAGGCATCCGAAAGCCGCAAGTTCAGCACCGGTTGCCGGCTCTGGAACCCGGACAGGTAAAGATAGCCGTTATTCCCCCAGAGGATCTCCGTGGGGTCGGTCAGAACCGGATACTCCCGCGTGACTACTCCGCTCACCAGGTCCACCAGCGACACCAACCCCTCGTGGCCCACGGCAGCCGTATTCCCGGTTGGATCCACCGCTACGGAGATGCCCCTCTGGCGCAGCGGCACCAGGCGCTCTTCATTCGTGAAGACATTCAGAATATGCAACTCCGGCGGCTCCGGCGTCAACAGCAGCAGACGATCCTGACTGCGGCTGTAGGCCGCGCCCAGTAGCGGGTAGCCCAGTTGTAATGGATTGGGCAGCGTCGCCGGCTTAGCCGCCTGGTTCACGGTAACCACCCGGCCGCCGAGGTTGACCGTGCCGCTCCGCGCCGCGCCCGGATTGGGCCGGACGAGAATCTGCGTCTCGCCGGGGCCGTAGCGGAGGACCTCGCTGGCCATCTGCAGCCAGGCCGCCGCCGGGTCGGAGCGATATAGGCAACTCGCGCCGCCCGTCACGTTCACCTTCACGACACCGCCTTCGCCCGGCGCGGTCACCGTCGTGACGCTCAACTCCGGGGCGCACGGCGCCGTCGCAGAGAGCTCAAAGACCCGCAGACTGAAGCCCTGCGCCAAGCCGGCCGATGCCTCCGTCTGCGCGATCACGTACAACTGCGACCCGCCGCTGGCGAACACCCACCGGCCGCGCACCGGATGGCTCACCCCGTTCGCCACCACCCGGTCGAGCGCCAATCGCCCGGCGGGCCGTAGGGTGTCCTTTTTGTAGAGCCGCACCTCCGTATCCGCGTTAGGATCGGCCAACCGCTCGACTTCGTGGATGACGGCCAACTCGTCCCGCCCACGGAACTCCCAGAGGCTTTTCACTGGCTTTTTATCGGGGAACGCGCCCCGGTAGGCGAGATCCCGCGGCCACAAATTGGACAGTTCTAATACGGATCCGCAGCCGGTGAACAGTCGGTCTCCATCGGCAGCGATCCAGATCCCGCCGCACAGCAGCGGCGGTACCCCGCCAGTGGGGATCTGACCGGTGAAGGGTAACCCGTTCTGCAAGAGCAGCCTGCTTAGCTGAAACGGCCCGTTCGCGTAATAAATTGAGCTACCGCTCGGGTCCAGCCTTGCGCCGCTAAGCCAGTACCTTCCGGGTACGGTGACCGGCACCGTGCCGCTCACAAGATCGACAAGGCGCAGTTGGGGGGTCTGCTCTTGGACGACCTCTAGATACAGGTATCTTTCCCCCACCACTAACCCCGGTACCCGACCCACCACCGCATAGCTCCGCTCCAGCGTCCCGCGCGCCAGGTTCACGTAGCTCACCGACCCATCGTGCGCCACCGCCGCGAAAAGTCCGTTCGGACTCAGCGCCAGATCGATCGGCGCCGCCGGCAGGTTTACGGCCACGTTCCCCCGCGTTGCCGGATCGTAAATCTGCAGCTGATCCGGCGACGCACTGATCATCACAATCCGGTTCAGCGTAATACTGTATTCGGCATCGAGCGGGCGAAAAGGCAGCGGATAACTCGTCTGCGCCCGGACGTTACCCGCCAGAACGAGGCAGAGGAACAACAGTACCCGCTGCGCGTATGGATCGGCTTTACTCAAGGGTGACCGCACGAAAGACCTCCCAACCCGAGTTCCGCCCCGCGCCCGCCGCCTGCGCCCCGGTGTAGGCAAACTTCCTGCCCTTGAAACTGCTCTTGAACTCCAGTCGCAGCGTGACGAAGACATCCCCGGGAGCGTCCGGGCGCGTGGTCAGACCGGATCCCGTCCCCCGCAGGATGCACCGGCTATTTTCGGTAACCTCGGGCGTGGCTTCTTCAAATAGCTGCACTCCCCCGGGCACGAGCCCCAGTCCGTCGTCGGTGACCAGATAGGCACGCATGGCGGCGCGGTCAATCCCGACGTAGCAGGCGTCCTTCGCATCCACCGCGCTATTAATCAAAACCTGCATTGAGGTAATGGCTCCGGCGCCGCTCAGGTCCGTGGTGGAAAACCGGGCGGAAACGATCCAACCAGACCCGGCCGGCACGGTCATTTCCGGTAAAGGGTCGGCGAGCGAGCCGACCGGTCCCTGCAAGGCAGCGGGACGGATGACGGAACCCGCCTGCCAGCCGCTGTTGGCTTCGCTGCGGTCGCGCACGGCGGCGTAAACCGCCAGGTTGGCACCGAAAGCGCCCTTCAGGATCGGACTCATCCGCAGGATGAGCCGGTCCGGCTCTCGCGTGATCGTCACGGTGGCGCTGGTAATCGAGCACTGGCTATTCTCGACACTGGCCGACGGTGCGTTCAGCAGCAGTTCGCGCAATCCCGCCCCAGCATCATCTACCAGGTAAAACCCGTTCGTCACGGCGTTATACGCGATATAGCAGGCGGCCCGGCCATCGAGCGCCCGGTTGATCAATACATTCAGCACCCCCAGATCGTCCACCCCGTCCGGATCACGGAAGACGAACTCGAAGACGCCACTCCGGTTTCCCCGCACGGAGAACACCGAGGGCGCTGCGTTCAAACTCCCGGGGCTTCTGCCGGCCTCCTGCTGGATGGAAACCTCCGCCGCGTTCACCCGGATCAACCCGTTACGGGCCGCCCCCGAGTTCGGCGCAACGGTATAGTTCAGCGTCCCGTTGCCCGCGCCCGCCGCCCCGGCCGGGAAAGTCACCCACGGAACGGTCGCTGTCGCCGTCCACGCTGTCCCCGCCTGTGCCGTGGTTACGGCTAAACTACGGGCTCCCCCCGCGGAGGTAAAGGTCGCCGCCGTGGGTTCCGCGGCTACGGGAGCCGCGCCCTGCGTGACGGTCAACGTCCCGCCGCCTCCCAACGTCACTGTCGCCGACCGTGCCACCGCTGAGCGGTTCGGCGTTACCGAGTAACTCAGGTTCGCCGGACCGATCCCGAACCCTCCGGACAAAAGCCGCAGCCACGGGGACCCGTCGCCAGCAGCCGTCCACGCGCAACCGATGCCGGCTGAAACCGCCGCCGGGTTGACACTTTCCCCCGGTCCCACTGCCGCCGTCGCTCCGGCAAATGCCGGGGCGCACCCGGGGGCGTTCGCTTCGCGCGAAATCACTGTCAACTGGTCGCCCGCCGCGCTCCTACCCAGGACATACAACTCGTTGCCGAATAAACTCCAGAACCCGAATAGCCCCTGCACCCCGGTAGGCAGCCTCGTCCGCCCGGCCACGCCTAACTGTCCCTCTCCGTAAAGCAGGACTTCGTCGGAACCGACGGCCGCCAGCGTTCGATGCCACAAACTCGACTCCGCCCAACGCAGCGCCGCACTCTGGTCGAGCGTCCCCACGAAAGAGAAGTCATCGGCAGGGTTCCCCGTCGACCGCCGCAGTTGGCCGGCGTTCGTAATCAGTTGGTCGCCCGTCGTATTGAACCAAAACAGACCGAACGGCGCGCTGATGCCGCCGGCTTGCGCCACTAACTCGCCCGTCGCCGTCGACCAGCGCCTGCCGCACAGAACCAGCGACTCGGCGTTTGGCTGCTTGCGCCCGGGAGCGCAGGAAGCCGTCTCCGCCGGCGCCTTGGTCCACCGTCCATCCCGCAGCCGCAGGTTCAGCGCCGGCTGCCGGCTCACCTCGCCAAACACATATAAGAATCCGTTTTCGCCCCACGCCAGCGACCGCGCGTCCGTCCCGACCGGATACTCCCGCGTGACCGCTCCGGTCGGCAGATCGACCACCGAAATCCAACCATCATGCCCAACGGCTGCCGTA
Source organism: Bryobacteraceae bacterium CoA2 C42 (assembly GCA_019931245.1). Classification (GTDB taxonomy): domain Bacteria; phylum Acidobacteriota; class Terriglobia; order Bryobacterales; family Bryobacteraceae. The sequence goes on from JAINDL010000204.1 coordinate 14,083, forward strand.
CTGCCGCTCAACGAGTCGATCGCTACCGTAAGACCCGGTTGCCGTAGCGGTACAACACGCTCTTCATTGGTCTGGACGTTGAGAATGTGCAACTCCGCCGGTTCGTCGCTCAGCAGGAGCAGGGCTCCGAGATACCGGCTGTAGGCAGCCCCCTGGAGTCGGTAGCCCAGCGGCAGCGGGTTCGGCGCCCTCTCCGGCTTGGCGGCCTGGTTAACGGTGAGAACGCGTCCTCCAAAATTGATCGTCCCCGTTCGCGCCGCGCCCGGATTCGGCCGAACCAGATATCGCACCTCGCCGCTGCCGTAGCGCAGCACCTCACTCGTTACCCGCATCCAGGGAACAGCCGATTCGGTCCGGTAGAGGCAACCCGACCCACCGGTCACATTGACCTTCACGACTCCTCCCTCGGCCGGAGCCGCCACCGTGGTGACGTCCATCGATGGCAAACAAAGCGGTGTCGCGGCCAGCTGAAAGACCCGTAAACTAAAGTCCGGAGCTCCTCCGAGCGTGGCCACCGCCTGTACGATCACGTACAACTCCGATGCGCTATTGCCGAAGACCCAACGCCCGCGCACCGGGAAACTGATCCCACTCTGGACTGCCGAGTCCAGGGCGAATCGCCCCGTCGGACGCAGCGTACCCTTTTGGTAGAGCCGAACCGCCGTCTCCCCGGCGGCCAGGACCGCCAGTTCGTCGCGCCCGCCGAACTCCCAGAGACCCTGGATCTCTGTCACTTCCGGGAACGACCCCCGATACGAGAGATCGGCTGCGGCCGCCGCCGACAATCCAAACACGAAACGGCAGCCATTGAACAGGCTCTCGCCATCGGCTGCGATCCAACTGGCGCCGCAGGTTGCGGGCTGCGCCTGTTCGTTGCCCGACGCCGCTACCGGCAGACCCTGGCTCAGTGGCAGTCGTTCGACCTTGTTTGCGCCCGGGCGGAACTGGCTCGAATAGATAGCGTCCCCGCGCGGGTGAAGCCGCGCGCCGGCCAGCCGGTAGGTTCCCGCTACGGGAGCCAGCACCGTGCCGTTCACCAGGTCGAGCGGACGCAGTTGCGCGGTAGCGTTCTGCGTGACGTCGAGGTAGAGATACCGGGCGCCGGCCACCAACGCCTCGACGCGCCCCGCCACCGGGTAGCTCCGCTCCAGGGTTCCGCTGGCCAGGTTTACATAGCTCACCGACCCTTCGTGCGCCACCGCGGCGTACAGGCCGTTTGGCGTTAACGCCAGATCGATCGGCGCCGCCGGCAGACTCACCGCCACGTTCCCCCGCGTTGCCGGATCGTAAATCTGCAGCTGATCCGGCGATGCACTGATCATCACGATCCGGTTCAGCGCCGTACTGTATTCGGCATCGAGCGGGCGAAACGGCAGCGTGTAATTCGCCTGCGCCCGTCCCTCCTCAGCAAGCAGCAAACAGAGCAGCAGGAGCAGCGGCAGCATCCGGTCAGGGTATCATGGCTTTCCTTTTCCGGGACAGGACCGGAAAAGGCACCGGACAACCATCCGCATCGGCCGGTCTGCCGGCGTCGGACCGCCAGCATTTGACGGGCCATTCACTTCTCTGTTATATTCCTCTATAAGCCGGAGTCGGGCCGGGACATCCAATCTGTGAATCCTTCCTTTCGCTGTTCTTTTCGCGGACGTTTCTACGTCTGCCCCAGCATTATTCTGCCTTTCCTCAAGCGCACCCCCCACGCGCTGGCACGCCCGTATTCATTCTCGTTCATCCCCGACTCATCCTGCTTTTCCTTGCGGCCCTAGCACCCGACGCTTCGCCGCTTGTTCTTCTTGCGCATGCCCTTTAGGAGTGAAATATGAGTAGCCCTGCGAACGTTACCCAGCGCCAACGCGTGGACTTTTCCAAGATCAAGACCTCGGTTCCCATCCCGAATCTCATCGAAGTCCAGAAACAAAGCTATGAGCGGTTCCTGCAAATGGACCTCCTCCCGGCCGAACGCGATGACTCCGGTCTTCAATCCGTTTTCGCCAGTGTTTTCCCCATCTCGGACTTCCGCGGTTTGTCCCAGCTCGATTTTGTCGACTATTCCATCGGCAACTGGGAGTGCAAGTGCGGCAACCTGAAAGGCCTTCACAATCTCCGGTCCACCTGCCGCTCCTGCGGTTCCATCATCAAAACCGACCCCTTCCACCCGGGCGACATCCACTGCGACAAGTGCGGCACTTTCAATAAGAACGTCGTCACCTTCTGCAACCGCTGCGGCGACCCGGTCGGTCTGCAACTGAAGTACGAAGTGCCGGAGTGCGAAGAGCGCTCCATGACCTACGCCGCTCCGCTCAAAGTCACCATCCGCCTCACCGTCTTCGACAAAGACCCCGATTCGGGCAACAAGTCGGTTCGCGATATCAAAGAGCAGGAGGTGTTCTTCGGCGAAATCCCGCTGATGACCGACAATGGCACCTTCATCATCAACGGCACCGAACGCGTCATCGTCTCCCAGTTGCACCGTTCGCCCGGCGTCTTCTTTGAACGCGTGCAGGCTCAGGGCTACTTCCTCGGCAAGATTATTCCCTACCGTGGATCGTGGGTCGAGTTCGAATACGACAACAAGAACCTCCTCTACGTTCGGATCGACCGGAAACGCAAGTTCTACGGCACGGTTTTCCTCCGCGCCATGGGTCTCAAGACCGACGAGCAGATTCTCCGGACCTTCTACACCGACACCGCCACCCGCATCAGCATCGGCAAGGACAACAAGCTGTTCTGGCAGCTCGCCCCGCAGGGCCAGCCGGGCCGGAACGCGCTCAAGGACATCAAGCTGTCCTACGCCGTCACGACCAAGACCGGCGATACGGTGATTGCGGCAGGCAAGAAGATCACCAACCGGGTGCTCGGCGAGCTGGCCAAGTCCAAAGTAGAGCAGTTTGAGGTTGCAGCCAACGACCTCGAAGGCGCCTACGCCCTCGCCGATGTCATCGACATGTCGACGGGTGAGATCGTCCTCGAAGCGAACAAAGAGTTGACCCCGGCCTCGATCGGCCGTCTGATCGACGCCGGCATCGAGTCGTTCGAGATCTTTTTCCCGGAGCGCGACGAGGCCGGCAACGTGCTCTCCCGCACCCTCGAGAAGGACTCGGTCAAAGTGCAAGCCGAAGCGCTGCTTGAGATCTACCGGAAGCTGCGGCCGGGCGATCCGCCCACTCTCGACACGGCCACGCAGCTGTTCAACGGTATGTTCTTCGACCCGCGCAAGTACGATTTCTCGCGCGTCGGTCGCATGAAGTTCAACATCAAGCTGTATGACAACTCGGCGGCCACCCCGCTCGACAAGCGTACGCTGGACCACAAGGACTTCGTCGATACCATCCAGTACCTGTTCCGGCTCCGGAAGGGCATCGGGGTGGTCGATGATATCGACCACCTCGGCAACCGCCGCGTGCGCGCCGTGGGCGAACTGCTCGAAAACCAGTTCCGCATTGGCCTGGTGCGCATGGAGCGCGCGATCAAGGAGAAGATGAGCGTCTTCCAGGAGATTGCCACGGCCATGCCGCACGACCTGGTCAACGCCAAGCCCGTCATGGCGGCCATCCGCGAGTTCTTCGGCTCCTCGCAGCTGTCGCAGTTCATGGACCAGACCAATCCGCTGTCGGAGATCACCCATAAGCGGCGCCTTTCGGCGCTCGGACCGGGCGGTCTGTCGCGCGAGAGGGCGGGGTTCGAGGTTCGCGACGTGCACCCGACCCACTACGGCCGGATCTGCCCGATTGAGACCCCGGAAGGCCCGAATATCGGTCTGATCTCCTCGCTGTCGTGTTTTGCCCGCATCAACGAGTACGGCTTCATTGAGAGCCCGTACCGGCGCGTGGTGGACTGCACGGTGGTTGACGAGGTGAAGGTGCTCAACCCGGGCGGCACCAGCCTCAAGGTCGGCCAAGTGCTGCTGCGTGCCGAAGCCGAGGCCCTAAATGGCGCCCTCGGCGCCGACAAGCAGCCGGCGGAACTCGAAGCCCACTGCGACTATCTGTCGGCGTGGGAAGAGGATAAGTACATCGTCGCGCAGGCCAACATCAGCCTTGACGACAACGGTCAGATTGTCGATGAACTCGTCAACGCCCGGCAGGCCGGCAACTTTGCTCTGCTCCACCGGGACCAGATCCAGTATATGGATGTCAGCCCGAAGCAGCTTGTCTCCGTAGCTGCCTCGCTGATCCCGTTTCTTGAAAACGACGACGCCAACCGCGCGCTGATGGGTTCGAACATGCAGCGGCAGGCCGTTCCGCTGCTCCGCGCCGATGCCCCCTACGTGGGCACGGGCATGGAGAAGGTCACCGCGCGCGACTCCGGCGCCGTGATCATCTGTAAGCGTTCCGGGATTGTCGACTCGGTCGACTCGGAGCGCGTAATTGTCCGCGTGGACGGCTCGGCCGCCCATGAGGGGCAGATGTCGCGCGAAGTGGGTGCGGACATCTACACCCTGACCAAATTCAAGCGCTCGAATCAGAACACCTGTATTACGCAGAAGCCGATTGTCCAGGTTGGCATGCGGGTGAAGAAGGGAGACGTGCTGGCCGATGGGCCTTGTACCGATCAGGGCGAGTTGGCGCTGGGCCGCAACGTCCTGGTGGCATTCATGCCCTGGCGCGGTTACAACTTCGAAGACGCCATCATCATCAGCGAGAAGTTGGTGAAAGAGGATTATTACACCTCGATCCACATCGAGGAGTTCGAAATCGAGGCCCGCGACACCAAGCTAGGACCGGAAGAGATCACGCGCGATATTCCCAACGTGCCCGAGTCCGCCCTGCGGAACCTGGACGAATCGGGAGTGATCCGCATTGGCGCTTCCGTCAAGTCGGGCGACATTCTCATCGGCAAGGTGACGCCGAAGGGCGAGACGCAGTTGACCCCGGAAGAGAAACTGCTCCGGGCCATCTTCGGCGAAAAGGCCGGCGACGTGAAGGATGCCTCGTTCTACTGCCCGCCGGGCATTGAGGGCGTGGTGGTGGACTGTAAGATCTTCAGCCGCAAGGGCACGGAGCTCGACGAACGGTCCAAGCAGATTCTCGAAGAACACATTGCGCGTCTGCACCGCAACCTGGACGATGAAAAGCGCATTCTCTCGGACGAGCGCGCCAAGCGCCTGGCGAAGATGTTTGACGGCCAGGTGGTGCTCGCCGACCTGCACGATGAGAAGACGAATAAGAAGCTACTGGCCAAAGACACGGTACTTACTCGCGATCTGATTGAGAAGATCCGCGGCCGCGACCTCAAGCGCATGCGCCTTAAGGACCGCGACCCGCGGCTTAACGAGGCCATCGACGAGATCGAGGAGATGACTTCGCGGCAGATCGCGGTGCTCGAGAAGATCACCGAGGAGAAGGCGGCCAAGCTCAAGAAGGGCGATGAACTGCCGCCGGGCGTCATCCGGACCGTCAAGGTCTACGTGGCGATGAAGCGCAAGCTCTCGGTCGGCGACAAGATGGCCGGCCGCCACGGCAACAAGGGTGTCATCTCGCGGATTGTGCCCGAAGAAGATATGCCGTATCTGCCTTCGGGGCAGCCGGTTGAGATCATTCTGAATCCGCTCGGTGTGCCTTCCCGTATGAACGTCGGGCAGATTCTGGAAACCCATCTCGGGTGGGCGGGTCTGACGCTGCGGCGCCACTTTGCCACCCCGGTGTTTGACGGCGCCACCGAGACCAACATCAAGACCCAGTTGAAGGAAGCGGGCCTGCCCAGTTCGGGTAAGGTGCAGTTGGTGGACGGCATGACCGGTCAGCCGTTTGACCAGCCGGTGACGGTCGGCTGCATTTATATGCTGAAGCTGTCCCACCTGGTCGATGACAAGATCCACGCCCGGAGCATTGGACCGTACTCGCTGATCACCCAGCAGCCGCTGGGCGGCAAGGCGCAATTCGGCGGCCAGCGCTTCGGCGAAATGGAGGTCTGGGCGCTCGAAGCTTACGGCGCCGCTTACGTCCTCCAGGAGCTACTCACCGCCAAGTCAGACGACGTGTATGGCCGCGCCAAAATCTACGAGGCTATCGTCAAGGGCGAGGCGGCCGCCGAGCCCGGCGTGCCGGAGAGCTTCAACGTTTTGATTCGCGAATTGCAATCGCTCTGCCTCGATGTCGAGTTGATCAAGAAGCAGCAGAGCATTGCCGACACGGCACTCGCCGCCGACTAATCCAAGGAGACTAAGCCATGTACCGATCTTCCCCCTATGAACGTGCAAATCTGATCGCGGATTTCGATGCTATCCGGATCAGTCTGGCCTCCCCGAACAAGATTCGGAACTGGTCTCACGGCGAAGTTACCAAGCCGGAGACGATTAACTACCGCACCTTCAAACCCGAACGCGACGGGCTGTTCTGCGCCCGTATTTTTGGACCGATTGCCGACTGGGAGTGTTTGTGCGGTAAGTTCAAGCGGATGAAACATCGCGGAGTGATCTGCGATAAGTGCGGCGTCGAAGTTACTTTGTCGCGCGTGCGCCGCGAACGGCTCGGCCACATCGAACTGGCCAGTCCCTGCTCGCACGTTTGGTTTTTCAAGGGTCTGCCGTCGCGCATCGGCTATCTGCTCGATATCACGCTTCGGGAACTGGAGCGGGTCCTCTACTTTGAAGCCTTTGTGATTGTCGAGGCGGATAAAGAGACGGGCTTGAACCTAGCCGAGGTGATCTCGGACGAACGCAAACGGCAGCTCGATCAGGAGTTCCCTGGCAAGTTTGTCGCCATGATGGGCGCCGAGGGCGTGAAGGAACTGCTCAAGAAGGTCGATACCGAATCGCTCTCGAAAGAGATCCGCGAGCGGATGAAGACCGAGCAGAGCCAGCAGAAGAAGCTGAAGTTCGCCAAGCGGTTGCGGGTGTGCGAGAGCTTCCGCAAGAGTACGAACAAGCCCGAGTGGATGATCCTGGACGTGCTGCCGGTGATTCCGCCGGAGTTGCGGCCGCTCGTGCCGCTCGATGGCGGCCGCTTCGCCACCTCGGACCTGAATGACCTGTATCGCCGGGTGATCAACCGTAACAACCGGTTGAAAAAGCTGATTGAGCTGCACGCGCCCGACGTGATTGTCCGCAACGAAAAGCGCATGCTGCAGGAGGCCGTCGACGCCTTGTTCGACAACGGCCGCCGCGGTCGCGTGCTGCGCGGCGCCAACAACCGGCCGCTCAAGTCGCTTTCGGATACGCTCAAGGGCAAGCAGGGCCGCTTCCGGCAGAATCTGCTCGGTAAGCGCGTCGACTACTCGGGCCGTTCGGTGATCGTCGTCGGGCCGGAATTGAAGCTGCACCAGTGCGGCTTGCCGAAGAAGATGGCGCTTGAGTTATTCAAGCCGTTCATCTATCACCGCCTCGAGCAGCGCGGACACTGCACGACTATCAAGCAGGCGAAGGAGTTGGTCGAGCAGCAGGATCCGGTGGTTTGGGACATCCTCGAAGAGGTGATCCGCGATCATCCGATCATGCTGAACCGCGCCCCGACGCTGCACCGGTTGGGCATTCAGGCGTTTGAGCCGGTCCTCGTCGAAGGCAAGGCGATTAAGCTGCATCCGCTGGTCTGTACCGCCTTCAACGCCGACTTCGACGGCGACCAGATGGCGGTCCACATTCCGCTCTCGCCGGAGGCGCAGATTGAAGCCAGCACGCTGATGCTCGCCTCGAATAACATCCTGTCGCCGGCGCACGGATCGCCCATCACGATTCCTTCGCAGGACATGGTGCTGGGTCTGTACTATTTGACCAAAAAGCGGCCGGGCACCAAGGGCGAAGGCAAGAAGTTCGCCTCGATGGCCGATGTGCTCATTGCGCTCGAGATGGGCGAGGTGGAGACGCTGACTCCGATCAAGCTGCGCTACACGGGCCGGGTGATCGACCTCGAAAACGCTTTCGACAAGCAGAACATCATGCACTCCGAGCCTGTTGAGTACAACAAGCAGGATATGGAGACAACGGTGGGGCGCGTCATTTTGAATGATGTGCTGCCGGATGGCATGCCGTTCATCAACGGTCTGCTCAAAAAGAAGGGCCTGACGCAGTTGGTGCAGTACTGCTACCTGAGCTCGGGCTTGAAGACCACGGTCTCGATGCTCGACGACATTAAGTCGCTCGGGTTCCTCCACGCGACGCGCGCCGGCATCTCGATCGGCATTGACGACATGGTGGTGCCGAAGTCGAAGCCCACGCTCGTCAAGGACGCCGAGAAGGCCGTGATCGAAGTGCAGAGCCAGTATCAGAACGGCGCGATCACGCAGGGCGAACGCTACAACAAGATCATCGAGATCTGGACCCGCGTTACGGAAATGGTCTCGGACGAGATGTTCAAGGTGATGGAGGAGGACGACCGCACGGGCCGCTACCTCAACCCGATTTACATCATGGCCGACTCGGGCGCCCGCGGCTCGAAGCAGCAGATCCGGCAGCTGTCCGGTATGCGCGGTCTGATGGCGAAGCCGTCGGGTGAGATTATCGAAACCCCGATTACGGCAAACTTCCGCGAAGGTCTGAACGTGCTGCAGTACTTCATTTCGACGCACGGCGCCCGTAAGGGTCTGGCCGATACGGCGTTGAAGACGGCCGACTCGGGTTACCTGACGCGGCGTCTGGTGGACGTGGCGCAGGACGTGATCATCTCCGAGTTCGATTGCGGCACGGCCGAAGGCATTTTCGTCGAGCCGATTGTCGAAGCCGGCGAAGTAATTGAGCCGCTGCGGGACCGCATTGTGGGTCGCGTGGTTCTTGAAGATCAGTTCGACTTTGAAGGCAAGCTGATTGTCGGGGTGAACCAGGAGATCTCGGAGGCGCTGGCGAGCCAGATTCAGGCGGCGGGCATTGAGCGGGTGAAGATCCGTTCGGTGCTGACGTGTGAATCGAAGCGGGGCGTCTGCCAGCTTTGCTACGGCCGGAACCTGGCCACGGGCCGGTTGGTGGAGCGCGGCGAGGCGGTGGGCGTGATTGCGGCGCAGTCGATTGGCGAACCGGGCACGCAGCTGACCATGCGTACGTTCCACATTGGCGGCGCGGCCACGCGCGCGTCGGAACAGAACACGCAGGACGCGCGAACCTCCGGTTTCGTGAAGTACATCGGCGTGAACACGGCCTTGAACCTGAAGGGCGAGATCATTGCCATGAACCGCTCCGGCATTATCGCCGTGGTGGACGAGAAGGGCCGGGAACGCGAGCGCTACCAGATCGTCTACGGGGCGCATATCAAGTTCGCCGACGGAGCGGCGGTGCAGGCCAACGAAGTGTTGCTCGAATGGGATCCGTACTCGTTCTCGATTCTGACCGAGATCTCGGGCACGGTCCACTTCAAGGACATGGAAGAGGGCGTGACGCTGGCCGAGCAGGTGGACGAGGTCTCGGGCCTCAGCCAGTTGGTGGTCGTCGATGCTCCGGAGTCGAAGAAGCAGCCGATGTTGATCATCCGTCCGGAGGGTGGTCACAAGGCCGACGAGAAGCGGTACATGATGCCGACCCATGCGCACCTGATGGTGCGGGATGGCGACAAGGTCCATGCGGCTGACGTGCTGGCCAAGCTGCCGCGCGCGACGTCGAAGACGAAGGACATCACGGGCGGTCTGCCGCGCGTCGTCGAACTCGTTGAAGCGCGCAAGCCGCGGGATCCGGCCGCGATTGCCGAGATCACGGGTACGATCAAGTTCGGCGAAGTCACGAAGACGGCCCGGAAGCTCTACATCATTGGTGACGACGGGCAGCAGCGGGAGTATGCCATTGCCCGCGGCGCGCACCTGAGTGTGCAGGAAGGCGAGCGGGTGACGGCCGGCGATCAGCTGGTGGACGGTCCGATTGACCCGCACGATATTCTCAAGGTCCGGGGTGAGCATGAACTGCAGAAGTACCTCGTCAACGAGGTGCAGGAGGTCTATCGGCTGCAGGGCGTGAACATCAACGACAAGCACCTTGAGGTGATCACCCGGCAGATGATGCGGTGGGTGAAGATCGAGGACATCGGCGACAGCGAGTTTCTGCCTGAGGAAGTGGTGGACCGGTTCCGCTTCAAGGAAGAGAACACGCGGGTGCTCGATGCGGGAGGCCGGCCGGCGATCGGCAAGGCGATTC
>JAINDL010000212.1 GCA_019931245.1 Bryobacteraceae bacterium CoA2 C42
GCCTTTCTCTCGTCGGCTGAAAATGAAGCCCGGACGCGCGTCATCTCGGCGCCGAGCATGATTGCGACGGATTCGATTGCGGCGTCGATCAACGTCGGTACTGAGGTGCCTACGCTGACGGCGCAGGCGGCGACCGGGGTGCAGAGCGGCGGCAGTTCGCTGTTTGCCAACAACATCTCGAACCGGAACAGCGGGGTAACGATGAACATTACCGCCCGGGTCAACCCGAGCGGCATCGTGACCATGATCATTAATCAGGAGGTCAGCGCGCCGATTGCCCCGGCGGCGGGCGCCATCAACTCCCCTTCCTTCTCCAAACGCACGCTCAACACCCAGGTGACGGTGGAGGATGGGGACACGATCGCCATTGGCGGCATCATCAACGAAACCAATACGCAGTCCTCGGCGGGCATTCCGGTGCTGCACCGGATTCCGATTCTGGGGTGGGGTTTTGGCAGCAAGTCGTTCAGCAAAGAGCGGACCGAGCTGATCGTCTTCATGACGCCGCGGGTGATTTTCGACACCAAAGAGATCACCGAAGCCAGCGACGAGTTGAAGAGCCGGATGCGCCGTTTGCGGAAGATCGTCAAGGAATAATTCCGGCCACGAAACTTGGAGGCATCCTGCGGGTTAGAATCGAATCGGCCCGTTCTGCCCCGCCGTTCTCATCCGGCCGTTCTCATCCGCATGATACTGCACCGTTTCGTCCGTTCCGCTGTCCTGGTAGGGGGTCTGCTGGCTGCCGCCCCCACCTTCTGCCAATCCACGCCCGTTGATGTCGGGAGCGGATCGATTGATCCGGTCATCCGGGAACAATTCATCAACGCCTTCTTCCGGAACGGGTTCTCGGGTCTGGTGACGACGCCGCCAGTGGCCGATGTCCGGCGCTACGGCACGACGGGTCTGATCCAGGAGTTCAACCCCCTGGTGGGCACCGGCGGACGGCTGGCGCTGGTGAAGGCGAATACGAGCACCACCCTGATCAACGGCCAGACCGGGGTCTATCAGGTCCTGGCGCTACTTTATGCCCATTACACATCGGTGAACGTAGCCACGGCCGGTTACCCGACCATGGACACCGCCTCCTGCCCCGGCGCCGCGGCCGGCACCTGCTTCTGGCAGCTGTTCGATAAGTCCTACGCGCTGTTTGCCTACTCGGCGCCGCTCGCCAATGGCACGCAGAACTTTACCGTTCGCGATCCTTACTACACGCGCTGGCAAGGCGCGGGCGGCATCGCCGTCCTCGGCCCGGCTACTTCGGCCGAGACGGCGGCCACCAGTTCGGCGGGCAGCGCCTATACGGGACAATCCTTTGAGAACGGGCTGATTTTCAACATTACCTCCGGCAACCTGCGCGGCCGGGAGGTCGTCGTTCTGCCGCCCGTGACGGCGACGTACCTGGCCAACGGCGGTCCCGGCGGGTTTCTGGGGCTGCCCGCGGGCGCCCCGGTGCAGTTGGGCGTGGGCCGCTTCCGGCAGTCGTTCGAGGGCGGCGCCATCGACTACGACACCTCCGGCGGGGCAACGGTGCGGCTGCCGGTCTACTCGGTGGGGCTGACCCCGAGCCCGGCCACGGTGACGCTCCAACTGAACCAGACGCTGCAGGTGACCGCCACGCCGCAGGCGCTGAATGGCAACGCTCTGACGGACCGGCCCGTGGTCTGGACAACTACCAACGGCAGGGTCGTGTCCGTGCAGGCGACCGGGGCGACCACTACGCTGCGGGCGGTGGGCGGCGGCGTGGCCGCAGTGACCGCAACATCGGAAGGGCGGACGAGTTCGCCCATTCAGATCTTTGTGCAGACCACCTGCTGCCAGGTGGGGGAAGGGGCGCCGAACGCCACCGCCACGCAGGCTTTTCAGGACGCGGTGACGCGGAACCGCCTCGTACTGCAGCTGCCCGGCCGCTATCCGGTGCGCCGGGCGGGCAACGGCTTCGTTCAGGAAGTGGCGACGGCCAACGGTGGTCGCGCCGTGCTGGCGCTGCCGGACCGGGTGGCCCAGGCCTTTGTGCTTTCCGGTCTCCTGCTGGCGCGCTACGAAAACCTGGGCGGCCCGGCGGGGATTCTGGGTTATCCGCTCTCGGACGTTACCAGCGGCGGACGCCAGAGTTTTGAGAACGGGGTCTTGGCCGGTGCGCCCGTGCGCCTGGTGACCGGCGCGTTGCTGACGCGCTGGCAGGCGCTGGGGCTCGAAACCGGGGTGGCCGGCCCGCCGGTGAGCGATGTGGCGAGCTTTTTCACCTTCGCGGCCACGAGCGGGACGCAGCAGGCGTTCCGGTCGGGTGCTCTCTACAGCATTCCGCTGGCGGGGCGGGTCCACTTCACGACCGGGGCGATCCACGCCAAGTACCTGCAGATGGGTGGGCCCGGGGGGCGGCTGGGCGCTCCCACCAACGATGAGTACGCGGTCGGCGGCGGCCGGCGGCAGGATTTTGAGGGCGGGAATTTGCAGTTGGCGGCGGGAGCCACGGAGGCGACGGCGGTGGAGTCGGCGCGACAACCGTTGGTCAGCGCGACTCCGGGCGTGGTCATCGCCGGGAGCCGCGTGCGGCTGGCGCTGGGTGGTTTTGGCGAGAACCGGCGCATCCGGGTGCGGGTCACCGGCGAGCCGGACTTTTTTGTGCAGCCGGCCAACGGGGCGCACGCCTGGGAGATGCTGGTTCGCCCGACGACGAGTCCGCGGACAGTTACGGTGGCGGCGGACGATGCTGAGCAGCGGCTTTCGGCGCAGACTACGTTTAGTGTTCGGGCGCTGGCGGATCTGCGTCCGCGGCTGGTGAAGCTGCGGGGTGATAGTCAGACGGGGGCGCCGGGATCCGTGCTGGCAGTGCCTTTGCGGATACAACTGGTGGACGAGTCCAACAATCCGCTGGCGGGCGTGGCGGTGGCCTTCCGGCCTTCGCCGGGCGCTGCGTTGACGCGGGCTTCGTCGGTGACCGACAGCAATGGCGAGGCGGAGGCCGTTGTCCGGCTGCCGGCCCGGGAGGGGATTGCGCTGATTACGGCCGAGGCGCTGCAGCAGGTGGTGACCTTCCAGGCGCGGATGACCGGGGCTGGTCTGAGCTCGTTTCCCCGGATTACCGACAGCGGCGATCCTTACGTCGCCTCGGCGGCGGCCATGCTGCGCTACTTTCAGGAGCGCGGCGACCTCCCTTCGACGGGCGCGCCGGCGACCCCCGCGGCGCTGGCGGCGCATTTGAAGGCCTTCTGCGCGTTTGACAGCGCCGGGGCGCAGATTTGTGACGGACTGCTCGACAACGGGATCGCCAACCTGTGGCGGCTACCGGCCTATGTTTCCGGCAACCTGGAAGCGATCGCGCTGGCGCCCACGGAGGCGGCTTTGCGCGATGCGGTGGCGGCGGGGCCGGTGCTGGTGAGCCTGGCTCTTGAGAACGGCCTGGCGCACGCCGTGGTGGCGACAGGCATTGGGGCGAACGGGGAGATCCTGATTATGGATCCGAGCCCCACGTTTGGCCGCCCCTCGCTGGGCGACTACCTGACGGGGTTCAGCGCGGGGAACAACAGTTATAAAGGACGCATCGCGGGGGTACTGCGAATGGAGCCGCGGGCGCCGGCGACCCCTGGCTTCTTAGTGGTGACGGGCGGCGCCACGCCGGAGGTGGCGGGACCCGCGGGCGTTTGCGGGGCGACCTTCGCGGTGGTCCGGGCCGAGGCGGCGACGCAGTTCCGGGTATGCGATGGGACCGAGTCGGTGTATCAGTTGGATTTGACGGCGCCGGGGCGATTTACGGCGACCGTGACGGATCTAGCGGCGATTGGGGCGCGGTATGCGCTGAACGGAGAGCAGGCTGGTTCGTACCGGGTGGCTCGTCCGGCTCTGCAGTGGGAAGTGAGCCCGTTGACAGCTTCGTTTGGGGCGATGCAGGTGCTCAACGGGGCAAGTTTCGCGCCGGATCTGGCGCCGGGCGCGCTGGTGAGCGTCTTTGGGGTCGGTCTCGGGCGGCGGGGAGCGGCCACGACGGCCGAAATTGCCGGGCGGCCGGTCACGGTGCTCTTCAGCAGTCCGTTTCAAGTGAACCTGGCGGTGCCGCTGGATCTGCCGGCCGGAAGCTACACTCTGACTTTGCGGTCGTCCTTTGGCGTGGCCGAAGGTCCGATTGAGCTGCGGGATGTGGCGCCGGCGATCTTCCGGTTGGGCGAGGGGCAGATGGCGGTGGTCAACGCCAATGGCCAATTGAACAGCGCGGCGCAGCCCGCGGCGCGGGGTTCGGCGGTGGTTTTGTACGGGACCGGGTTCGGCGCCGTCGTGCCGCAGGGAAATCTGACGCGGACCGAACGGCCGGTGTCGGCCCGGATCAATGGCCTGGAGGTTCCGATTGGGTACAGTGGACTCGCCCCTGGATACATTGGACTCTACCAGGTGAACGTGACGTTGCCCCTCGATATGCCACCGGGGCTGTTCCAGACGCTGGAACTGCGGCAGGGCGGGGTAGCGGCGAATCCGCTAAGCGTAGCGATTCAATAGAGTTATCTCCATTGTCGCGGTTGGCGCGCCGGTCTCGGTGGTGTAGCCAGCCGGGGGAAAGGAGATTGGCCCTTGAACTGCAGCCTTAAGAGTGATTCTACGGCTCGACCGGTTCAAGTTCCTGGAAAACAACCACTTGACTTGCCGGGTTGGGGATGTTACAACGTAGAGGACTGCGTCTACTCAGGGTTAGGCGGTTTTGTATCTATCAGGACCGCGAGTACGAACGAATCACAAAAACATAAAGATTAGCTTGGCTCGAAAGGGGCCATCGGTTGCGGCAGATCGCGAATAGCAGGCCCAGGCGGTGAGTTTCTCGAGACCAAGTCAAAGCGGTAAAAAGGTAGTCCCTCATCAATTCGAATTTTTTATTCCACAAGGAGAAGGAAATGGCAGATTTCCGCAAATGGTTCCCGGTATTGGCCGTTGCCTCGCTGATGTTTGGCGCGGCAGCCTCCGCCAATGCCCAACCGGCGTTTAGCTGTAGCACGAACGCTGGCGTTCCGCCGATCGTTCGCGCGGAAGGGCTGACGGAACTCGTTGGTGACTTGATTTTGAACTGTACCGGTGGTGTACCGACCGCGTCTGGCGCGCCGGTTCCCCAGGTTAACTTTCAGATCTTTTTGAACACCAACGTGACCTCCCGTCTGCTTACGAGCAGTGGTAACTGGAGCGAAGCGCTCCTCATGATCGACGAGCCCGCCGGTACGTCTTCGACCGCCGGCAATCTCCACTACTGCCCCAATACAAACGGAACTGGCTGCACCGCAGCTGGTGTTGGTACCCCGGGTGGCATCAGCTACCTCAACGGCACCAACCCGAACGTGTATCAGGGCCGTCAGTCGGGTGCGAACTCCCTCGTTTGGCTCGGTGTGCCGATTGATCCTCCCGGCACCACCGCCACCCGGATCATTCGCATCACCAACGTTCGCGCCAATGCCAATCAGCTTGGTGTGAGCTCCACCCTGATCCCGACCCAGATCGTGATGTTCGTTTCGGCGACGTCGACGACCTCGATCCCGATCAACAACCCGCAGCAGACCGTCGCCTTCATCCAGCCCGGTTTGACGTTTGGCACTCGTACGATTGGTGGTTCGGCTGGCGTGAACTATCTCCAGTGCGTGTCCAACAACAGCGGTGCGGCGACCAGTGCGACCTCCACAATGGGTAACGGTGGCCGTCACGTTCTGCGGTTTACGGAAGGTTTCGCATCTTCCTTCAAGTCGCGTGGCTTCCTTGGCAACCGCGGCGGTCAGACTCCCACTCCGAACACCAACGTCGATGTGAGCCCGGCCGTTCAAGCCCAGAACACCCCGAATAACAACTATTTCGCGGAGACTGGCTTCTACAATCCCAACAGCCCCTCCGTTGGCGCGGCGCCCACCAACAACGCTCTGGCGGCTGGCCTTGCTTCGCAGGGTACCCGTCTGCGCGCTCGCTTCACCAACGTACCTGCCGGTGTTGTGCTGTATGCCTCGGTCTACAGCGTGACTTCGAGCTCCGATCCGTTCGTGACTGGAATTGGGACCGTGTCCACCTCGGACGTGCGTCTCGTCTCCACCAACGAAGACGGTGCCGGTGCGTTCTCGGCGGTTGCCTCTACCAACAATTCCACGACCAACACCTTCTCGGTTCCGTCTGCCCAGATCAGCCTGAGCAACGGCGCTGGTACGGCGGTTTGGGAAGTTATGAACCACAACCCGTTCTCGACGGACACGGTGGAAGTTCTGGTCTCGGTGGCTTACGCTGCTAACACCAGCAGCAACCTCCCGGCCCTCGGCACGGCTTCGGTGGCTGGCAGCTTCGCGCCGCTCAGCACCGTTGGCACCGCAACGACCACTGATCTGCAGCCGCGCTTCGCGCCGACGGGCTCCCCTGTGACCCTGTTCAACGTGAACGCTTGCAGCACCAACATCCTCTTCCCCTTCCTGACCAACCAGGTGGGCTTCGACTCGGGTATCGCGATTGCGAACACCTCGACCGATCCCTTCGGCACTGCTCCGCAGGCTGGTCCGTGTAAGCTGAACTACTACGGTGAGACCACCGGTGGTGGCGCGGCTCCCGCGGCGCAGACCTCGGCGGTGATTCCGTCTGGTCGGACCTTGACGGCGACCCTGTCGAGCGGTGGTAACTTTGGAATCGCGGCGACGCCGGGCTTCCA
>JAINDL010000048.1 GCA_019931245.1 Bryobacteraceae bacterium CoA2 C42
CGACGCAGTGCAGCGGCCTCGCCCCCCCGGCGCCCCCGCCCCCCGCCCCCCGCAGCCTCCCCGCCTGCCCCTCGGCGGCCCCACCCCGCCCCGCCCCCACCTCCTCGTCCACGTCCGCGACCGCGGCCCCGGCATCCCCCCCGCCGACCTCGAACATCTCTTTGAACCCTTCTACCGCGGCGAACGCGCCAAAGCCGACCACCTCCGCGGCACCGGCCTCGGCCTCAGCCTCGTCGCCGAAATCGCCCGCGCCCACGGCGGCGCCATCACAGCCCAAAATCTCCCCGCCGGCGGCGCCGAGTTCACCCTCCGCCTCCCCGCCGCCCTCCCGGAGCAATATGACGAATTCGCACATCCTGCTCGTTGAAGACGAACCCGATATCGCCCTCATCATCGCCGACCTCCTCTCCGCCCAGGGCCACCACGTCGCCCACGCCGCCACCGGACCCGACGGCCTCCGCGCCGCCACCAACCACCGCTACGACCTCCTCATCCTCGACGTCATGCTCCCCGGCCTCGACGGCTTCGCCCTCTGCCAAAAAATGCGCCAGCAAGGCTTCGACGGCGGCATACTCATGCTCACCGCCCGCGGCCAGGTCGCCGACCGCGTCCAGGGCCTCCACCTCGGCGCCGACGACTACCTCGCCAAACCCTTCGACCCCCACGAACTCACCGCCCGCGTCACCGCCCTCCTCCGCCGCATGGGCAAAGAAGCCCTCACCCCCGTCACCCGCTTCCAGTTCGGCCCCGTCTCCGTCGATTTCTCCGTCCCCGCCGTCCACCGCCACGGCGCCCCCGTCAACCTCGCCGCCAAAGAGATGCAGCTCCTCCGCTGCCTCATCGATCACCGCGGCCAGGTCCTCACCCGCGAATGGCTCCTCACCCAGGTCTGGAGCCACCAGCCCTTCATCACCCCCCGCACCGTCGACGTCCACATCGCCTGGCTCCGCCAAAAACTCGAAGAGGAACCCCAAACCCCCAAACATATCCTCACCGTCCGCGGCGAAGGCTACCGCTTCACCGGCTGACCCCAACGCGATAAGCTGACAATCGTGAAGCTCCCCGAAACCATCCACGTCCCCGCCCTCCCCCCCGGCAACCACACCTACCACCAGGCCACCCGCCTCGGCGACCTCCTGTTCGTCTCCGGCCAGCTCGGCATCCATCCCGCCACCGGCGAACTCGTCCCCGGCGGCCAGGTCGCCGAATACCGCCAGGCCCTCGCCAACATCAAAACCATACTCGAAGCCGCCGGTAGCAGCCTCGCCCAGGTCGCCAAAACCACGGTGTATATGACCAACGTCGACGAACTCGCCGAACTCAACGCCCTCTACGCCGAATACTTCCCCCACGCCCCCGCCAAGACCGGCGTCGAAGTCCGCCGCCTCTCCTCCCGCGCCCACATCGAAATCGAAGTCATCGCCTCCGCCGTCTAATGCCCTTCGACCCCGCCACCGACCTGGTGATTCTCGCTACCGTCGACGCCGCCGTCGCCCAGTCCCACGCCCAGGCCGGCAAATGGATCGCCTGCCGCCCCGGCTGCAGCGAATGCTGCTCGGTCCTGTTCCCCATCACGCTCCAGGACGCCGCCCGCCTCCACCGCGGCCGCCTCGCCGCCCCGCCCGCCGTCCGCGCCGATATCGAGCAGCGCGCCCGCCAACTCTGGCAGCGCATCGAACCCGACTTCCCCGGCGACCCCGCCTCCGGCCTCTTCCGCGCGAACGACGAATGGCAGGAGTGGTTCCTCACCCGCCACAAAGGCCACCCCTGCCCCGTCGTCGACCCCGCCACCGGCGCCTGCCGCCTCTACGAACACCGCCCCGTCGCCTGCCGCCTCTACGGTCATCTCATCCAAATCGGCGACGAACCCCAAACCATCTGCCACTACTGCTTCCGCGGCGCCACCCCGGCCCAGATCGAGGCGGCCCGCGTCCACGTCCCCCTCGCGGCCGTCAATCAGGACCCCCTCGACCCCGGCGAAACCCTCATCACCCGCGTCCTCGCTACTGCGGAATGGCCGCCATCCAATACCCCGGACGCAACCGCACCATAACTCCCGCGCACCACCCGACCGAGCCTCGCCCCACCGCCCCCCCCACTCCTCCCCGCTACCGCGCAACAGCCACCCGCCAGACCCCCGGCCGCAACCGCGCTCGGACTCCCCGCCCCCACCCAACCGCGAATCACCCCGCCGCCTCTGCCCCTTCCCGCTACTGCGGAATGGCCGCCATCCAGTACCCCGGACGCGTCCGCACCTTCAACCCCGTCCGCAAAACATCCACCGTAATCTGGTGAAATCCACCCTCTTCCGTATTGTTCGGCGAATAGCTGATCAGATACTGGCTGTGCAGCTCCTGCCCGATGTCGGCAATCACCCGCTCGAGATCCTTGTAGGTCAGGAAGGAACGCTCCGTCCCACCGGTGAACTTCGTGAACACCTCCAGCTGGTTGTCCACGAAAATGCTCTTCACCTGCCGCAGAATCTCCACCGCCAGCGGCACCACGTTGCCGTTATAAATCCCCGTCTGCTGGCTGATCGTCTCCGGCGTCGCCAGCGCCCCGGCCGGCAGGTGGCGCGCCCCCACCGGCAGCGGATCCGGCCGCGGCGGCTGCGCCTTCGTCAACAGCGAAGTCACCAGGCGATTGATGTTCACCGAATAAACGGCAATGTTGCCAAACTGCAGATCGAGCAGCGCCTGCCGTGTCTTCGCCTCGCTGCCTTTGTCCCGCGTCTCGGCAATCAGCAAAACCACCTTCCGGTGATCCGCCGGCCGGTTCCGCAGCATCCGCGCCGCCATCACCACCGCATCGTTCATTGCCGAAGTCGTCGACCCGGCGTTGATCTTCGTCAAGGCTTTCTTGAACAGCGCCCCGTCGTTCGTGAAATCCTGCATCACGCGGACCCGGTGATCAAAGGCGAGAATCGCCGCCTGCCCCTTCTCGCCCAGCACGAGATTCTCAAGCAGCGGGCCAATCTGTTTGATCTTATCGAGCACCGGCTCGACGGTATTGTTCGCCTGAATGCAAACCACAATCTCCAGCGGCTGAAACGCCAGGTCCACCCGCAGCTTCTGCTCCTTGCCCCGGTCCACCAGCCGGAACTCGTGCGGCTGAATGTCGCTCACGTACCGCCCGTCCTGGTCGGTCACTGTCGTCGGCGCCACCACGAACCGCACAAACGTGCGAATGGTCGCCAGCCCCTCCTGCTCTTCCGGGGTGAGGGCCGGCGCGGGTGGCTTCTCCTGCCCAAGCAAAGGCGCGCCCAAGGCGAGCGAAGAGAATATCCGGCGGGTCAGGCTCATAGCTACTCTGATGTTACCGCTTTGCTTTGGGTTTCACCCGGCTCCACACCCCGGACTTCCCCCCGGTCTTCTCAACGAGGTAAACGTCCTGAATCTCAATCCCCTTATCGAGCGCCTTCGTCATGTCATAAACGGTCAGCGCCGCCACGCTCGCCGCCGTCAACGCCTCCATCTCGACGCCCGTCTGCCCCGCCGTCACCGCCAGCGTCGTAATCGCAATCCCCTTCGCCCCCGGCGTCAGTTCCACCTCCACGTGCGTCAGCGCCAGCGGATGACACATCGGGATCAGCTCCCCGGTCTTCTTGGCCGCCAGAATCCCTGCCACCCGCGCCACCTCCAGCGGATCGCCCTTTGGGTTGCTTTTCAACTCGGCCAGCACCGCCCCGCTCATCTTCACAAAAGCGTGCGCCCGCGCCGTCCGCTGCGTCACCGCCTTCCCCGTCACGTCCACCATCCGCGCCTGCCCCGCCGCGTCATAATGCGAAAGCTTACTCATATCTTCCTCTCAATCCTAACCATCGTCGCCCGCCCCGCATCCGCCACCACAAACACGCCCCCGCACCAGACCGGCACGTCCCCCCCATCCCGCTTCCACACCGGACGCTCCCCCTCCCCCGGCCAACACACCTCCCGCCCCGCATCCACGAACACAAACACGCCTCCCCGCACCAGACCCGGCACGTCCCCCCATCCCGCTTCCAAACCGGACGCTCCCCCTCCCCCGGCCACCACCCCCACCCTTCCCCCGCCTCATAAAATCGGCAAAACCTCAATCTCTTCCCCCGGCAAGTACACATCCCGCTCCGGGTCCGTCACCACAAATACATTCGCCCGCGCCAGCGCCGGCACATCCCCCGACCCCGAATACCGCACCGGAAACACCCCCGTCCCCCGCATCTCCGCCGGCAAAAACCGCGTCAACCCCGGCTTCAGCCGCAGCTCCCCCTGCAGCGTCCCCATCCATCGCACCCCCTCCCCCTCCGTCTCCCCCCCCAACCGCGCCACCGCCACCCGCGCCACCGCCGCAAACGTCACCATCGTCGACGCCGGATTCCCCGGCAGACCAAAGAAATACCGCCCCCGCGCCTGACCAAACACCAACGGCTGCCCCGGCTGCATCCGCACCCGCGTAAAGAAAAACTCCGCCCCGTACTCCGCCAGCACCGTCTCCACCAGGTCATACTTACCCGCCGAAACCCCGCCCGAAAGCAGCAGCAGATCCTGCTCCAAACCCTCCGCAATCCGCCGCCGCGTATCCGCCAGATTGTCCTTGGCCACCGGCAGCACCGTCGGAATCCCCCCCGCCTGCCAAACCTGCGCCGCCACCGAATACGAGTTCGAATTCCGCACCTGCTCCGCCGCCGGCGCCGCCTCCACCCCCACCACCTCATCCCCCGTCGCCAGAATCGCCACCCGCGGCCGCCGGTACACCAGCACCTCAGCCTGCCCCACCGTCGCCAGCATCGCGATATGGTTGCTCCGCAGCCGCACCCCGGCCTCCACCACCACCTGCCCCGCCCGCGCATCGCATCCCGCCGGCGTCCAGTGGTCCCCGCTCATCTGCCGCCGCTCCGTCGTCATTACCCCCTCGGCCAGCGTCGCGTGCTCCACCATCACCACGCAGTCCGCCCCCGCCGGCATCGGCGCCCCCGTCATGATCTCTACGCACTCCCCCGGCCCCACCTCCCCCGCGAAACTCCCCCCCGCCCGCACCTCCCCCACCACCCGGAACGCCCCCGGCAGCTCCGCCGCCCGCAACGCATACCCATCCCGGATGCTCCGCGCCACCGGCGGATACGCCCGGTCCGCGCTCACCGGCGCCGCCAACACCCGCCCCGCCGCCTCCAGCAACGGCACCCGCTCAGCCTCCCCCAGCGCCTGCACGCGCGACCGAACCGCCTCCACCGCGTCTGAATAAATCAATGCTTCCACTCTTTGAGTCTAATGGAGAAGTGAACCAGCTCCCCCTCCACCACCAACTCGCCGGCATCCGCGAAAAACAGTGGAGCCCCCGCGAACTCTGGGAAGCCCACCGCCGCGAATCCGACCCCTGCAACGCCTTCGTCTCCCGCTTCGACGACTTCGTCGAGCCCCCGCCCGGCCCCCTCCACGGCGCCATGCTCACCGTCAAAGACTCCCTCCACCTCGCCGGCCTCCCCACCTCCTGCGGCTCCCGCTACCCCCTCGCCCCCCGCCCCGCCCGCGATGCCGCCGCCGTCGCCAAACTCAAAGCCGCCGGCGCCACCATCCTCGGCAAAACCAACTGCCCCGAATTCCTCGCCAACTACGAAACCGATAACGCCCTCACCGGCTTCACCGCCAACCCCTGGGACCGCTCCCGCTCCGCCGGCGGCTCCTCGGGCGGCGAAGCCGCCGCCATCGCCTCCGGCCTCAGCGCCGGCGGACTCGGCAGCGACGGCGGCGGCTCCATCCGCCTCCCCGCCCACTTCTGCGGCATCGCCGGCCTCAAACCCACCCCCGGACGCATCTCCGCCGTCGGCCACGTCCCGGAAATCGCCCACCCCGGCGGCCTCCTCGGCGTCGTCGGCCCCATGGCCCGCTCCGTCGCCGACCTCCAGCTCCTGTTCGACGTCCTCGCCGGCTACGACCCCGCCGATCCCTTCTCCGTCCCCTTCACCCCCCGGCCCTTCAGCCTCCGCGGCCTCCGCATCGGCGTCGTCGAATCCTTCCCCATGACCCCGGAAACCGCCGCGGCCCTCCGCCAGGCCGCCGATCTCCTCGGCGGAACTGAAATATTTAATTTCAGTGGCTTCGTTTCGTCAAGTGCCTGCTGGCACTTCTTTTTCAACGTCTTAACCGACCCCTTCAAACGCGAAATCATCGCCACCAACCCCGAACTCGCCCACTGGACCGGCCGCGAACTCCTCATCGAGCCCCCCGCCCAACCCTCCGGCGTCGACGTCGTCAAACAGCTCGCCCTCCGCGACAAGCTCCGCGCCGCCCTCCTCCGCCAAATGGAAGACGTCCCCGTCCTCCTCGCCCCCGCCTGCGCCGTCACCGCCTTCCGCCCCCGCGAACGAAACTGGAACGGCATCACCCTCGCCGATGCCATGTCCTGCCTCACTCCGTTTAACCTATTGGGTATGCCCGCCCTCACCGTCCCCTTCGCCCTGTCGAGCGAAGGACTCCCCCTCGGCCTCCAACTCATCGCCCGCCCCTACTGCGAAGAACTCCTCCTCGCCGTCGGCCAACAACTCGAAGAACTCCGTGGATCAGACCTATGCGAACTCTCTTAACGCTCCTCCTCGCCGCCGGCGCCTACGCCGCGCCCCCCTCGAAAATCTTCCCCTACGGCTACGACCTCTACGACCTCCCAAACGGTCTCCGCCTCCTCACCATCCCCACCGACTTCCCCAACATCGTCTCCCTCTACACCGTCGTCAGCGTCGGCTCCCGCCACGAAGTCGAACCCGGCAAATCCGGCTTCGCCCACTTCTTTGAACACTGCATGTTCCGCGGCACCAAACGCTTCCCCCCGCAAAAATGGGAGGCCGTCATGAAAGCCGCCGGCGCCGCCACCAACGCCTACACCAGCGACGACCTCACCGTCTACCACGCCACCTTCGACAAGTCCGGCCTCGAATCCATCCTCGACCTCGAAGCCGACCGCTTCCAGAACCTCGAATACTCAGAAAGCGCCTTCCGCACCGAAGCCCTCGCCGTCAACGGCGAGTACAACAAAAACAGCTCCGAACCCGCCCAACAGCTCATCGAAAAACTCCGCGCCACCGCCTTCGACCGCCACACCTACCGCCACACCACCATGGGCTTCCTCGCCGACATCAAGGACATGCCCAACCAGTTCGCCTACTCCAAACAGTTCTTCGACCGCTTCTACCGCCCCGAAAACGTCACCCTCGTCCTCGCCGGCGACCTCGACCCCAAGCAGGTCCGCACCATGGTCGAAAAATACTGGGGCCCGTGGAAGAAAGGCGCCGTCGCCCCCCAAATCCCCGTCGAACCACCCCAAACCGCCGAACGCAAAGCCCACGTCCCCTGGCCTACCCCCACCCTGCCCTGGATGATGATCGGCTACAAAGTCCCCGCCTTTGCCGAAAACATGCGCGACGCCGCCGCCCTCGACCTCATCGCCTCCCTCGCCCTCGGCCGCAACTCCCCGCTCTATAAAAAGCTCCTCCTCGAAGACCAGACTAACGACGTCCTCCAGGGCGGCTACGAAAACCACGCCGACCCCTTCCTCTTCCTCGTCTACGCCCGCCTCAAAAAGGAAACCGACCTGCCCGCCGTCCAGGACGCCATCATCTCCACCCTCAACGGCTTCAAAGACAACCTCGTCGATGCCCAACGCCTCGAAGCCGTCAAAAGCAACCTCCGCTACAGCTTCGCCCTCGGCCTCGATAACAGCGAAGCCATCGCCGCCAACCTCGCCGGCTTCATCGCCCTCACCCGCACCCCGGAAACTCTCAACCAGGTCTACGACCTCTACGCCTCGCTCACCCCGGAAGACCTCCGCGCCGTCGCCCGCAAATACTTCGTCGCCTCCGGGCGCACCATCGTCACCCTCACCCATCAGAAGGAGGCCAAATGAAATCCCTCATCCTGCTGCTTGCCACCGTCACCCTGCTCCCGGCCATCGAACTCATCAGCCTCCCCGGCCAGTCCCCCATCATCAACTTCCGCTTCGTCTTCCGCTGCGGCTCCCTCAACGATCCCAAAGGCAAGGAAGGCGCCGCCGCCCTCACCGCCGCCCTGCTCGCCCGCGGCGGCTCCCGCTCCACGCCCTACTCCGGCATCATCGAAAAGTTCTACCCCATGGCCGCCAGCGTCGACGACCAGACCGACCAGGAGATGCTCACCATCACCGGCGTCACTCACGTCGATAACCTCGAAGCCTACTACTCGACGCTCCGCGACATGCTCCTCGATCCCGGCTGGCGCCCGGAAGATCTCAAACGCCTCCGCGACGACCAACTCACCTCCCTCCGCGTCGCGCTCCGCCAGCAGAACGACGAAGAGCTCGGCAAAGAGGTGCTCTATAACGTCCTCCTCGGCACCGCCCATCCCAACGGCACCGTCTCCGCGCTCGAAAAGCTCACCCTCGCCGACCTCCAGGCCTTCTACCGCCAGCACCTCACGCAAGCCAACCTCACCATCGCCCTCGCCGGCAACTACCCCGCCGGCTTTGCCGACCGCGTGAAGAAGGACTTCAGCCGCCTCCCCGCCGGCCGGCCCTCCGCCGTCAAGCGCCCCGCCCTCCGGCCCCTCACCCAAACCCGCGTCACCATCGTCAAGAAACAGACCCGCGCCGTCGCCTACTCCCTCGGCTTCCCCATCGCCGTCACCCGCGCCCATCCCGACTTCCCGGCCCTCCTCCTCGCCAACACCTGGTTCGGCCCTCACCGCTCGAGCACCGGCAACCTTTACCAGCGCATGCGCGAAATCCGCGGCCTCAACTACGGCGACTACAGCTACCTCGAATACTTCCCCCGCGGCATGTTCCAGTTCGAGCCCGACCCCAATCTCGCCCGCCGCCAGCAGATCTTCCAGCTCTGGATCCGTCCCGTCGAGCCTCCCACCGCCCACTTCGCCCTCCGCCTCGCCCTCCACGAACTCGACCGCCTCGTCGAAAAAGGCCTCACCGAAAGCGACTTTGAAGAGACCCGCGCCTTCCTCGCCCGCAACGTCAACCTCCTGCTCAAAACCAAAGCCAACGAACTCGGCTACCGCATCGACAGCCAGTTCTACGGCATCGGCGAATATCCCGCCTACATCCGCTCCGCCATCGCCAAACTCACCGTCGACGACGTAAACCGCGCCATCAAACGCCACCTCCGCAAAGACCGCCTCGAAATCGTCGCCGTCGCGCAGGACGCCGAAGCCCTGCAAAAGGCCCTCCTCAGCGATGCCCCCTCGCCCATGACCTACAACAGCCCCAAGCTCGCCGACATCGTCGAGGAGGACAAACTCGTCTCCACGCGCAAGCTGGGCCTCCAACCCGCCCAGGTCCGCATCGTCCCCGTCGACCGGTTCTTTGAGTGAAGCGCCGCCTCTGCCTGCTCGCGCCCCTCGCCGCCTGCGCCCGGCGCCCGGATCCCCTCCCGGCGCCGGAAACGGTCCGCATCGCCGACCCGGCCCAGGGCATGATCACCGTCGAAAAGATCGTCCGCTCCAAAGCCGAATGGCGCCAGACCCTTTCGCCCACCCGCTACTGGGTCATGCGCGAAGCCGGCACTGAACAGCCCTTCACCGGCGAGTACAACGACTACTCCGGCCCCGGCCTGTTCCGCTGCGCCGCCTGCGCCACGGCGCTGTTCGCGGGCGACCACAAGTTCGCCTCCAGCTCCGGCTGGCCCAGCTTCTGGCAGCCGCTCGCCCCGCAGAACATTCTCAAGCGCCCGGACGGCGACCGCACCGAAGTCCTCTGCATCCGCTGCGAAAGCCACCTCGGCCACGTCTTCGACGATGGCCCGCCGCCCACCGGCCTCCGCTACTGCATCAACTCCATCGCCCTCACGCTCACCACGTAACCGTGGTCCGCTTCTCCACCTTCGCCTCATCAATCGCAATGCCGAACCCCGGCGTCTCCGGCAGCGTGATCCGGCCGTTCGCCGGCGCCGGATTCCACTGCTCGAAGTGGTAGTAGCTGCTCATCTTCGGAATCAGATACTCCACCAGCGGGCACGTCATCGGGCTCTGCGCCGCCACCACGTGCAGCGCCGTATGCACGTTATGCCCGTGCGGAATTACCTGCGCATCGTAAGCGCTGGCAATGTGGCAGATCTTGACGAGCTCGCTCACCCCGCCGCACCACTCCGGGTCGGCCTGCACCACCGTTATCGCCTGCGCCTCCAGGTACCGCTTGGTCTCCCACCGGCCATAGAAGTGCTCGCCCGACGCCACCGGCACCGAAGTCGCCCGCCGCAGCGCCACGAAGCTCTCGAGCTTATCGACGGCAAACGCCTCTTCAATCCACCGTGGCCGGTACTGCTCCACCTGCTTCACCCATTGCAGCGCATAGTTCAAGTCCCAACCCATGAAGGCGTCGAACATAATGTCGACCTCGTCGCCCAGCGCCTCGCGCAGGTTCCGCACAATCGCCACGTTCTTGGCCAGGCCCGCCGCCCCGTCGCCTGGCCCGTAGGGCAGAAACCACTTCTGGTGCAGAAAGCCCCGCTGCTTCAGCTCCACGCACCTCTTCCGCAGCAGCTCCGGCTCCACGCTAAAGCCCAGGCAGCTCCCGTAGGCCTGCACCGCCGCCCGCGTCGGCCCGCCCAGCAGCTGATACACCGGCGCCTTGAAGTACCGGCCCCGCAGATCCCACAGCACGTTATCGACGGCCGAAATCGCCATCATGTAATGGCTCGACCGCGCGTGGCGATTCGACCGGTACATCTGGTCCCACAGCGTCTCTCCCGCCAGCGCCTCTTTGCCCAGCAGAAACGGGCGCAGCTGCCGGTGCACCACCACTGCCGCCTCTTCATCAATCGGCCCGTAGATCGCCTCAAGCCCCGCGTCCGTCTTCAGCTTCAGGTACAGCGCCGTCACGCGGCTCTCGCCCGCCGCCCGGCCCTGCTCCCGGTACTCGGCCGGCCGCAGCGCGTCGTAGATGTGCAGCGGGTTGGTCTGATACTGCCGGTTGGCCGGCCCGGCCTCGTAGCGGTAACGGCCCTCGAGCCGCACAAACTCAAGCGCGGCGATCTTGCCCGCCGCCGCCGCGTTCACCACCGGATAGGCGGCCAGCCCCGCCAGTAACGTCCGTCTCGTCATCTCGCCTCCGAAGGATCCTCCCAGGCCATGCAGACCCAGATATCGCGGTCCACGCGCTCCCGCAGCGTCCACTCCTGCGCGCCCAGCGCCTTAATCACCCGGTCGGCGTGCCGCGGCGGAATGCCGCCTACAATCAACCGTCCGCCCGGCTTCAACACCCGCTTCATCTCCTCGGCGTTATGCGCCACGGTCTCGGCATTGATGTTGGCAAAAATCACATCCGCCCACTGCGGCTCAATCGACCGCAGCGTCCCTGTGAACAACCCGATCTCGGGCGGCATATCCTCGCGCGCGGCGACAACGGCATCATGGTCGATATCGCAGCCATGCACCTCTCCCGCGCCCAGCCGCAGCGCGGCCAGCGCCAGAATGCCCGACCCCGTTCCGAAATCGAAAACCCGGTCCCCCGGCCGCACCGTCCGCTCCAGTACCTCAAGCGCCAGCTGCGTCGTCGTATCCGCGCCCGTTCCGAAGGCGATGCCCGGGTTGATCACCAGCCGCTCCCGCCCCGCCGGCGTCGGTTCCTTGCACCACGGCGGCGCGACAAACAACCGCTCCCCCACCGGGCGCCCCGGCCACGCCGCTTCCGATTCGGCCTGCCAGTCCACCTCCGGCTCCTCGCTCCAGACGGGCCCGAAGCCGGCGAACTCGGCGGCGTCAAACGCCTCGGCGAAAAACGCCCGCAGGCTCACCCGGTTCGCCGTCAGATCCTCTTCGGTTACCCCAGCCGTCTCCAACTCCCAGAGCCGGCCCAGCAGTTCGTCCTTCTCCTCCTGCCTGCATTCGATGGTAAGAGAGTGCATTATCCTTGAACTCGTTTGACCTTGCCGGCCCAGAACGCTTCCTTCAACTCCAGTTTGCGAATCTTCCCCGTGCCGGTCTTCGGCAGCGCCTCGGCGCGGAACTCGATAATCCGCGGCAGCTTGAAACGGCCGAGCCGCGCGCCCAGAAACGCGAGCAACTCCTCTTGGCCCAGCTCCGCCCCCGGCTTGCGCACCACCACCGCCACCGGCACCTCGCCCCACTTCTCATCCGGCGCCGCCACCACCGCGCATTCAAGCACCGCCGGATGCGCCGCAATCGCCCGCTCCACTTCAATCGAAGAGATGTTCTCGCCGCCGCTGATGATGATCTCCTTCTTGCGATCCACAATCAGCACGTAGCCCTCGGCGTCCCACACGGCCATATCGCCCGTGTGGAACCAGTCGCCCTCCATCACGGCCGCCGTCGCCGCCGGCTCTTTGAAGTACCCGGCCATCACATGGTCGCTGCGCGTGATGATCTCGCCAATCGAGCTCGCATCGCGCGGCACATCGTTCCCCTGCGGGTCCACCACGCGGATCTCCACCCCGGGCAACGGCCAACCCGTCATCGCCTGCCGCCGCTGCCGGTCGGCCTCATCGGCAAACACCACGCCCGGCTTCGGCCCGGCCTTGCTCAGCACCGGCGCCGTCTCCGTCAGCCCGTAGCCGGCCGCCGCCTCGCAGCCGAAGGCCGCTTCGAGCCGCGCGATCAACTCGGGCGAAGACGCCGCGCCGCCCAGCATGATATGCCGCAGGCTCGAGGTATCAAACTGCCCCAGTTGCGGACAGTTCAGCAGCGCGTTCGCCATCGTCGGCACCAGACACATATCGGTCGCCTTGTGTTCGGCGATCAGCGCCAGCACCGCCGCCGGGTCAAAGCGGCGCACCATCACTTGCTTCGTCCCCATCATCGCGCAAGCCTGCGGCATGCCCCAGCCGTTGGCATGGAACAGCGGAATGGTATGCAGGTCCACCTTTGTCTTCGGATCATCGAAGGTGGTGGCCAGCGACATCGCATGGAGATAGAGCGTACGGTGTGTCAGGCTCACGCCCTTCGGCGTGCCGGTGCTGCCGCTCGTGTAGAACAGCTCGGCCACCTGGTTCTCGTCAATCTTCGTCCAGTCACAGCGCGCCGGCGGAGCGTCCAGCGCGAACTGATCCAATTGGATCCAATGCGCCACCGCCGGGCACTCGAGACTCCGCACCATGCCCGCGAACTCGCCCTCGTAGAAGACAATCCGCGCGCCCGAATGGTTCAGAATGCCGGTGATCTCGCCCGGGGTCAACCGCACGTTGAGCGGCATCACAATCCCGCCCGCCATCACCACGCCGTAGTAGCCTTCGAGCAACAGATGCGTGTTGAAGCTGATGTAGGCCACCCGGTCGCCCGGCTCCACGCCCAGCGCCAGCAACTGGCCCGCCAGGCGCTCGCAGCGCTCGGCGAACTGCCCGTAGGTGAACTCTTTGTCGCCGCAGACAATGCCCACCCGGCGGGCGAACAGATCAGCGGCGCGGTAAAGAAAGCGGATAGGAGTAAGTGGCAGTGTCATTTGGCGAATCGCTTGAAAAAGCTATCAGATTTCCAGGCCGGCCGCTGCGGCAGGTTCGCCGTACGGCCCACCAACGCGGCCAGATACTCGGTAAACCGGCCGGCCGCCGGGATATCAATCGGCTGCGAGAGATCGTCCGAAACAGCATGGTAGCGGGTCTTCAGCCACTCGGCTTGCAGCTTCTCTTCGGGCGAACCTTTCTGGTAGCCGAACTTAAACGCCAGCGATGGAATGCCGGCGCGGATAAAACTGTACTGGTCGCTGCGGATGAACCGCCGCTGCTCGGGAATCGGATCCGGCAGCACCGGCAACGCGAACTCCCCGGCCACCTCACGCGCCGTGTCGCCCAGCGTCGACTCATCAATACCAAGCATTGTCAGATACCG
Organism: Bryobacteraceae bacterium CoA2 C42; assembly: GCA_019931245.1. Lineage (GTDB taxonomy): Bacteria > Acidobacteriota > Terriglobia > Bryobacterales > Bryobacteraceae. The sequence continues at coordinate 13,791 of JAINDL010000048.1, forward strand.
CAGCGCGTGCAGCGGCATGAACATATCCATGTTGCAGTTGGCGATCAACTGCCGGGCCGGCACGGTCGGGTTCCGCGCGAAGTAGCGCGATCCCTGCAGCCCCTTCTCTTCACCCGTCACGGCTACAAACAGCACGCTCCGTTCGAGCGGCTTGCCGGCCTTCAGCTGCCGGGCCACTTCAAGCATGGCCGCAATGCCGGAGGCGTTGTCGAGCGCGCCATTGAAAATGCCATCGCCGGCAAACGAGGTCGTCTTGCCGAGATGGTCGAGATGGGCGCTGACGACGACATACTCCTGCTTCCGCTTCGGATGCGTCCCTTCTAGCTTGGCCGCCACGTTCGGGCTCGTCAGCTCGCCGCGCTTGACGGCAATCGTCGCCGCCAACTCCCCCTGCAGCGGAAACTTCGGCAGCGGCTTTTCGGCCGCCGCCAACTCGAGCAACTCCTTCACCGTATGGCCCGACCCGGCAAACAGCATCTCTGCGTGCTCCGGGTTGAAGACGATCGAAACCTGCTGGCCCGCCTCATCCGCCACCGCCGTCATCGAAGCCTGCAGCCGGGCCGCCGACGCCCGCGGCCACGGCACCGTCTGCACCCGCGACAGCGTAATCAGCCCAATCGCCCCCTGCTTCCGCAGCGGCTCCCACCGCACATCGCTCGACTGCACATGCGCCGCCAGCGGTCCCGGCCACGCCTTCGGAGCCCCCGCCAGCATCACCGCAATCTTGCCCTTCAGGTTCAACCCCTTCAGGTCATCATGATTCTGCTCCGGCACCCGCAGCCCGTAGCCAACAAAAACCATCGACGCCCGCACCACCGGCGCCGGGTCCGTCCGCAGACCGAAGTAGGCCTGCTTGCCCAGCTCCACCGCCACCGCCTTGCCCTCGCGCACAATCTCCAGCTTCGAATTCGCTTCGTCAATCTGCCGCGTCGTAAACAGCACCGGCTGCAGATAGCCCTGCGTCCCCGCCGCCTTCAAGCCCAGCCGTTCAAACTCCGCCGCCACATAGGCCGCCGCCTGCCGGTGCCCCTCACTGCCCGTGTTCCGCCCTTCGAGCTTATCGTCGGCGAGAAACTGCACATGTTTCCACCATCGTTCCCCCACATTTTCCGCGAACAGAGAGCTGATGACCAGAGCAAAGCAGAACAGGCGGCGCATGAGTATCCTTAAAGTTGCTGACGGAATCTCCATTATAGTGAGGGCATCTCCATGAAGCGCATCTTCTTCGGTCTGGCTATTCTCGGCCTGTTCGGCATCGCCGTGGCGCAGCGGCGGGCCCCCTCCGAACCGCCTCAGCGCTTCGCCTCCCGCGGCACCCGCATCGCCATCGGCGCCGGCACCGACGCTTCGGCCGACGCCGGCATGCGCCTCGCTCAGAACGGCGGCAACGCCGTCGACGCCGGCGTGGCGGCCATGTTCGCGGCCAGCATCGTCGAATACTCCCACTTCGGCTTCGGCGGCGAAGCACCCATTCTCATTCGCACCAAAGAAGGCAAGGTCGTCTCCATCGCCGGTATCGGCACCATGCCCAAACTCGCCACGGCCGACCTGTTCCGCAACCGCCGCCTGCAACCCGGCGAGATTCAGAACCTCGAACCGAACGGCCTCAAAGGCATGGTCCCCGTCGCCGGCCTCATGCCGGCGCTCGTCCCCGGCATGGTTGAAGCCGGCCTCGTCGCCCTCCGCGAGTACGGCACCAGGTCCTTTGCCGAAGTCATCCAGCCGGCCATCGAACTAGCCGACGGCGCGCCGCTCGACGAAGTCCGCGCCACCTCGCTCGCCCGCTCCCGCCGCTTCTTCGAACTCTGGCCCACCTCGAAAGCCGCCTACCTCCCCCCCGGCTTCACCCCCCGGCCCAGCACCATCTTCGAACAGCCCGACCTCGCCCGCACCCTCCGCGCCATGGCCGCCGCCGAAGCCCGCGCCCTCAAAGGCGGCGCCGCCCGCCAGGCCGGCATCGACGCCGTCCGCGACTACTTCTACCGCGGCGACATCGCCCGCAAAATCGACGCCTTCAGCCAGGCCAACGACGGCCTGCTCCGCTACGAAGACATGGCCGCCTTCCGCCTCACCCCCGAAGAACCCCTCTCCACCACCTACCGCGGCTACACCGTCTACAAGCCCGGCTTCTGGAGCCAGGGCCCCATCTTCCTCGAAGCGCTGAACCTGCTTGAAGGCTTCCCGCTCGGCGACATGCAGCACAACTCCTCACAGTATCTCCACACCGTCACCGAAGCCCTCAAACTCGGCTACGCCGACCGCGACACCTACTACGGCGACCCCAACTTCAACAAACTCCCCGCCGCTACACTGCTCTCGAAAGAGTACGCCGCCGAACGCCGCGCCCAGATCGGCGACCAGGCCTCCCTGGCCTTCCGCCCCGGCCTGATCGACGGCAAGAAGGGCCAGCACCCGTCAGAAACCGAAATCGTCCGCCACAAAATCGACGACGAACTCATGGCCCGCGACACCACCTGCATCACCGCCGCCGACGCCGATGGCATCATGTTCTCCGTCACGCCCTCCGGCTCCTGGCTGCCTTCGGTCGTCGCCGGCGACACCGGCATCCCCCTCACGCAGCGCGCCCAGAGCTTCCTGCTCATCCCCGGCCACCCCAACGAACTCGCCGGCGGCAAGCGCCCCCGCGTCACCCTCAGCCCCACCCTCGTCACCCGTAACGGCAAGCCGTTCCTGGCCCTCGCCACCCCCGGCGGCGACAACCAGGACCAGGCCCTGCTCCAGATGTTCCTCAACGTCGTCGACTTCGGCATGAACGCCCAGGCCGCCGTCGAAGCGCCCCGCCTGCAGACGCGGCACCTCGTCTCGAGCTTCGACAACCACGCCATGAGCCCCGGCGACCTCATGCTCGACGAACGCATCTCCCCCAGCGTCATCCAGCAGCTCGCCCAGCGCGGCCACGATGTCAGCACGCGGTCCAAATGGTCCGGCGGCGCGGCGCCCGTCATCATCCGCTACGCACCGGGCGGCACCATCGAAGCCGGCGCCGACCCCTACGGCTACCGCACGGCACGGGCCTGGTGAGCAATCTCTCCCTGTTCGCCGCCGAACCCTCGCCGCTCGCCGCCAAGCTGGCGCGCCTCGCTGCCCGCGGCATCCTGATCGGCGGCAGCTCCTGGAAGTACGAAGGCTGGCTCGGCCAGATCTACACCCCGGAGCGCTACTTCACCCGCGGCAAATTCTCGGCCAAGAAGTTCGAAGACACCTGCCTCGCCGAGTACGCCGAAACCTTCCCCGTTGTCTGCGGCGACTTCAGCTTCTATCAATTCCCCTCCACCGCCTTCTGGGCCAAACTCTTTGCGAGCGCCCCGGACTCTTTGCGCTTTGCCTTCAAGGTGCCCGAAGAGATCACCGTCAAGGCCTTTCCCGCCCACCCCCGTTATGGCCACCGCGCCGGCCTCAACAACCCGAACTTCCTCGACTTCGCGCTCTTCGAGCAGATGTTTCTCGCCCCGCTGCAACCCTACGCCGGCCGCACCGTCGCGCTCATCTTCGAGTTCGGCCAGATGTCGCGCAAAACCATGCCCGACGTCGAAGCGTTCCTTGAAAAACTCGTCCCGTTTCTAGAAAAACTGCCCGCCGGCCCCCACTACTCGGTCGAGCTGCGCAACGCCGAGTTCCTCACCCCCGCCTACTTCGCCGCGCTGCGCGATCACGGCGTCGCCCACGTCTTCAACGCCTGGACCCGCATGCCGGAACTCCCCGCGCAAACCGCCCTGCCCGACGCCCACACCGCCCGCTTCACCGTCGTCCGGGCGCTCCTGCGCCAGGGCCGCTCCTACGAAGACGCCGTCAAAACCTTCTCGCCCTACGACCGCCTCCAGGATCCCAACCCCGCCGCCCGCGACGCCCTCCGCGCCCTCATCAACCGCTCGCTCCGCCTCGGGCAACCCGCCAGCATTTTCGTCAATAATCGTTTCGAGGGCAATGCGCCCGCCACCATCGAAGCCCTAGTGGAGGAGATCGACCTATGATTTCGCGACGAGAACTGCTGGCCGCCCCGGCCCTCTACCAGCGCGTCCCCGCCCGCCGCAACGTGCTGTTCCTCATGGCCGACCAGCACCGCGCCGACTGCCTCGGCCCCACCGCCCACACCCCTAACCTCGATCGCCTCGCCCGCGATGGCGCCCGCTTCGTCAACGCCTACTCCTCCACCCCCACCTGCACCCCCGCCCGCGCCTGCCTGCTCACCGGCCTCTCCCCCTGGAACCACGGCATGCTCGCCTACGGCCGCATCGCCGCCCGGTATCCCTACGAAATGCCGCGGGCCCTCAACGATCTCGGCTACTTCACGGCCGCCATCGGCAAGCTCCACTACTCGCCGCAGCGCCACCTCCACGGCTACCAGATGGCCCTGCTCGATGAAAGCAGCCGCGTCGAAAGCCCCGACTTCCGCAGCGACTACCGCAGCTGGTTCGCCTCCCAGGCCCCGCTCCTCAACCCGGACGCGACCGGCGTCGGCTTCAACGACTACAACGCCAAACCCTACGTCCTGCCCGAACGGCTCCACCCCACGCGCTGGACCGCCGACTGCGCCGTCAATTTCCTTGAAAGCTACCAGCGCCCCGAACCCTTCTTCCTGAAGGTCTCCTTCGCCCGGCCCCACAGCCCCTACGACCCGCCGCAGCGCTGGATGGACTTCCACAAAGACCGTCCGCTGCCCGCCGCCGACGTCGCCCCGTGGGCCGACCGCCACCGCGCCCGCAACACGAGCAAGAACGATATCTGGCGCGGCGAGATGGGCGCGGCCACCGTGCGCGAATCCCGGCAGGGCTACTGGGGCGCCGTCTCTTTCATCGACGAACAAATCGGCCGCATCCTCGCCACTCTCGACGAGCGCGGCCTCGCCGGCAACACCCTGGTGATCTATACCTCCGACCACGGCGACATGCTTGGCGATCATCACCTCTGGCGGAAGTCCTACGCCTACGAAGGCTCGGCCCGCGTGCCGATGATCGTCCGCCTGCCGGGCGCGCCCCGCGGCCAGACCATCACCCAACCCGTCGAACTCCGCGACATCTTCCCCACTGTCCTCGACGCCGCCGAAGCCACCCCCGCCCGGCCCCTCGACGGCCGCTCTCTGCTCGACCTCGTCCGCGGCCGCACCGCCGGCTGGCGCGAATGGATCGACCTCGAACACGGCGTCTGCTACGACAACTCGAACCAGTGGACCGCCCTCACCGATGGCCGTACCAAATACATCTTCCACTCCTTCACCGGCGAAGAGCAGCTGTTCGATCTCACCACCGACCGCGCCGAACTCCGCAACCGCACCGACGATACGGCGCGGCTCCGCCTATGGCGCGGCCGCATGATTGCCCATCTCGAAGCCCGCGGCGAAGCCTGGGTCAAGGGCGGCCAGCTCGCCACCCGCGAAAAAATGGTCCAGTATTCGCCGCTCTATCCCCGCTAGCGCAGCCGCGCCGCGCCCGGCATCCCCGCAAGGGCCCGGCCACTCGCCAGACCGTCACGAGCGCCACCGGCCGGCCCATCATCCGCCGCCAGCCAGGCCGCACCAAGCAACGCCCGCAAGCCAATACCCCGCTAGCGCCGCCGCCACCGCCCGTCGACAAACTCGGCTTCGGCCTCCCGCCACGGGCCAAACTTACACGCCATCTGCCCGCCGTCCACCAGCAGCGTTGTCCCCGTGATGTAGCTCGCCCAGTCGCTGGCTAGAAACACGGCCGCCTTGGCCACCTCCTCCGGCTCCCCGCCGCGGCCCATCGGAATCGCCCGAAAATACTCCTTAATCACGGACTCCGTGTTGAACGCCTCCGCCGTCAGCCGCGTCCGGATCAGCCCCGGATTCACCGCGTTCACGCGGATCCCATACGGCCCCAACTCATTGGCCGCCGTGTGCACAATCCCCAGCACCCCGGCCTTGGTCGCGTTGTAGGCGATCAGGTTCTCCTCGCCGTCATACGAGTTGGTCGAGGCGGTCAGCACAATCGCGCCGGGCCGGCCCGCCGCCCGCATCCGCCCCGCCGCCGCCTGCAGCGTCTCAAACGCCGCCGTCAGGTTCAGCGTCACCGTCTTGTCCCACACCTCGCGCGTCGTCTCGGCAATCGGCCGCACAAACGCCGTCCCCGCGTTGATCATCACGATATCCGGCGCCGGGCCGGCCGCAAACGCCGCCTCCAGGCTCCCCCGGTCCGTCACGTTCACCGGGGGCGAGGACTCCAGGTCAAAAACGGTTACCGCCGCGCCGCACGCACTAAGCGTCTGCGCCATCGCGCGGCCGATGCCGTGGGCGCCGCCGGTCACGATAGCATGCCGGCCGGAGAGATCAATCTGCATCTTCCTACGCTATCCTGTTCGCTGATGCCCGGTCTAACCCGGCGAGGCTTTCTCGCCACCCCCGCCGCCCTCGCCCCGCCCGCCCCGGCGCCCGCTCCACCCAATATCGTCTTTCTCATCTCCGACGACCATACCGCCGCCGACCTCGGCTGCTACGGCAACGCCCATATCCACACCCCCCACCTCGACCGCCTCGCCGCCCGCGGCGCCCGCTTTGCAAACTGCTTCGTCACCTCGCCGCAGTGCAGCCCCAACCGCTCCGCCCTCTTCACCGGCTCGACGGCCCACACCACCAACACCTCCCGGCTCCATACCCCCATGCCACCCTGGGAGAAGACCTTCCTCGACTCGCTCAAAGAGCGCGGCTACCACACCGGCGCCTACCGCAAAATCCACCAGGGCGAAGCCTTCAACCGCCGCTTCGACTTCTACCGCCCCAACCCCGCCGCCTCCTTCGCCGAGTTCTTCGACCAGCGGCCCGCCCACCAGCCCTTCTTCCTCCACATCGGCTTCACCGACCCCCACCGCCCCTACCGCCCCAACGCCTTCCAACCGCCCCACGACCGCGCCAAAGTCCGCCTGCCCAACTTCCTGCCCGATACCCCCGAAATCCGCGAAGACCTCGGCCTCTACGCCGACTACATCGCCCGCATGGACGCCGAATGCGGCCAACTGCTCGACCTGCTCACCGCCCGCGGCCTCGCCCACAACACCATCGTCTTCTTCACCGCCGATAACGGCATGCCCTTTCCCGGCGCCAAAGGCACCTGCTACGACCCCGGCCTCCACGTCCCGCTCCTCGTCCACTGGCCCGGCAAGCCCCCGGGGGGCGTCCATCCGCATCTCATCTCCCACGTCGACCTCCCGGCCACGTGGCTCGATCTCGCCGGCGCGCCCGCGCTCCCCAAAATGCAGGGCCGCAGCTTCCGTGGTCTCCTGGACGGCTCCGGCTACCAACCCCGCGATGCCGTCTTCAGCGAACGCAACTGGCACGACAACTTCGACCCCATCCGCAGCATCCGGACCACCCGCCACAAGCTCATCTTCAACGCCGCCCCCCACTTCCCCTACCGCCCCGCCTGGGACCTCGCCGATAGCCTGACCTGGAAAAGCTACCAGCATCTGGCCCGCCAAGGCCGGCTCTCCGCCGTCCACAACCGGCTCCTTCAACCGGCCCGCCCCATGGTCGAACTCTACGACCTCGCCGCCGACCCCGACGAGTTCCGAAACCTCGCCGGCCGCCCCGAACACGCCGCAATTCAAGTTGAACTGCAGAAAAAGCTGGGCGAATGGATGGAGCAAACCTACGATTTCCTCCCGCCATCGGCCTCCGGTTGGCCCGCCCGGCTCTAGTATTCACCTTGACGGGGGAGGCAAACGGTGATAGCGTCGAAATTGGGTTATTCCCATGGACATCGCCCTGTTTCGCCATGTCCCATGCTAGTGACTTTTTATCGAGCATGAAACAACCACATTTCGTTGTCGTCATCGCCCATTCCGTTCATGGACGCCTCCGCCGGGTGCACTTGTCTCACACGGTTCTGTACACGGTTCTTGGTCTGGCCGCAGTGGGGTGCTTTACAGTCGCCGGGTTCGTCGCTTCGTATGCCCGGATGGCGTGGAAAGTCGCCAATTACAACAACTTACGCGACGAGGTGAGTTCGCTCCAGCGCCGCTATCAGGATCTGCAGAAGTCCTCCGAACAGACCCGGGAGCAGTTGGCCACCCTGCAGATTCTCGCCTCGGAGGTCTCGACCGCCTACGGCATTAAGGAACGCATGGCCGGTCCGCGGTCCCTGGTGGGCGAAGGCAAACTGATGCCGACGTTCCAGGAATCGATTGAGCAGTACGATCTGCTGCGCTCCACCCGCCTGTTCAACCCCGGCACCCGCCGCATCAATCAGATGTGGCAGCAAAACGTGGTTCCGAGCATCTGGCCCACCAACGGCCGCCTGCTCAGCTCCTTCGGCGCCCGGTCCGACCCCTTTACCGGTGGTTCGGCCTTCCACGCCGGCGTCGATATCTCCTGCCCCACGGGTACCCCCATCAAAGTGGCCGCCGATGGCATTGTCCGCTCCGCGCAGTGGGGCGGAGCCTACGGCAAGCTCATCGTGATTTCGCACGGCGGGGGCCTCGAAACCTACTACGCCCATCTGTCCGGCTTTGAGGTGATTCCTGGTCAGGAGGTGCGTCGCGGCCAGATCATCGCGCGCAGCGGCAGCACCGGGCGGTCCACTTCGCCCCATCTGCACTACGAAGTCCGGCAGGGCGGAGCGCCGGTGAACCCGTACAAATACCTCGCCAAGTCGCTGGTTCTCAAATCGTCCGTGCAAAAGGACCTGCCTTTCTAATAGAATCATCGAGGGTTGTAGAAGGGCCCCTATACGATGAAATCGAACTCTTTGCGCATCTTGGCCGCCTCCGGAGCGGCGCTGTTACTCGTTGCCGCTGCTTACCGTACGGAGACGCCCCGCGTTATGTCCGACACCGCCACGGCGTTTCTCGCCTCCCTGTCCGCCGAACAGCGCGGCAAGGCCGTCTTCGCCTTTGCAGACGACGAACGGCTCAACTGGCACTTTATCCCGAAGGTCCGCAAGGGCCTGCCGCTCAAACAGATGGGCCACGAGCAGCGCGCCCTCGCCCATGCGCTCCTCAGCGCCGGCCTCTCCCAGCAGGGCTACATCAAGGCCACCAGCATTATGAGCCTTGAAGACATTCTCCGGCAGCTTGAAAAGGACACCACCGGCCGCCGCGATCCCGAACAGTACTTCTTCTCCATCTTCGGCACCCCCACCGAAAACGGCACCTGGGGCTATCGCGTCGAAGGTCACCACCTCGCTCTGAACTGGACCATCGTCAAGAATCGCGTTGCCTCGAGCCCCATGTTCTTCGGCACCAACCCCGCCGAAATCAAGGAAGGGCCGCGCAAAGGCCTCCGTGTCCTCGGCCGCGAAGAGGACCTTGGCCGCGCCCTGCGCGTGGCACTGACGCCGGAGCAGGCCAAAACCGCCGTCGTCTCCGAGACCGCCTACAAAGACATCTTCACCATGGCCGACCGCAAAGCCGCCCTCAAAGGCCAGCCCAACGGCCTCTCCGCCACGAAGATGAACGCCCAGCAGCGCGCCCTGCTCGCCGCCCTGCTCGACGAATACGCCGCGAACGTTCCCGAACAGGCCGCCGCCACCCGCGCCGCGCAAATCAAAGCGGCCGGCAACAAGCTGTTCTTCGCCTGGGCCGGCGCGCCCGGCAAGGGCGAAGGCCACTACTATCGCGTCCAGGGCCCGACCTTCCTGGTCGAGTACGACAACACCCAGAACGGCAACAACCACGTCCACTCCGTCTGGCGTGATCTGGCCGGCGACTTCGGCTACGATCTGCTCGGCGATCACATCCAGGCGAGCCATAGCAAGTAAGCCAAGCTAAACTGGTGTTATGCCTTCCCGCCGCGCGTTCCTCGCCCTGATGAGCGCGCGGCCCCTGCTCTCCGCCGCGGGCAAGGGGCAGGAGTCCCCCGGCGACATGAAGCGGTTTCTCGACGCGGCGACCGAATTCGAAGTCGTCCGCATGACGGGAACCGACTACGAGAGTATTCTCCCGTCCAACACCGGCCGCGCCGTCTCCCGCCGCGCCGAATTCTTCCTCTGCGCCTCCAACCGCGGCCAGGGCATGCAGGCCTACCGGATCGACGTCAAAACCGGCAAGACCCGCCAACTGACCGAACTGGCCGCGCTCGAACCGGAAACCATGACCCTCGCCGGCAACGACCGCTGGCTCTACGCCATCGACGGCGTCCGCCTGCTCCAGATCAATCTCGGCAGCCTGCGCGAACGGCAGTTGGCCGAGTTATCCGGCAGCGCCCGCAAACTCAGCGTCTCCGAGGACGGCCTCAACGCCGTCTACGCCGAAAAAGCCGGCGACCGGACCCGCCTTCGCTTTCTCCCCACCGGCAAGCCCGTGCCCCAGACCGTGGCCGAATTCGCCGGCACGCTCACCGAAGTCGGCGTCCGGCCCCGGCGCGCCGGACTCTTCTACGTCCACGACAACGTTCTCTCCCTCGCCAGTTTCGACGGCCGCGAAAACCGCGAATTGAAGACCCCGCCCGGCCAGGTGCTCGAAGCCCAGTGGTCGCCCGACGGCCGGGCTATTCTCTACCTCCATAAACCGGAGGGCGAGGGCAAACTCAACGAAATTAGAGAAATCGTGCCCGACACCAATACGGACACCCTGCTGTCGAAAACCAGCCAGTTCGTCCGCTTCGCCCCCAACGGCGACGCCTCCGTGTTCCTCGGCGCCTCCGGCAGCAAAGCCCAACCGACGCTCCTGCTCCTGCTCCGCTCCGTCCGCCGCGAGTTGACCGTCTGCGAGCACAAATGCTCCGACGCCCGCCTCGCCAACCCCACCTTTGCCCCCAACTCCCAGCGCATCTTCTTCCAAACCGACCGCCACGGCAAAATGGTCATTTACTCGATGGTCGTCGACCGCCTCGTCGATCCTACCGAAGAACCCGCGCAATAGCTATCCGGCCTGTAGGTCATAGACCGGATAGAACCGATGGCACTTGCGATGTTCAGGAATTTATTCAAAACTCAGAGCAAGAGGTCGAAATGAGGATCGGGGAAGGGTTGCTCAGGCCGCCTTCGAGTTGTCCCCGCTCTTCCGAGGAGCCTTCTTTGCACTTTTCATCCCAAATCCAACGTCTGAACTGTGCCGTGGCGCTAGAGCGTCTTGGGGGAGATGAGCAACTGCTGTGTGAAGTCGCGCAACTGTTCTTGGCCGAATGTCCGGAACTCGTTTCGCAGGTTCGTGCGGCCGTAGCCGACGGTAGCGCCGAAGCCCTGCAACACGCGGCGCACAGCTTGAAAGGTTCGGTTTCTAATTTTGGCGCCGAGGCCGCCTCCAACGCGGCTCTCGCGCTCGAAATGATGGGACGCACCGGGCAGTTGAGTCAGGCCGAAATCGGCCTTGCCGCACTCGAACAGGCCTTGGCCTATATCCAACCCGCGCTCGAAGAGTTGGCCGCTCACGTGGAATAATTCCTTGGAGAAGCCCCCCCGTTTGCTATAGTAAAGGGTGCCTATGGCATTCAAGGATATTGTTTGCGCGCACAGCCCGGATTCTGACGATGCCTATATGTTCTACGGCTTGGCAACGAAGAAGATTCGCTCCAAGCTGTTGAATTTAAAGCATGTTCTAAGCGATATCCAAACCTTGAACCAGAAGGCGATGGCTGGCGAGTATGAGTTGACAGCTATCTCTTATCATGCCTATCCCTATGTGGCCGATAAGTACTTTGTCATGGCGTCAGGCTCGAGCATCGGCGATGGTTACGGACCGATGGTCGTCTCGAACCACCCCATGGCGCCGGAAGATCTCAAGGGCAAGCGGATTGCCATTCCCGGCCGGATGACCACCGCTTTTCTAACCCTCAGCATTTTCCAGCCCGATTTCACCCCCATTGAAGTGCCCTTTGACAAGATCCTCGATGCGGTGAAAGATGGGGCTGCCGATGCTGGCCTCGTAATCCACGAAGCGCAGTTGACCTACAGCCGCGGCGGGTTTCATCAGATCATCGACCTCGGCAAGTGGTGGAAGAAAGTCCATGACATGCCGCTACCGCTCGGCTGCAACGTCCTCCGGCGTGACCTCGCCCCGGAGTTGCTTACCGAAAGCTGCCGTCTCATGCGCGATAGCATTCAGTATGCTCTCGATAACCACGAAGAGGCGCTCGCCTACGCCATGCAGTTCGCCCGCGACATGGAGAACGAACTCGCCGCCAAGTTCGTCGGCATGTACGTCAATCACTACACCGTGGACGCCGGCGACGTGATTCCGAAAGCCGCCCAGCAGCTGCTCGACATGGGTCACGACATCGGCCTGATCCCCAAACGGGTACAGCTCGAGTTTATCCGGTAGACTTTTCGCGCCCGCGGGTCGTCCTACAGGTATGCGTTTTGCGATCTTAGTACTGCTGTGTTCAGCCTTGCTGCCGGCGCAAACTTCCACCCCCAAGGAGCGCCAGAAGTATGTGAAATCGCTCTCTCGCGAAGGTCAGGCGGGCATCGCCAAGCTGCTGCCCTACGCGCAGGACCCCGATGTCGAGGTGCGGCGCGAGGTGGTTCGCACCACGGTGGCCATCGGCGGCGCCGCCTCGCTCGCCCCGCTCACCGCGGCCTTGGCCGACACCGACGAAGAGGTCGTTGTCCGCGCCGCCGATGGCTTGGTGAACTTCTATCTGCCCGGCTATTGGGAGCAGGGCTGGGGCGGGTCGCTCAAGCGCGCTGGCAACAAACTCGTCAGCCGCTGGACGGATAAGAACGATCAGGTGGTTCCCGCCCACGTCGAAGCCCGGCCGGAGGTGGTGGCGGCGCTCGGCAAGGTGGTCAGCGGCAGCGGGCCGCTGCCGGCCCGCGCCAACGCGGCCCGCGCCGTTGGGGTCCTGCGGGGTCGTGGCGCGATCGACGATCTCATCGCCGGCCTTGCCTCGAAAGACAGTAACCTGCTCTACGAGTCGCTCGTGGCCCTTGAAAAGATCCGTGACCCCCGCGTGGCGCCCCGCATTCACTATCTGCTCCGGGATCTCGATGAGAAGGTCCAGTTGGCGGCGCTCGAAACGGTGGGAATCCTCAAGAACCCCGAATCGGTTGGCCCGCTGCGCGAGGCCTACGAGAGGGCTCGCAACGACAAGGTCCGCCGCGGAGCGCTGAGCGCGCTGTCGCAGATTCCCGCCGAGGCCTCCCGTCCCTTGTTTACCGCGCAGTTGGACTCCTCGGACGAATGGCTGCGCGCCGGCGCCGCCGAAGGGATCGCCCGGTTGGGCCAGGCGGGGGATCGTGCCCCGCTGCGCAACCGCTTTGAGAGTGAGACGAAGATGCGGGCCCGCCTCGGGCAGGCCTTTGGCGCGGCGCTGCTGGGCGATGCCGTCATGGGCGAGTTCGACCCGCTCCGCTACCTCGTCAACACCTTGAATCAGAAGGCGTGGAAAGGTATCGCCGAAGCCTATCTGATTGAATTGGTGCGCAACGAGCCCATTCGCATGGCCCTCGCCCAGGTGGTGCCGGCCGCGACCAAGCCAGAAAAGCTGAGTCTGGCGATGATCTTCGGCCGCAGCGGCGCCCCGGCGGCGGCTCCGGTGCTGGACGCGCTGGCGAAGGATTCGGACACCGATGTGGCCCGCGAAGCGCTCCAGGCGTTGCGCACTCTGCGCGCGATGACCCCGTAGACGCGGTCACACCCGCCGTAGTGGGCCAACTGCGAGCAACCCCTCGCCTCCCCCTGCTCCACAGTCGCGGCGCCGGACCGGCCGTGACCCTCGGTCGCCACGCACCCCCCCGCGATACCCTCTCCGCAGCGGGTCAACTGCGAGCAACCCCTCGGCCTCCCCCTGCTCTGCAGTCGCGGTGCCGGACCGGCCATAACCCTCGGTCGCCACCCGCCCCGCGCTCTTGAAACCCGCAGTCCCCAACAGGAAAAGCCCCGCCGCGGCGGGGCCCCTCAAGAGTCGCAAAAAGCGAAAAACTACTTCGCCTTCTTCTGTTTCTGCTGACCGACGCGGACCTTGGTAATCGACGCTTTCTGGTCGTTCCAAGCCTTCCAGTCAAAACGGGCCGAGGCGTCCTTCAGAAAGGTGTCGTGGTCGGTACCCTTCGGCACCACAGCCATGAGGGTCGCCGTGTTGAGACCATCGGGGCTCGTGATACGGAAGCGCTTTACGTTCGGAATTGCCATAACTCCTCTAGGATAGCACGCGCTCAGGTGAAAATGGCGTCCAAAGCGGGCCGCAGTTCCGGGTAACGGAAGGAAAAACCCGCCGCCTGCGCCGCCGACGGCTGCACGCGCTGCGAGGCGAACAGAATCTGCGCCATCTCGCCATACACCAGCTTCACCCCAAACTCCGGCGCCGGCAGCAGCGCCGGCCGGTGCAGCGCCCCGGCCAACTGCCGGGTGAACTCGGCGTTGGTCACCGGATGCGGCGCCACCCCGTTCACCACCCCGGAGACCGCTTCGTTTTCGACGGCAAACTGAATCATCCGCGCCAGGTCGTCCACGTGGATCCAGCTCATCCACTGCTTCCCGCTGCCGAGCACCCCGCCCAAACCCCAGCGGAACAGCGGCGCCATCGCCGCCAGCGCCCCGCCATCGGCCCCCAAGACGATACCGATGCGCAGCTTCACCACCCGCAGGCCATGCTCCCGCGCCTTGTCCGCCTCGGCCTCCCACGCCGTGCACACCTCGGGTAAAAAACCGGCCGCGGGCGGGGCGCTCTCCGTCAGCACCTCCTCGCCGCGGTGGCCATAAATGCCTACCGCGGAGGCGCAAACCAGCGTCTTCGGCCGGTGCCGCAGCTTCCCAATCGCCGAAACCAGATGCCGCGTGCCGAGCACCCGCGAGTCGCGAATGGCGGCCTTCACCGCCGGCGTCCACCGCTGCGATACCGGCTCCCCGGCCAGATGGATCACCGCCTCGGCGCGCCCGAGCAGTTCGCGGCTCGGTTCGCCGGCGACCGGATCCCAGTGGCCGTAATGAATCAGCGGATCGAGCCGCGGGTTCTTCCGCGCCAGCACGACCAGCGAGTTCTGGTCGGGAGGATAGAGAGCGAGAAGGCGCCGGCCGATGAAGCCGGTCGCTCCGGAGATGGTCAGGAACATAAGAGCGAGGGTCCCGGGGCGGCATCCTGGCCCGTCCGCAGCATCTGCGCGATGTCGCGCAGATAGCAGTCAACGTCCGTTTTGCGCTTCATCCCGTCGAGGGACATAAATCGAATCATGCCAAACACGCTGCGCTCCTGCCACGGGCGGTCGTGCAGGCCGAAGCACCAGAGGATACCGGTGTAGGTATTCGGGTCGCGGCCGTCGAGGGCGTACAGGTCATGGCATTTGATCATCGTCCGCAGCGCATCGGCGTGGGTGGCGGACCACTCGATGATCTTCTTACCCCAGTACATCCGGTAGTAGCCGTGGATCTTGCCGCGCAGGCGCATCTCCTGCTGGCAGGCGTTCCAGAGCGCGTCGTGGGTCTGGGCCGCCAGGAACTGCTCTTCGGTGTAGACGTAGTCGCGGCGATCGCCGGCGTGCTTAGCCAGGGTTTTGAGCGCCCAGTCGGGCAGGCATTCGAGCTGATCGTAGTTCGGGGTGAAGCGGGCGAAGTTGAAGGCGAGTTCGCGGCGCACAATCAGCTCTTCGAGAAACTCGGCGGCGATCAGCTTGTGTTCGGCCGCGTAACCTTCGACAGCCAGGGCGATCTCGAGCGTGCTGATCATGCCGAAGTGCACATAGGGCGACAGTTCGCTGGTGGCGTGGTTGGACGGCGAGTTTTTGTCCCGGGCGTAGCGGCTCAGCCGGTCGATCAGAAACCGCTGCAGCGACCGCTCGGCCGCCGCGCGCCCGCCGGGGAAGGCGATCGAGGGCGAAATCGTGTGGTCAATCGCGCAGCCCGCCACCAGGGCGGCGACGTTTTCCGGGGTGACCGTGACGTGCCAGCGGGGGCGGGGGGCCGTCCAGCGGTGCGCGGGCCGGAGCGGCGGCACCGGGACGAGGTGATCGGCCAGCATCCGCTTCACCTTCGGGCGCATCGAGTAGGCGGCCCACTCCCGCTTCTCGAAGCGGTTCATCGGGATGATGCAGCTCGAATCGACCGCGTGATACGCCAGACCCAGCTTGGCGGGCAACGAGGAGTTGTGCCAGGAGGCGATAAAGGTAGGGTAGTCGTCGGTGACCACCAGCGCCGCCCGCGCCGCCAGTTGGTAGAGCACGTCGTTGGGGTCCTCCGGCCGCTGCCGGAGATAGAAGCAGTAGCCGATGCCGAGCGCCGTGAGCGCCTCCTGCGTCTCCGGCACGTTGGCAACCACGAAGGTGTGAATGCGGTCGTTCGCGTGCGGGTAGCTACAGGTGAGGCCTTCGTAGAC
The DNA here is from genome assembly GCA_019931245.1 of Bryobacteraceae bacterium CoA2 C42. Classification (GTDB taxonomy): domain Bacteria; phylum Acidobacteriota; class Terriglobia; order Bryobacterales; family Bryobacteraceae. The sequence goes on from JAINDL010000048.1 coordinate 30,007, forward strand.
CAGCACGGGCAGGCCCAGTTCGTTCGCCTTTTCGACGGCGTAGAGCAGCGCGTGGTTGGCCGCCACCCGGCGGTTCATCTGGCACCAATACAGTACGTATTCAGCGCCGGAGGTGCGCAGCGGAGCGTCGTTGAGCGGGCGAACCCGGTGTTCCAAAATCACACTCCATGGGATGCCGGCGGCGTGCCTTCCGCTGCAATAATGGAAGCAGATGCGAATCTGGAATCGCGCGAAACTGCTGGGGGCCTACCTGCGCGGCCAGGAGCGCGTCAAGGCGCTGCCGGTGGAGTACATCGTCGAGACCACGGCCAAGTGCAACCTCTACTGCCCCATGTGCCCACGCGAGACGCACAAGCAGCCCAAAGAGGACATGACCGGTGAGATCTTCGAGCGCCTCGTGCAGCAGGCCGGCCAGACCGGCGAGCATATGATGCTGATCGGGCTCGGCGAACCCTTCCTCGACCCCAGGATCTACGACCGCATCGAATACTGCGACCGCCACCGCGTCTACACCCTGCTCTCCACCAACGGCACCCTGCTCGACGCCGCAGCCACCGAGCGCATCCTGGCGAGCACGCTCGAACACATCACCCTGAGCTTCGACGGCTCCACCAAAGAGAGCTTCGAGTTCTACCGCAAGGGCGCCCGCTTCGAGCGTGTCCGCGACAACTTCCTCCACTTCTGCCGCCGCAAGCACGAAACCGGCGCCCGGATCCAGGTAGTTGTCCAGATGGTCCGCATGGAGAAGAACTGGAACGAGGTCGATGACTTCCTCCGCTTCTGGTCCGCCGTGCCGGGCGTTGACCAGGTGCGCGTGAAGGCCGACGAAACCAACCTGATGCGGCCCGAGGCCGGCCACGCCGCCGCCGACTGGAGCCACGCCTGCCACTATCTCTGGCGCGGGGCGATGTACGTCAAGCACAACGGCGATGTCTACCCCTGCTGCCAGAGCTACATGCTCGACGGCAAGCCGGTCGGCAACATCGGCCGGGAGGAGTTGCCGGCTATCTTCAACTCCCCGGAGATGCAGCGCATGCGCCGGCTCCACCGCGAGCGCCGCGCCGGCGAGATCGACATCTGCTCCCGCTGCTGCACGACGATTCCCCATCCGCTGCTGGTCGCCGGCAGCCTGCTCTTTCACGGGCGCACGGTGCGGAAGCTGCTGCCGGTGGTCGAACGGTTGGTTTATCTCACCAAACTGCCCGGCCGCTGGCTCAAACCGCAGGCCCCGCAGCCGCCTCCCAAACCGGATCTCGTGCAGATCAGCGGGAGCCGAGAATCGCGCTGACCGGCTGCGCGAACCAGCCAAGCAGCGGGCCCGGCTGCAGCCCGAGCCAGAAGATGCCGGCGATGAACGGCGCCATGATCGCGAGTTCGAGCGGGCGCAGGTCCGCCATCCCCGTTGGCTTCGTTTCGCAAAACACGGTGCGCTGGTAGAGCCAGAGCAGGTAGGCCGCCCCGAGCAGAATCCCCCCCGCTACCCCGGCCGCCCATCCGGCCGACACCGGGTAGACCCCCTGCAGAATCAGCACCTCGCCCACGAAGCCGTTCAGCGGCGGCATCCCCATCGCACTCAGAATCGCCACCAGAAAGACGCCGCCAAACACCGGCATCGTCCGCCCCAGGCCCCCGTAGGCGGCGATCTCCCGCGACCCGTGGCGGTCGTACACGGCGCCCACCAGCAAAAAGAGCAGCGCGCTCGAAAGGCCGTGGTTGATCTGCTGCAGCAGCGAGCCGGTGAGACCATGGGGCGTGAAGGCGAACAGGCCGAGCGTGCAAAAGCCCATGTGGCTGATGGAGGAGTAGGCGATCAGCCGCTTCCAGTCGGTCTGCATGAGGCATACGAGCGCCCCGTAAAGGATAGCGATGAGCGAGGCGGCGGCCAGCAGGCCCGCCGACTCCCGCGCCGCGTCCGGAAACAGCGGCACGGCGAAGCGAAACAGGCCATAGGTGCCCAGCTTCAGCAGCAGGGCGGCCAGCAGGACCGATCCGGCCGTGGGGGCCTCGGTATGGGCGTCCGGCAGCCAGGTGTGGACCGGGAACAGGGGGATCTTCACGGCAAAACCGGCCAGGAACGCCCAGAAGAGCCAACGCTGGGCTTCCAGTGGCAGCGGGGCGCCGGCAAGCGCGGCGAGCGCAAAGGTCCGCTGGCCGGTGAGCAGGAAATGCTGCTGGTGCAGCGCTACGAGTCCGACCAGCAGCAGCACCGACCCGAGCACCGTGTAAATCAGAAACTTCATAGCCGCCTGCGGGGCGCGTTCGCCGCCGTAGCCGGCCACCAGGAAGTACATCGGAAGCAGGACGATCTCGAAGCAGAAGAAGAACAGCAGCAGGTCGAGGGCGAGAAAGCTGCCCAGCACAGCAGCCTCGAGCAGCAGGAACCAGGCGTAGAAGGCGCGGTCGCGGGCCGGGAGCAGGAGCGTCAGAAAACAGACGCCGGTCGAGAGCAGGACGAAGGCGAGGCTGATGCCATCGATGCCGAGCAGGTAGGAGGCGCCCCAGGAGGGGATCCAGGCGGCCTGTTCGAGGAGTTGGATCCCCCGCGCCGGATCGAAGCGGGGGATGAGGGAGACGGCCAGAGCCAGCTCCGCCGCGGCGACGGCGAGAGCCGTCAGCCGGGCAAAGGCGGCAGGCAGAGCCAGCACGAGCAGAAGACCGGCGAGCGGCCCGGCCAGCAGGGCCGACAGAGGATGGTCCATGGGGTAACTTTTAGTGTAGCTGGCCAGTGTAGCTGGCCAGCGCAGGCCCTATTGGACGTTGACGCCTTTGAACGAGGTCGCCGAGTGCGTGGCCAACCCGATGTCGAGGTTGTTGGCGGTGAACCGGACGGGATCGCTCGTCAGGCCGATGCCAACCTGGCCCGTGGGTGTCAGATCCCCGGCCTGGCCGGGCGCCGCCACGTTGCGGGGTAGCGCGAGCAGTACCGCGGCCGGGACGGTGAAACGGTTGGCGCTGCCGCGTTCGAGGCAGAAGAAGCCGCCGCCCGCGCGGGCCGCGGCGTCGAAGGAGAACCCGGAGATGGAGACCGTCGAATTGGTCCCGGCGCCGCTCCAGGTGAACTCCTGACCAGCGGAGCGGACGATGGTATTGACCGAGCTTTCGTTGGTCCAGGTGAAGTTGCCGGGGATGGTCAGTTGGGTTCGGAAACCGCCGACAAAGGCGCCGGCGCCATTGTCGATGGTAAAGGCGCCGGCATCGAGAAACGGGCCGGCGCCGCCGCCCGGAAGGCCGGGAATGGGAGGCAGGCCGGGGATATTCGGGATGCCGCTCGAAAAGGTGGCGGAGTAGGAGCCGGAGGCCGCCTCGCGCAGCATCTCGCGCGTGCCCGAGGGACCGGTAACCGTCAGCTTGGGCCCTGCATCGAGCATCGTGCCCTGGATAGGATCCGGCGGCAGGCTGGTGGCCTGGTCACTGGACGAGAAGGTCAGGCAGCTGCCGAGCGGTAGCGCGCCTGCGGCGGCAAACTGCGAGGCGGTGAGTTGGGCAGCGGTGAACCGCACGAACGAGGCCGAACCGTCATCGAACTTCAGCTCCTGAGTGCCGAGGGGACCCTGTGAGACCTTGGTGCCGGTGCGACTCAAATTGATGTTGCCGATGCTCAGCGTGCCGCCACTGCTGACCTTCTGCAGGTCGGCGTCGGAGAAGGGCGTGCCGGCGGTGCAGCGGCCGCCGTTGGGGGTGATGGCGAGATAGGTGGAGTTGCTGACGATGTTGCCGATGCGGACCGTGAGCGGCACATAGCAGCCCTGGATGCCGGACGGAACGTCGAAGACGATCTGGTCAACGGCGGCGCAGCAGCCGGAGCGGCCGCGGTAGCGAATCGTTGCCGGGCGGTTGCCCACCAGCACTTCGAGGTTCGTGCCGAGGTCGCCGGGCGCGGCGCCGGCGGCATCGTCGCCGCTAATGGGGCCGAGGCCGGTGCCCCAGAGGGTGATCGTCTGGCCGGGGCGGGCTGCATTGAGGATGGAGTTGATGGGCTGGTCGGTCTGCGAGTTGAAGTTTTGCGCGATGGCCGGGCCGGTGCCGCCCTGATTCGCCGTGAAGATGCCGAAGCTCGAACGGACGATGTTGACAGCGAAGTTGGCGCTGGTCTGGCCGCCGAAGGAGACGGTGAGCTGGGCGGCGCCGACCGGGGTATTGGAGGGAATAATGGCGCCGACCTGGGAGGCGACCGAGTAGGTGAGAATCAGATCATAGTTGGCGCCGCCGGCGGTGAGTCGCGCGGCGGTGCCGCCGAGGTTGCGCGGCAGGGGGAACGATTGAGCCAGCGCAATCGAGGCCGGGCCCAGGTTGCGTCCGAAGATGGCGATCATCGAACCCTGCGCGAGCGAGCCATTCGGCAGGCCCGACAGGGCGTAGCTGGCGGTATTGAGCGCGCCGGTAACCACCGGCTGCGCCGCGGCGGTGGTGGCCAGCAGGCCGGCCAAGCCGAAGAGAGGGAGAAAACGATTCATCATACAAGGCATACGCGTAATTCAATCCTTCAAGGCGATTCCGAGCGCCTTCATTTTTCTATACAGATGACTTCGCTCGAGGCCGAGTAACTCAGCAGTGCGGCTGACATTGCCTTTCGTTTCTTCAAGCTTCTTAAAAATGTATTCTCGTTCGGCGGCCTCGCGAACTTCCTGGAGGCTCGAAAACGTCTCGGCCGGGGCGCGCCGGCTGACCGGCAGCGGTACGTGCCGGGCGTCGATGCGCATCTGGGGATTCATAATCACGATCCGTTCGATCAGGTTGCGCAGCTCCCGGACGTTGCCCGGCCAAGGGTAGTCCTCGAGCAGAGCCAGGGCATCGGGCGCGAACTCTTTGGCCTTGCGGCCGTAGGCGGTGGTGAACTCGTGCAGGAAGTGACGGGCCAGCAGCGGGATGTCCTCGACCCGTTCGCGCAGGGCGGGGACGTTGAAGGGGATGACGTTCAACCGGTAGAACAGATCCTCGCGGAAGTTGCCGCGGTCGATCTCCCGTTCGAGCTGTTTGTTGGTGGCGGCGACCACGCGGCAGTCCACGCGGACGCTTTCGAGCGCGCCGACGGGTTCGACACGCTGCTCGTCGAGCACCCGCAGCAGTTTGGCTTGCGTGCGGAGGCTCATGTCGCCCACCTCGTCGAGGAAAAGCGTACCGCCGTCGGCTTTCTGAATCTTCCCGGTCTTGTCTTCGCTCGCTCCGGCGAAGGCCCCGCGCCGGTGGCCGAACAGTTCGCTTTCTATCAGGTCTTCCGGGATGGCGGCGCAGTTGACTTCGACGAACGCCTCTTTGGCCCGCGGGCTGAGGGCATGAATGGCATGGGCCACCAGTTCCTTCCCGGTGCCGCTCTCGCCGTAGATGAGCACGCGGCCGTTGGTGGCCGCCATCAGCGCCAACTGCTGCCGCACGGCCTTCATGGGGACGCTCTCGCCGATGATGGGGTAGCGGGTCGAGGGCTCGCCGAGGCGGCCGAGTTCCATCGCCATCCGCCGCTGTTCAATGGAGTTCTTGACGACAACGACGACCTTTTCAATCGTCAGCGGCTTTTCGAGGAAGTCGAAGGCGCCCATTTTGGTGGCCCGCACGGCCGTTTCAATCGTCGCGTGGCCGGAGATCATGACGACGGCCGGCCGTTCGGCCTCCGGGCGCTCCTGAATGCGATTGAGGACCTCCATGCCGTCGAGTCCCTGCATCCAGACGTCGAGCAGGACGCAGTCGAACGGGCTTTCGGCGAGGCGTGCGAGGCCGGCGGCGCCGTCGGCGGCCGCTTCGGCCAGGTATCCTTCGTCTTCGAGCACCGCGCAGAGCGTTTCGCGGATGCCCGGTTCATCGTCGATTACTAGAATGTGGTGCCGCTTCATGCGCGGGAGGCCGCCTCTTCCGGCACCAGGGCCGGAATCTCAATGATAAATCGGGCGCCGGCCGGGTCGTTATCCTCGACGCGGATCTGGGCCTGGTGATCGCCCAGGATGTGGTTGACAATCGCAAGGCCGAGGCCGGTGCCCCGGTTCTTGGTCGAGAAGTAGGGCAGGAATAGCTTTTCTTTATCTTCGGGCGAGATTCCGCAGCCGGTGTCGGCAATGGTCAGCTCGACGGTTTCGGGCGTGGGGGCGGCGGTGGTGATCAGCAGCCGGCGCAGCGGCGCACCCTCCATCGCCTCGGCGGCGTTGTCGACGAGGTTGACGATGACGCGTTTGAACTGCTCGCGGTCCAGGTTGACGGGCGGCAGGCCGGGGGCGAGTTGCCTGGAGAGCTCGATGTGGTCAAGGCGGCCGGCGAAGACGGCGAGAGCGGTTTCGATCACCTGGTTGAGGTCGGACGGCTGCGGCTGGGCGGCGGGGAGCCGGGCGAACTGCGAGAACTCGTCGACGAGGGTCTTGACGGTCTCCACCTCGTGCGCGATCGTCCGCGTGGACTCCCGGATGACGCGGGCGAACTCCTGAGTAGTCGGGGTCTTTTCAAGCTGCCGGGCGATGCGTTCGGCGCTGAGAGCGATGGGGGTGAGCGGGTTTTTAATCTCGTGGGCGACGCGGCGGGCCACCTCGTGCCATGCGGCGGCTTTTTGGGCGCGGAGGAGTTCGCTCGTATCTTCGAGCACCAGCACGAAGCCGGAGTTCAGGCGCTGGTCGATGGGGGCGACGGTGACGGAGAGGTGGAGGGTGCGGTCGGGCCGGGTGAGATCGAGTTGGCGGGAGGCGACGCCGGTGCGGCGGGCGCGGTTCATCAGGTAGCGAAGTTCGGCGGCGTCTTCGGGGCCAAAGAGGTGTTCGAGGCGCAGGGTAGGGGAGAGGCGCAGGGTGGGGAACATCTGCTGGAGGGCGCTGTTCACCGTCTGGAGGCGGCCATCGGGGGCCACGCTGATCACCCCGGTGGGGATGGATTCGAGGATGGTTTCCGTGAAGCGGCGCCGTGCTTCGAGTTCGCGGCTGGAGGTTTCGAGCGCCTGCGTCATGTCGTTAAAGGCGCGGACGAGCGTGGCGAGCTCGTCGATGGCGCCCACCTGGACGCGGTGCTTCAGGTTGCCGCCGCGGACCTCGCGGGCGGCGGTGAGCAGGGCGATGATGGGTTCGGTGATCTGCCGGGCCAGGTATAGGGCGACCCAGGCGGCGACGAAAAGAATGAAGAGGGTGATAAGGGCCAGATAGGTGAGGTAGAGCTGGCGGGTCTCTTTGCGGTTGATGCTGAGCTGGTCGTAGTCGGCGACGTAGCGGGAGATATCCCTCTCGGTGGTGTCGAGGTCGATGGGGAGGAGGGCGGCCAGCACGAGCGTCCCGCCGGCGGCGAGGGGGATGCGGAGGACGGCCGGTTTGCTGTTTTCGGCGCGGCCGCGGCTGTCGTAGGCGCAGAGGGTTCGCCGCTGGAGGTCGGCGGTGAGGATGTAGGCCTCGGCGATGTCGTTTTGCTCGCAGAAGCCATCAAAAACGCGGGCCGGGCGCTCGCCGCCGCCGGCATAGGCCGCGGTTTCGGGCAGACTGGCCAGCCAGTGTGCCTGGGCGGTTAAGCGCAGCAGGAACTGGTTCTTGATGGAGCTGCCCAGCTCAATCAACTCCAGCCGGACCCCTTCGGCGGGCCGGCTGAACCACTGTTTGATGTTGAGATTGAGCACCTGGTAGCTCCAGAGCACCATGAAGATGACCGGGAGAAAACTCAGAATCATGGCTCCCATCACCAGCTTGGCTTTGATCCCGGATCCTTCCCTCTCTTTGCTGCGCTCGATGTAGAGCTTGATCAGGATGCGGAACAGCAGGAAGGCCATCGTGACCATGAGCAGAAAAACGAAGGTGCTCATGGCCCAGAAGAGCAGCACCTGATCGGTGGACGAGGGGCCAAATTTGCCCATGTTGAAGGAGCCTTGCCAGACGACAAGAGCCAGCAGCACGATCAAGGTGGCAATAGCCGCGAAGAGAAGCAGACGCTTCCTCATGGCTACCACTGTAGCCGATTCGCTCAGGCCACAGCGTTCTTGGCCGTCCGGAACTCGTACTGCTGAATCTCCATGGCCGCCCGTCCTTCGTCATAGCGGATGATGCGGCCCCGGGCGACGAGCTTGAGGGCGGTCTGATTGTTCAGCTGTGCCGGCCAGCTGATGGCCAGCTCGAGGCGCCTGCCCGGCAGCAGAATGTGTTCCGTAGTGAAGTACACCCCTGTACTGCTCATGTTGACGGTTTGGCCCGCACCGATCTCGTCGGAGTTTTTCTTGTTCAGGACCTTGTAGCGGACCTCTCGGGCGATTGGGAACCGATCCGCCGAGCGTCTCTCGTTTTGGCTTTTTTGTTGGATCACTCTGAAACTCCTTCCGCCAGGTCTTCGACGAGACCCGTTCACCTGCACCGACGTCGTGGGCGTTGTGAGGATTTCCTTACGTTTTCAATAGCTTGCTACGGAGCGTGCGTCGTAACAATGGAACCTCGGATTCATAATTGAGTGGTACCTGTTTCGGCGAGCTGCGGGGCAAACACTAAAAGGGTGCCAAGCGGGCTCTGCGCGGGAAGGCATGGAATTGGGTAACGTGTTGATTATAGTAATACTTACATGGTCTAGAGGTAGGGTGCTTTGGGGCATGGAGTAGTACGCCCGGATGGCCAAATTGTCCTAAGGTTATTGGCTTATAGCTGGGGTATGCTAGCAGTCACGATGAGAATTTTTCTACTGTTTTTTCTTGTGGGCAGTCTCTTGATGGCTGCGGATAAAAAAGTGGTGGCTCCGAAGGACACCAAACCGGGCCGTCCGTTCTCCCCGGGCATTCTGAGCGGGGGCACTTTGTACGTGTCCGGGCAGACCGGGGCGGACAAGTCGGGGAGCTATCCCGAGAAGTTTGAAGACGAGGTGAAGCAGACGCTGGCCAACGTTGAGGAGATTCTGAAAGCGGGCGGGCACACATTTGCGGATGTGGTGGCGGTGCAGGTTTATCTGACCGATATGGAGCTGTTTGGGCGGATGAACACGGTATACATGGCGACGATGCCGGAGCCGCGACCGACGCGGACGACGGTGGGCGTGGCGAAACTGGTGGGCAAGGCGCGGATTGAGATTACGGTGACGGCGCGGAAGTAGGGCGGTCGTTTACCGTTTCGATGCGCGGATTTCGCGCAGGCGTTCGGCGATCTTCTTCTCGAGGCCCCGGTCGGTCGGCTGGTAAAACTCCCGGCCGGCCAGGGACGGGGGGAGGCACTCCATGCCGGTGACGGCATCGGCGAATTCGTGGGCGTGTTTATAGCCGGCGCCGTAGCCCATGCCCTTCATGAGGCGGGTGGGGGCGTTGCGGAGGTGCATGGGGACGGGTTCGGCGACGCCCTGGCGGATTTCGGCGCGGACGGTGTTCAGCGCGCGGTAGGCGGCGTCGGACTTGGCGGCGAGGGCAAGGTAGAGCGTGACCTGAGCGAGAGCCTGGTCGCCTTCGGGGATGCCGAGGAAGTGAGCGGTCTGCTGGCAGGCGATGGCTTGTTCGACGGCGCGGGGGTCGGCGAGGCCGATATCTTCGACGGCCATGCGGACGAGGCGGCGGGCGATGTACATGCGGTCTTCGCCGGCTTCGAGCATGCGGGCGAGCCAGTAGAGGGCGGCATCGGCGTCGGAGGCGCGGACGGATTTGTGGAGGGCGGAGACGAGGTTGTAGTGCTCTTCGCCGCCTTTGTCGTAAAGAAGGACCTTGCGGGAGAGGACCTCTTCGAGGATGGCGGTGGGGATGGCGGGGCCGTCGGCGGCGGTGGCGGCGAGGTCGAGGATGTTGTAGGCGGTACGGGCGTCGCCGTTTGCGAAGATGGCGATCTGCTCGAGGAGTGCGGCGTCGGCGGTTTTGCCGAGAAGGGCGAGGCCGCGGGCGAGGAGGGTGACGAGTTGGGCGGTGGAGAGCGCCTGTAGGGTGAAGACGCGGGAGCGGGAGAGCAGGGCGCCGACGACTTCAAAAGAGGGGTTTTCGGTGGTGGCGCCGATGAGGATGACGTCGCCTTTTTCGACGTAGGGGAGGAAAGCGTCCTGCTGGGCTTTGTTGAAGCGGTGGATTTCGTCGACGAACAGGACGGTGCGGCGGCCGAGGCGGCGGGTCTGTTCGGCGCGGGCCATGACTTCGCGGATCTCTTTAATGCCGCTCATGACGGCGCTGAAGGGGACGAACTCGGCTTTGGTCGTGCGGGCGATGATGGAGGCGAGGGTGGTTTTGCCGACGCCGGGGGGGCCCCAGAGGATGAGGGAGCCGAGTTGATCGGATTCAATGGCGCGGCGGAGGGGCTTGCCGGGTCCGAGGATGTGTTCCTGGCCGATGTAGTCGTCGAGTGACTGGGGGCGGAGGCGTTCGGCGAGCGGGCGGGTTGCGTCCGGCGGCGGGGCGTCGAAGAGGCTCATGGGCGGCTCCGCTGGCGGCGGGCTTCATAGAGGAGGATGCCGGCGGCGACGGCGGCGTTGAGGCTTTCGACGGTTTCGGTGGGGATGGTGACGGGCTGGCAGGCGGCGAGGATCTCGGGCCGGACGCCGCGACCTTCGCTGCCGATGACGATGCCGCAGGGCTGGCGCCAGTCGACGGCGTCGATGGGTTGGGCGGCGGAGGCGGCGGTGGCGTAGACGGGAAAATCGAAGGCGGGGAGTTCGGCGGCGGCGAGGAAGGGGAGGCGGAAGAGGGAACCGGCGGCGGCGCGGAGCGTTTTGGGGTGGTAGGGGCTGGCCGAGCCTTTGAGGAAGATGACGCCGGTGGCGCCGAAGGCTTCCGCCGAGCGGACGATGGCGCCGGCGTTGCCGGGGTCCTGGAGGCCGTCGAGCAGGACGACGAGGGCGGGGTGGCCGAGCAGGCCGGCGAGGGTCCATTCCGGCGGGCGGACGAGGGCGAGAATGCCTTGCGGGGATTCGGTGGTGGAGAAGGTGGCGAAGGTGGCGGGATCGACCGAGAAGAGGCGGGTTTCCGGGGGGCAGGAGTCGACAAGCGCCTCGTTTTGTAACGCCGCAGGGGTAGCGATCACTGTGCCGATGGGGAGACGGCTACGCCGGGCTTCCTCGAGCAGATGAAAGCCTTCGGCGACGACGAGTCCGTCGTCGGTGCGGACACCTTTTTGAATGGCCTTCCGGATGGTGGTGCAAAGCGGGTTCCGGGCGCCGAGCGGAGTAACGGGAGCGGCCATTCCAGTAAAATGATAAGGATACCGCACGGGCTCATGAAACGAGGCATCCAATTCGGGCTGGTTCTGGCTGGGACGGTTTTATGTGCATGGCTGGGCTGGATTACGGTGGAGATCCGGAAGCAGTCGGTGATTGAAGAGGCGTCGCCGGCGGACGTGATTGTGATCATGGGTGCGGCGGAGTACCGGGGTCGGCCGTCGCCGGTGCTGCGGGCGCGGCTCGATCATGGTTTGGAGTTGTTCGAGCAGGGCTTGGCGCGGCGGATTCTGACGACGGGCGGGGCGGGCGGCGACCCGGTGTTTACCGAAGGCGCGGTGGGGCGGAACTACCTGATGAGCCACGGGGTGCCCCCGGAGGCGATTCTGCTGGAGGACGAGGGCGACAGCACGGTGCACTCGACGATTGCGGTGGCGGAAATAATGAGGCGCTCCGGGCTCAAGAGCTGCATCTTAGTGAGCGATGGGTATCATATCTACCGGGCCAAGAAGATGCTGGAGTTTCGGGGTCTTGAAGTGTTCGGCTCGCCGCGGTCGATCAAGCACGAGACGGGCTTGCAGGACTGGTGGCTCTACCTGCGCCAAGCGGCGGGGTATGCGCTGTGGACGGCCGGCATCACGATTTGAGCGGCCCGGCCGGTGAAGGGCGTCAAGAAGCAGCACCTGCCGGAGAAGATCTGCCGGCGTTGCGGGCGGCCGTTTACCTGGCGCAAGAAATGGGAACGGGATTGGGAGCAGGTACTTTACTGTAGCGACCGCTGCCGCGGGGCGAAGGGGAAGGGATGAGGCGAGAGTTTAGCTCCCGCGCGGAGCTGGTGGAATATGTGAAGCAGGAGTTTCCGGAGTGCCTCCCGCACGGGGAACAGGTGAGTGAGACGCGGGGCGGACGGCGGGCGGCCGAGGCGCTGCTTGAGAAGGTGAATCCGGACCGGTACGCGCGGTCGCGGAACTTTTTGAGCGGGGCGGTGACGCGTCTGGCGCCTTACCTCCGGCACGGGGTGCTGTCGCTCGGCGAGGTACGGCGGCGGGCGCTGGCCAAGCCGAACCACGAAAAGCTGGTGAACGAGTACGCCTGGCGCGATTACTGGCGGCGGGTGTACGGGCAGATTGGCGAGGGGGTTTGGAAGGACCGTGAGGAGCCGAAGCGGCGCTGGCGGAGCGCGCGGGAGCTGGGCGAGTTGCCGGAGGACATCGCGGGTGCGCGGACGGGCCTTGCGTGCATGGATGGTTTCGTGACTGAACTGGTGACCACCGGGTACATGCATAACCATGCGCGGATGTGGTTTGCATCCTATGTGATCCACTGGCGGCGGGTACGGTGGCAGGCGGCGGCGAAGTTTTTCCTGACGCACCTGCTCGACGGGGACCCGGCGAGCAATAACCTGTCGTTTCAGTGGGTGGCGTCGACGTTCGGCGCCAAGCCTTACCTGTTCAACCGGGAGAATCTTGAGAAGTACACGGACGGCAAGTACTGCCGGGGATGTGCGCGGGCGGGCGATTGTCCGTTCGGGAAGTCGTATGAGCAGATTGACCAGGAGCTGTTCCAATGAAGCCGGTAGTTTGGATGCACGAAGATTGTATGCGGCCGATTGTACCGGGGGCGCCGGCGATTTTCGTTTTTGAGAACAGTGGCCATTCGCTGAAGCGGCTGGTGTTTCTGTACGAGTGTCTGCTCGAGCTGGACGTGGAGATTGAAAAAGGGGAGATTGTGCCGCTGGTGCGGGCTTTTGCGGCGCGGCACGGGGCGAGTAAGATTGTGACGGCGTTTACGGAGTGCCCGCGGCTGATGGGTTACGCGAAGACGCTGGGGGCGGAGGTGGTGAACGATGATCCGTTTGTGGCGGCGGCGGGGCCGTTCGATTTGAAGCGGTTTTCGCGCTACTGGCAGCGGATTGAGCGGCAGGCGCTAAAGCTTTAAGAGCGAGCGGAGGCGCTTGGTCTGCACGCGGCTGACGGGGACTTCGGTGCCGCGCTTGTCATCCATTTTGAGTTGAAAACTGGACTTGAACCAGGGGATGACCTCCTTGATGCGGTTGATGTTGACGAGCCAGGAGCGGTGGACGCGCCAGAACGTGTCGGGGTCGAGCGTGGACTGGAGCTCTTCGATGGTTTTGTAGGTGGATTCACCTTCGATGCCCTGGCAGACGATGGTGATGAGCCCGTCGTCGATGGTGGCGAAGATGATGTCCTGGGAGTCGACGATGAGGTTGCGGTTGTCGCGGCGGATGAGGACTTTGGCGCGGACGGGCCCGGTGCGGACGATGATGGGGCCTTCGGGGGCGGGTTTCTGGCGATCGGCGATGGTGCGGCGGGCGCGGTCGATGGCCTGCGCGAGGCGTTCCTTCTCGATGGGCTTGAGGAGGTAATCCATGGCTTCGAGCTGGAAGGCTTCGACGGCGTAGTGGTCGAAGGCGGTGGCGAGGATGAAGTGGGGGAGCGGGATCTCTTTTTCGCGGAGGCGCTTGATGACGCCGAGGCCGTCGAGGCCGGGCATTTGAACGTCGAGGAAGACGAGGTCGGGTTCGAGGTCCTCGATGAGCTTGAGGGCTTCGAGACCGTTCGAGGCGGTGGCGGCGACATCGATATCGGGGAACTCTTTGAGGAGGAAGGCGAGTTCATCGCGGGCGAGGGCTTCATCATCGACGAGGATGGCCGTAATGGTTTGCGGGGGAGCGGCGGCGCGGCTTTGCATTCCGATGCTAGGATAGCAGGGCGGGCAGAGGGGTTGGCATGAAGGTTCTGGTTATCGGCGGCACGCTGTTCATTGGACGGGCACTGGTGACGGAACTGGTGAAGGCGGGGCATGAAGTGACGGTGCTGCACCGGCGGGCGCAGCATGATCTGGGGGCGGTGGGCCGGAAGCAGATCGGGAATCTGATGGCGGACCGCAATGACCCGTCCCAGATTCGAGAGGCGTTGGCGGGGCAGCGGTTTGAGGTCGTGTTCGACAACGTCTACGACTGGGAGCGCGGGACGGCGGCGGCGCAGGTGGAGGCGACGGCGCTGGCGGCGGGAGATTCGCTGCGGCGTTACGTGTTTGTTTCGAGCGTAGCAGCCTACGGGGCGGGACTGAACCACCACGAAGGGGATGGACTGGCGGGGGAGGATCATCCGGACTCTTATGTACGGAACAAGGCCAACAGTGAACGGACGCTGTTTCGGCTGCATCAGCGTTACGGGCTGCCGGCGGTGACGCTGCGGCCACCGTACATTTACGGGCCGGGGAACCCGTTTCACCGGGAGTCGTTTTTTTGGGAGCGGTTCCGAGACGGGCGGCGGATTATTGTACCGGGGGACGGGCGGCGGCTGATGCAGTTTGTTTATGTGCACGACCTGGTGGCGGCGGCGATGGCGGCGATGACGGAGCCGGCGGCGGTGGGCCATGCGTTTAACGTGGCCAACGCGAAGGCGATTACGCAGACGGAGACGGTGCGGGCGCTGGCGGAGGCGGCGGGGAAGCAGGATGTGGAGATGGTGAAGGTGCCGCGGGAGAAGCTGCTGCAGGCGGGGGGGCATCCGATGGGGCCGAAGCTATACTTCGGGTTCTATTTCGACCTGCCGCCGATTACGATGCAGGTGGGCAAGGCGCAGCGGATGCTGCGGTTCCGGCCGACGGCGTTTGCCGAGGGATTGACGGAGACCTACCGCGCGTGGCAGGCGGTGGAGGGGACGCTACCGGCGCCGGATTACGCGTACGAAGACAGTGTTTTGTAGGCGCTGAGGGCGGTGTTCGTGTGGATGGTGACGGTGTCTTCGACGCGGCGGGCGTAGCCGCCGGCGAGGGTAACGATGACGGGGATCCGGCGGCGCATGGCGGCAGCAAAGACGGCTTCGTCGCGGGCGAGGAGTCCGGCGAGGGAGAGGTCGAGGCCGCCGAGTTGATCGTCGTAGTAGGGGTCGGCGCCGGCGACGTAGAAGACGATATCGGCGGGGAAGGTGGCAAGGGCGCGTTCGACGGCGGGTGCGAGGACGGCGAGGTACTCTTCGTCGCCGACGCCGTCGGCGAGGGGGAGGTCGAGGTCGGAGGGCGGTTTGACGGCGGGGTAGTTGTTCTGCTGGTGGATGGAGAGGGTGAAGACGGAGGGGTCGGCGGCGAAGATGGCGGCGGTGCCGTTGCCGTGGTGGACGTCGGTATCGATGACCATGGCGCGGGGAATCAGGCCTTCGGATTGGAGGGTGCGGATGGCGATGGCAACGTCGTGGAGGGCACAGAAGCCTTCGCCGTGGTTGGGGAAGGCGTGATGGAAGCCGCCGCCGATGTTGTAGGCGGCGCCGTGGGCGAGGGCGAGGCGGGCGGCGAGGAGGGTGCCGCCGGCGGCGAGGCGAAAGCCGTGAGCCATGGCGGGGCTCCAGGGGATTTCGAGGGTTTGGAGCTGGCGCGGGGTGAGGGTGCCGTCGCGAAGGGCGGTGGTCCAGGCGGGGGAGTGGACGAGTTGGACCTGGGCGTCGGTAGCGGGTTCCGGGGTGTGGACGGGGGAGTCGGCGAGGCGTTCGCGGATGAGGCGGTATTTTTGGGCGGGGAAGACGTGGGCGCCGAGGTTGAGGTCGTAGGAGGGGTGGTAGACGAGGGGGATCATGAGGCTTGGAGGGCGGTGACGAGGGCGGCGGCGTAGATGTCGTCGGCGGAGCAGCCGCGGGAGAGGTCGTTGAGGGGTTTGGCGAGGCCCTGGAGGAAGGGGCCGTAGGCGGCGGCGCCGCCGAGGCGTTCGACGAGTTTGTAGCCGATGTTGCCGCTGTTGAGGTCGGGGAAGATGAGGGCGTTGGCGTGTCCGGCGACGGGGGAGCCGGGGGCTTTGCTGGCGGCGACGGAGGCGACGAGGGCGGCGTCGGCCTGGAGTTCGCCGTCGATGCGGAGTTGGGGGGCGCGTTCGGCGACGATGCGGAGGGCTTCCTGGACTTTGGAAACGGCGGGGTGAGAGGCACTGCCTTTGGTGGAGAAAGAGAGAAGGGCGAGGGCGGGCTCTTCCTTCATGACGGCGCGGACGCTGGCGGCGGTGGCGATGGCGATTTCGGCGAGTTGGACGGCGTCGGGGTCGATGTTGATGGCGCAGTCGGCAAAGGCGTAGACGCGTTCGGCGGCGCAGAGGAACATGACGCTGGAGATGGTACGGACGCCGGGGGCGGGGCCGACGCAGTGGAAGGCGGCGCGGACGGTGTCGGCGGTGGTGTTAGCGGCGCCGCCGACGAAGCCGTCGGCGTCACCGGCGGCGACCATGAGGGAGGCGTAGAAGAGGGGGGTACGGACGACGGCGCGGGCTTCGAGTTCGGTGACGCCTTTGGCGCGGCGGCGTTCGTAGTAGAGGCGCCAGTAGCGGTCGTCCTGGGGGCCGCTGACGAGGATGGGTTCGATGAGTTCTTCGCGGCGGAGGCGATCGGTGGCGGCGAGGACGCGGGGGTCGGCGCCTTCGGGGAAGACGATGCGGCGGCGGGGCCGGAGGGCGCGGACCTGTTCGATCTGCTGAGCGAGGAAGCGCTGGGCGGTGACGGGAAGCGACATAGGTGCTTTTTTATTGTACGGTTGTGGAACGGAGGGGGCTTTGTTTGCGTTTTAGGGCTATGCGGTTACTTGTGCTGGCGATGGGATTGAGCTGGGTGGCGTCGGGAGAGGACGTGAAGGAGATCTTCCGGCGAGCGGTGGAGAAGGACCAGAGGAACTACACGGTGCGGGATCAGTATACGTTCCGGGAGGAGTCGACAGTAGAGTTCCTCGAAAAAGACGGGCGGACGAAGTCGGTGCAGCGGGAGACGAAGGAGGTGCTGTTTTTTGACGGGACGCAGTTGGAAAGGGTGGTGGCGCGGGATGGCCAGCCGGTGAGTGAGCGGGAGGCGCGGAGGGAGAAGGAGCGGGTCGACAAGGAGATTGCGAAGATGAAGCGGGAGTCGGCGGCGGAGCGGGCGAAGCGGCGGGGGGAGTCGGCGGAGGCGCTACGGGAGGAGACGGAGGCGCGGCGGCAGTTGGTGGATGCCTTTGATTTGACGCTGTTGGGGGAGAAGGTGGTAGCGGGGCGGCCGTGCTGGTGGATTCGGGGGACGGCGCGGGCGGAGTTTCAGGCTAAGGGGCGGCGGGCGGACCAGTTGCGGAAGTTCGCGGGGGAGGCTTGTATTGACAAGGCGACGTCGGACTGGATGCGGCTGGAGTTGGGGACGACGGATACGATCTCGTTCGGGTTGTTCCTATTCCGGCTGCAGCCGGGGGCGACGGTGCGGGTGGAGCAGGCGCGGGTGAACGATGAGGTTTGTTTTCCGTCGCAGGTGGACGTGGTGGCGAATGCGCGGGTTTTGGGGATGATGAAGCGGGTGCGGCTGGCGGTGCGGTACAGCGACTTTCGGAAGTTTGCGGCGGATTCGACGATTCGGTTTGAGACGGGGGCGCAGTAGGTTTGGGGGGCAAATTGGCTTCGTTCGTAAAAAAAGAATCATCGGGAGGCTGCGCGGGAGGGCTGAAATTCTCCGTATTTGCTTGATTCTATTGGATAATGCCGTGATGTGGCGCGTGAATCAGTGGCTTCGTTCGTAAAAAAATTCGGGAAGCTGCGTGGGGGGCGGGAATTCCTCGTATCTGCTTGATTCTATTGAAGGCATCCCGTGATGTGGCTCGTGAACCAGTGGCTTCGTTCGTAGTAACGGCGAGGGGAAGAGTGGCTCTCCGGCTTGGTCCTTGCTTGTATCTGATTGATTCTATTGGGAGGCATGCC
>JAINDL010000171.1 GCA_019931245.1 Bryobacteraceae bacterium CoA2 C42
CAGCGCGGCCGGAATGGATGACTTTTTGTCCAAACCGGTGAATCCCGAAGAGCTCTTCACGGTCCTCGAACGCCACGGCGGCCTGCCGGTGGGTCCGCTTCGTCAGGCGTGATGGCGCACCGGGTGCTCCCCGGCTAGAAGGCGTCCCGCAGGTACTCCACTTTGGTTTCGTCGCCCATGACGAGGCTGACCACGTCAAACCGCAACGGCATGCCCGACAGGTCGGCCATGCGCAGATACTCCTCGGCGGTCCGGCTGATCAACTTCTCCTTGGCGCGGTGCACGGCGCGCTCCGGGGAGCCGAACTCCGCGCTCGACCGCGTCTTGACCTCCACAAAGACCAGCGTATTGCCATCCACGGCGACGAGATCGATCTCGCCCCGGCCGCCCTTGCGGCGGTAGTTGCGCGCCACTACCGTCCATCCCATCTCCTGCACAAAGCGCTGCGCCCAATCCTCTCCCTGCTCGGCGACCTGCAGATGAGCCGGCAGGCGCCGCCGCCGGCGGGCCGCCTGACGCTGGCGGTCCAGCCACCGCCCCGTCCCGAGTAAGATCCTGCGCACGATGCCCACCTCAGCTAGTGGCCGGAGTCTCCCCATTCTCTCCAAGGATTCGCTCACCCTTGACCACGTCAAGAAAAGCGCGGGCGGCGTGGGAGAGCGCCCGCCGGGCAGGATAGACCAGGTGTACCTTCCGCGCCACGGACAGCTCCTCCACCCGCACTTCACGCAAAAGGCCCCGCTCAATCTCGGCGTCCACGCACATCTTGGGCAAAAACGCGACCCCCTCGTTGCGCTGCACCATCTGCCGGATGGTTTCAACGGTTGGCATCTCGACATCCATGTTGAGCGGCACCCGGTGACGCTGAAACTCCCGCAGGACGACTTCGCGATAAGGCGAGAGAACATTGTGTGCGATGAATGTTTCCATGCCGAGCTCCGTGATCGACACGCTCGACCGTCGGGCCAAACGGTGCTCCGGACTTACTACGAAGGCCAGATGATCGGTAAAGATCACCTGCGCTTTCAGCCGATCATCCTGCGGGTCAAAAGAGATGACTCCCAACTCCAGTTCCCCGTCAATCAACTGGCTGGGTATTTTACTCGACAAACTGCGGCGGACGCGCACCTTCACCTTCGGATAAAGGCGACGGTAGCGGACAATATGCTGCAGGACATAAAGACTGGTAGATTCGTTGGCGCCGACGATCAGCACCCCCGCCGAGTTGTCCCGCATCTCGGCCAGCGCCGTATTCATTTCACTGATCAGATGGTCAAACCGGCGCGCAAAGTCAAAAGCAATCCGGCCGGCATCGGTCAGCAGTAACTCCTTGCCGGAGCGGTCAATCAGTTTCTCGCCGATCTCCTGCTCCAAACGCTGGACGGCGAGCGAAATTGCCGGCTGGGTGCGCGACAGTTTCTCGGCGGCCCGCGAAAAACTCTTCTCCGTGATCACGGCCTGAAATACACGTAGCGAATACAGTTCCATTGTAGGATAAAGTTAGCATATCGCATCATTAGCGCTTATCGAACACGAGAAATAAATTAATTTGGTAAATTGACATAGGAGTGCGAGAATTGAGTGTTGAGTGAGGTCCCTGGCCCATGAATCAGCGCATTCAAATTTTCGACACGACGCTGCGCGACGGCGAACAGTCTCCCGGCTGTTCGATGACGGTTCCGGAAAAGATGAAGATGGCGGCCAAGCTCATAGAGCTCGGCGTGGACATCATGGAGGCCGGCTTCCCGATTGCCAGTCATGGCGATTTTGAGGCGGTCGAGTCGATCAGCCGGGAGTTCGGCGATGCGGGGGTGACGATTGCGGCGCTCGCCCGGTCGACGGCCAAAGACGTCGAGCGGGCCGGCGAAGCGCTTCGGCACGCCAAGCGCTCCCGCATTCATACGTTTATCGCCACAAGCGACATTCATCTGCAATACAAGCTCAAAAAGAGCCGGGAGCAGGTGCTCGAGGAGGCGGTCAAAGCGGTCGAGTTGGCTCGGAAGTATACCGATGACGTGGAGTTTTCGGCCGAGGACGCCAGCCGGACCGATCCGGCCTACCTCGAACAGATTTCCCGGGCGGTGGTCGCTGCCGGGGCCGGTACGGTCAATCTGCCCGATACGGTCGGCTTTTCAATTCCGACCGAATACGCTGCTTTCATCCGGAAGGTGGTGCAGGCGATCGGCAGTCAGGCGATCGTTTCCGTGCACTGCCACGACGATCTGGGTCTTGCTGTAGCCAACTCGCTGGCGGCGGTTGAAGCCGGCGCCCGGCAGATTGAATGCACCATGAACGGGATCGGCGAGCGGGCGGGCAACTGTTCGCTTGAAGAGATTGTCATGATTTTCAAGACACGGCAGTCGGTTCTGCCCTATGAGACCGGCATCAACACGGAGCATCTGTTCAGCGCAAGCCAGTTGCTGACGTCGATCATCACCTTTGGTCCGCAGCCGAACAAGGCGATCGTGGGCGATAACGCCTTTGCCCACGAGGCCGGCATTCATCAGGACGGCTATCTGAAGAACAAGTCGACTTATGAGATTATAGATCCGCGGAGTGTCGGGGTGCCCGAAGGCAAACTGGTGCTCGGCAAGCACTCCGGTCGCCATGCGCTGGCTGATCGCTGCCGGGAACTGGGTTTTGTGGATTTCAACAAAGAGGAGATCGACGGGCTTTACCAGGGATTCACGGCACTCGCGGATCGGGTCAAGGGTGTACGGAACGACCAGATCCTTGCATTGTGTAAGGAGATCGTGGCCAGGCGCGGGCCCGCCACAGCGTAACAAGATATGCAATTGAACGTATTGATTCTCCCGGGCGACGGCATCGGGGTCGAGGTGACTCGGCAAGCCGTTCGCGTTTTGGAAAAGGTGTGCTCCACCTTCGGCCATAGTCTGCAGCTGACGGAGGGTCTGCTGGGCGGCATCGCCATCCACGAGACCGGCACCCCGTTCCCGGACGAGACGGCGAAGCTGGCCGTCGAGGCCGACGCAACGCTGATGGGTGCCGTGGGTCTGCCGGAGTTCGACAATGCCCCGCCCGAGCGGCGTCCCGAAAAGGGGTTGCTGGGCATCCGGAAGGTCCTGGGCGTGTACGCCAACCTGCGTCCGGTGCGGGCCTATCCGGCTCTCATTGAGAGCAGCCCGCTCAAGAACCACCTGGTGACCGGTACGGACATGATCATTGTCCGCGAGCTGAACGGCGGCATCTATTACGGTACGCCGCGCGGCATCGAGGGCTCCGGCGACACGGAACGTGGCACCAATACGATGACTTATACGCGCGCCGAGATTGCGCGCATCACGCGCATGGCGTTTGGTCTGGCGCGGAACCGGCGCAAGAAGCTGGCGAGCGTGGATAAGTCGAACGTGCTCGAAACCTCGCAGCTTTGGCGCAAAGTGGTCAACGAGGTCGCCCCCGAATTTCCGGACGTCGAGCTCGAGCATATTCTCGTCGACAACGCGGCGATGCAGCTGGTGCTGAATCCGCGGCGGTTTGACGTGCTGGTAATGGAGAATATGTTCGGCGACATTCTGAGCGACGAGGGCGCGGTGCTCGCCGGGTCGATCGGCATGCTGCCGTCGGCGTCGATCGGGGCGCAGCGGCCTTCGGGCGCCTGGGTGGGCCTGTACGAGCCGGTGCACGGCTCGGCGCCGGACATCGCCGGACAAAACAAAGCCAATCCGCTCGGCGCGATCGGTTCGGTAGCGGCGATGCTTGAGTACTCGTTTGGTCTGCTCAAGGAAGCGGCCGCGGTGAACGGGGCTATTGAAGCGGTGTTGAACTCCGGCCGGACCACGGCCGACCTGAAGCCGCAAGGCACCCCGGCCACGACGACGGAAGTAGGAGAGGCGGTAGCCAATGCCATCGAATAAACCCCGCACGATTATTGAAAAAATTTGGGACCGCCACATTGTGGCGCAGCGCGAAGGCGCCCCGGCGGTCCTCTTCATCGACCTGCACCTGGTGCACGAGGTGACTTCGCCGCAGGCGTTTTCCGGCCTGCGGGAGCGCGGCGTCAAAGTACGGCGCCCGGATCTGACCTTCGCCACCGTGGACCATTCCACGCCGACTACGCCCCGCAACCTGCCGATTGTCGACCAGGTGGCGGCGGCGCAGGTGGCGCAGCTTGAAAAGAACGCCCAAGAGTTCGGGATTCCCTACTTCGGCTTTCAGGACCGGAATCAGGGCATTGTCCACGTCATCGGACCGGAGCAGGGCCTGACCCAGCCCGGCATGACCGTCGTCTGCGGCGATAGCCATACGGCGACGCACGGCGCCTTCGGGGCGCTGGCTTTCGGCATCGGGACCAGCGAAGTGGAGATGGTGCTGGCGACGCAGTGTCTGCTGCAGCGGCCCTCGAAGACGTTTGAAGTGAACGTCGAAGGGACGCTGAAGCCGGGCGTCTCGGCCAAAGACATCATTCTCGCCCTGTGCGCCAAGATCGGCATCGGCGGCGGGACGGGCTGCGTGTTCGAGTTTACCGGTTCGGCCATCCGGTCGCTGTCGATGGAAGAGCGGATGACGGTCTGCAACATGTCGATCGAGGCCGGGGCCCGCGCCGGACTCATCGCCCCGGACGAGAAGACCTACGAGTACATCAAGGGCCGCAAGTTTGCACCCCAGGGTGAGGCGTGGGAGCAAGCGGTGGCCTTCTGGAAGACGCTGCCGACCGACGAGGGGGCGACTTATGACCATTCCGTGCGCATCGACGCCGATACGCTCGAACCCATGATCACCTTCGGCACCAACCCCGGCATGGGGATGGCGATTTCGGGCACCGTGCCCGACCCGGCCGCGCAGCAGGACCCGCTTGAACGCGAGTCGCTGCGCAAAGCGCTGCGGTATATGAATCTCGAAGCCGGCCAGCCGATTGCGGGGCAGAAGATCGATGTGGTCTTCATCGGTTCCTGCACCAACTCGCGGATGACCGACCTGCGGGCGGCGGCCAGCGTGCTCGCGGGCCGGAAGGTCAATCCGGGCGTGCGGATGATGGTGGTGCCCGGTTCGCAGGAGATCAAACGGCAGGCCGAGGCCGAGGGGCTCGACCGGGTGTTCCGCGAAGCGGGCGCCGAGTGGCGCGAGGCCGGCTGTTCGATGTGTATCGCCATGAACGGCGACCAGTTGTCGCCGGGGCAGTATAGCGTCTCCACCTCCAACCGGAACTTCGAGGGCCGGCAGGGCAAGGGGGGACGGACATTCCTGGCCAGTCCGTTGACGGCGGCGGCGAGTGCCGTGGCCGGCGTGGTCACCGACGTGAGGAGCCTATAACCATGCAGATCCATTCGACGGTAGCCGTGCTGCCCAACGACAACATTGATACCGACCAGATCATTCCGGCGCGGTTTTTGAAGACGATCTCGAAAGAGGGTTTGGGCGACCAGTTGTTCTTTGACTGGCGCTACAACGCCGACGGTTCGCCCAAGGCCGATTTCGTACTGAACACCCCGGCCGCCAAGGCCTCGCGGGTGCTGCTGGCCGGGGATAACTTCGGCTGCGGGTCGAGCCGGGAGCATGCGCCCTGGGCGCTGACGCAGTACGGGCTCCAGGCCGTGCTTTCGACGAGCTTTGCCGACATTTTCAAGCAAAACTCGCTCAAGAACAGGCTGCTGCCGATCGTGATGCCGAAAGAGGCGCACACGGCTTTGTTTGCGGCGCTGGCCGAAAACCCGGCGCTGGCGGTGACCATCGACCTGCCGGCGCAGACGATGACGTGGCCCGGAGGGCCGGTGGTTGAGTTCCCGATCGATGCCTTCGCTAAAGATTGCCTGCTGCAGGGCGTCGACGAGATCGGCTATGTACTCAAGCAGGATACGGCCATCGCGGCGTTCGAGGCGAAGCGCTCATTTTCTTTGAACACTTTAATCTGAGATTTTTCCTAGGCGGTCGACACTCTCTCGATGTAAGGCGGCGCGGCCCGCGCCCCTTCAGAGAGTTCCTTTCCATTCCCAGGATTAAAGAAGACCCGGCTCCCTCGCCGGGTCCTTTTTTTGCTCAGGTTCTGGGCTCAGGCGAAGAAACGATGGATGGCTTGGCGGGACTTCTCAA